>NZ_JBFNXJ010000001.1:0-300000 GCF_040812015.1 Chitinivorax sp. PXF-14 | reverse complement strand
GGCGAGGATGCGCACCATGTCCTCCTTGGGCTCGCCTACCGACAGGCCGCCAATGGCAAAGCCATGGAAACCGATATCCATCAGCCCCGCCAGCGATTCATCGCGCAAATCCTCGTACATGCTGCCCTGCACGATGCCGAACAGCGCATTGGGGTTTTCCAGGCGATCGAATTCGTCGCGCGAGCGGCGTGCCCAGCGCATCGACAGCCGCATCGACTTGGCAGCCTCGTCGCGCGTGGCCGGGTAAGGCGTGCACTCGTCGAAGATCATCACGACATCGGAATTGAGCACGCGCTGGATGCGCATCGACTCCTCCGGCGTCAGGAACAGCTTGTCGCCATTGACCGGGCTCTGGAACTTGACCCCTTCCTCGGTGATCTTGCGCAGCGCCCCCAGGCTGAATACCTGGAAACCGCCCGAGTCGGTGAGAATGGGCCTGTCCCATGCCATCATCCCGTGCAGGCCGCCGTGGGCCGCCACAACATCGAGCCCGGGGCGCAACCAGAGGTGAAAGGTATTACCGAGAATGATCTGCGCGCCGATGTCGTGCAGTTCGTGCGGGCTCATGCCCTTGACCGTGCCGTAGGTGCCGACCGGCATGAACACCGGGGTTTCGATCTTGCCGTGGATCAGTTCCAGGGTGCCGCGGCGTGCGAGGCCGTCGGTCTTGTGCAATGAGTACTTCATGATGTCCTTTCGACCGGCAGCACAAGCCGGCGAGTGCCTGCAACAACGCCAGCGGGATTGCCCGCCGCGCAAAAGCCGACATTCTACCCCGCACGCCGCCTTTGCGTGCACCAACGACGGCAAGGTCACGCACCCCACAAATGCCAGCCAAAAGTTCCTTGCCAATGGGGATATCCCTGTTAGGTATTTCGGCAATAGCCGCTGATATTGCAGTGCGGCAGAATTCGCAGCGTGAAATCCAGCTAGGCGTAAGCCTGCTCCTCTCTCCTTCTGAAACGGGATACCAAACGGTGTCCCGTCTTTTTTCCTCCCACCTCCCTGCAGTACTCGCGCCGCACTCGAGACATGCGCCCAGCCTCATGTCAGTTCGGACCCAACCGCCCGCATTTCTACCGGCTGCCGGTCCGCAAGCACACGCTCGAAACCGAATTCAATGTCGACGATCTGAGCACGCTCCCGCAGGTCGATATCGTCTATGGCTACGCCAGCAACAATCGCATCGCGCTCGATGCGCTGGTCAAGGCTGGGGCCAAGGATATCGTGCACGCCGGCGTGGGTGACGGCAGCCTGTCCAACACCACGAAACCTGGCCTGGTCGATGCCCGCAAGCAAGGAGTGATGATCGTGCGCAGCTCCCGCGTCGGCCAGGGGATTGTCGCCCGGAACGGCGAAGCCAACGATGATGAGCTCGATTTCGTGGTGAGCGACACGCTCAATCCGCAGAAGGCACGCATCCTGCTGATGCTGGCGCTGACGCGCACCAATAACAGCAAGGATATACAGCGCATGCTCTACACCTACTGAGCCTCGCCGGCGAGAAAGATTGGGGCCTGACGGCCCCTTTTTCATGCAGCCGAATCGGGTGAGAAGCAGGCCGAATGCAAGGTTTCGCTGCCATCCGGCCGCCGCTCCAGCAGGCTCAGGTGCATGGGAACACCGGTATCCTCGGACTCGATCCAGACGTTGCCGGCATAGCCGGCCCCCGTGTCGAGAAAGCGATGGGACAGCACGGTCACGGGATGCGGCACCGGGTTGTGCCCGCAATAGGTCAGCGACAGCCCGGGGTAGAAACTCGGTTCGTCATCGCACATGGCGGCAAACCCGGCGTCCGGCGCCAGGGCCCGTGCCCAGATCAGCATGTCGGCCTGGTTGGGTGCGTCCCCCAGCAGGCCATCATCGATGTCGGCATCACGCCATAGCCGCAGCGGCTCGGTCGAGGCAAGCAGGTGGGCATGCACCAGATGAAAGCGGGACGGCCCATCCCGCCCCACCACCAGGATGTGGGGCAAGGCCGCAGCCATGTCGGCAAGCTGCAGCAGTTCTGTGTCCCGCTCATCGATCAATTGCTGTGCCCAGGCACCGCCATTCAGATGATGAAACATGCGGCGCTGGCCGTCAGGGTTGGCAATGGCATCGAGCAGCATCTGCTCATGATTGCCGATGACGGCGTGAAACCACGACTCGCAAATCAGCCGCAGGCAGCCAAGCGAAGACGGCCCCCGATCAACCAGGTCCCCCGTCGACAGCACTCGATCCAGCGCTGGATCGAACTGCAGACGATCGAGCAAGCGCAGCAGATCGTCGAGACAACCATGCAGGTCGCCCACGATGAGATCACGCCCCTGAGCGTTGTGCGGCAGGGAGGCAATGCGCGGGTTCACATGTCCTCGTTGCGATCAATCAGCATGGCATCACCATAGCTGAAGAAGCGATAACGTTCGGCAACGGCATGTGCATAGGCGCCACGCATATGGTCGTAGCCTGCAAAGGCGGACACCAACATCAACAGGGTCGACTTGGGTAGGTGGAAATTGGTCAGCAGCCGGTCGACCGTGTTGAAGCGATAGCCGGGGGTAATGAAGATGTCAGTCTCACCCTGCCCCACCTGCAAGGTGCCGGATTGCGAGGCGGCCTCGAGCGCACGCAGGCTGGTAGTGCCGATTGCAGTCACCCGCCCACCGCTCCTTCTGGCTTCGGCCACCGCATCGACGGTTTCCGGCGGGATCGAATACAGCTCGCTGTGCATGCGATGCTCGGCGATGTGGTCAACGCGCACGGGCTGGAACGTGCCAGCGCCGACATGCAGCGTGACATAGGCGAGTTTGACGCCCATCTCGCGCAGGCGCTGCAGCATTGCATCGTCGAAATGCAGACCGGCTGTCGGCGCCGCCACCGCGCCAGGATGCTCGGCATAGACCGTCTGGTAACGTGTTTCGTCGGTATTGTCGGGGCTGTGCTCGATATACGGCGGCAGGGGCAACTGGCCCGACTGCTCGAGTATCGACAGGACGTCATCCTCAGCCTGGAAGCGCAGGCGAAACAGATCCCCCTGCCGCTCGACCATCTCCACCTGCCAACGTTGCGCAAGCAGCAGCTGGCTACCTGGCTTGGGAGACTTGCTGGAACGCACGTGCGCCAACACCTCATGGGTATTGAGCACCCGCTCCACCAGCACCTCGACCTGGCCGCCACTGGCCTTCTGGCCGAACAGGCGCGCCTTGATCACCTTGGTGTTGTTGAAGACCAGCAGATCGCCCGCGCGCACGAGCGTCGGCAAGTCGGCAAACATCCGGTCGGCAAAATGGCCACTACGGCCATCCAGCGTCAGCAGCCGGCTGCCGCCACGTTCGGAACACGGGGATTGAGCAATCAGCTCATCAGGCAAGGTGTAGTCGAAATCGTCGGTACGCATGGAGAGGGGAAGGCGGAGCGACAGGGCCGCCCATTGAAATCACAACAGTCGAGTATAGCCGAGCCCCCATGGCTGGGCAAAAGGGCTTGCCTGCATGTCACCTTTCATGGATAATCCGCCTCCTACTTTTGGCTGACCAAATCTGAATCAGGCAGCCAGACCATCTGCGGCCCAGGTGGCGAAATCGGTAGACGCAGGGGACTCAAAATCCCCCGCCGCAAGGCGTGACGGTTCGAGTCCGTCCCTGGGCACCAAGTTTGGTTCACGCATACCCAAAACCCGCATAGCGTTGCGCCATGCGGGTTTTTTGTTTTGCCTGCACCGATCATCACCATCGGTGGCACAAACAACAAGGGCCGCGATTGCGGCCCTTGTCAGAACGACGGGTCAGCCACTCAAGACTTCGGGCCCATCTTGCTGACCACGATCTGCTGCACCTTCAGCACATTGAGTGCCTGCTGCAACTGGTAGTCCTGCTTCGAGCCGAATTCGATCGGGCCATCGACCTTGCCTGCATCATCCTTCCCCGCTCCACCCTTGGCCGGTTGTGCCTTAGGGGCGGCAGCCGGTTTGGCTGGCTGCTTGCCTGCCTCGGGGTCCTGCGGGTTGTCCAGATGCCCAGCCAGGTCCGCTTCACGGAAGCGCAAGCCCGCGTCGAGCGAGCTGAGCTTGGCCTCTTCGACCTCGACATCGGGCTCGATCCCCTTGGCCTGGATCGACCGTCCGTTCGGCGTGTAGTAACGTGCCGTCGTCAGCTTGATGCCAGTGGTGGCCGAGAGCGGCAGCACGGACTGAACCGAGCCCTTACCGAAGGTCTGCGTACCGACGACGATGGCGCGCTTGTGATCCTGCAGGGCGCCCGCCACGATTTCGGATGCCGATGCCGAGCCGCCGTTGACGAGCACGACCATCGGCACACTCTTGATCTCCTTGGGCAGGTTTTTCAGCGGGTCGTCGCTGCGGCGCGCGTAGTCTTCCTTGTTGGTGAATTTCTTCATCTTGGAGTCCGACACACGGCCATCGGTGTACACCACCATGGTATTGGCGGGCAGGAAGGCTGCGGAAACGCCTACCGCTGCGTCAAGCAGGCCACCCGGGTCGTTGCGCAGATCGAGCACGAAACCCTTCAGCCCACCCTTGCCCTGCTTGTACTGGCTGTCGATCGCCTTGGCCAGGTCCTCTACCGTGTGCTCCTGGAACTGGGTGATGCGTACATAGCCGTAGCTATCGTCCAGCAGCTTGCCCTTGACGCTCTGCACCTTGATCACCGCACGCGTCAGCGTGAAGGTCAGCGGCTTGCTCTCACCCTTGCGGATCACGGTCAGCGTGATGTTGGTATTGGGCTTGCCGCGCATCTTCTTGACTGCGTCGTTGAGCGACATGCCGCGCACGGTCGCATCGTCGAGCTTGATGATCAGGTCCCCGGACTTGATGCCGGCCTTGAATGCCGGGGTATCTTCGATCGGCGTGATCACCTTGACGAAGCCGTCCTCAACGCCGACTTCGAGGCCGAGCCCACCGAATTCACCCTGGGTACTTTCGCGCAACTCCTTGAATGCAGCCTCGTCGAGGTAGACCGAATGGGGATCGAGGCCGGACAACATGCCGTTGATGGCCTCGCGGATCAGCTTCTTGTCTTCCACCGGCTCGACATAGTCGGCCTTGATTCGGCCAAACACCTCTGTAAAGGCGCGCAGATCCTCAACCGGCAGCGGCTGGGTCTCCTGATTTTTTTCGGCAATGGCGCCAAAGTTGAGGCTGATCAGTACGCCGACGATAACGCCAGCGGAGACCAGACCGAATTTCTGCATATTGTTGCGCATGGATGCGTCCTAATGTTGACTCAGCTCGTCCACTGGGCGGGGTCGAGCGGCTTACCTAAATGGCGTAATTCAAAGTATAACCCGGTTTCCTCAGCCCCGCCGGTGTTGCCCGCGCGGGTGACCACGTCACCGGCCTTGACCCGGTCGCCGACTCGTTTGAGCAGCGATTCGTTATAACCGTACAAGCTTAGATAGCCGCCGCCGTGGTCGATGATCAGCAGGTTGCCGAAGCCACGCAGCCAATCGGCGAATACCACCTGCCCCGCGGCGATGGCGTGCACGGCCTCGCCCGGCGACGTCCGGATGAACACTCCGCGCCAGTTGCTACCCCCCTCGGCCCGTGGCGAGCCGAAGCGATGCAGCACATCGCCGCGGGCCGGCAGGCGCAAGCGCCCCTTGAGCGCGACGAAGCTGTCCCCGGCAACCGGCTCCGGCACGACATCATTACGGGCGATGACAGTGCTTTCCGCCGGCTTAGAGTCGGCCAGCTCGGATTTAGTTGCATTCTTCGCCACCTCCGACTTGCTGGCCTTGGCGGCGCGTTCCGCCCGCGCCTTGGCTTTCGCCTGTTCTGCCGCGAGCTTGGCCGCACGGATGCGGGCCGCCCGCTCGCGCTCTTCCGCCAGGCGGGTCAGGCGCGTGATGAGCTGGGTCAGACGTTGCTCATCCTGCTTGAGCTTATCGACGGCCTGCCGCCGCGACTTGATCTCGCCCGATACTTTGGCCAGCACCGCGGCACGCTCGACCTTCTGCTGCTCCAGCGTGGTTTTCTGCGCGCGCTTGTCGGTCTCGATGCGCTGTAGTTCACGCTCCTTGGCGGCGGCTTGCTCCAGCAAGGCGTTGAGCTCGCTCATCTGCAGCCTGAGCGCGGCAATGAGCTTGGTTTCCGCCTGGGCAATATAGCGGTAGTAGGTTAGCTCACGCTCGGCCAGGGCGGGGTCCTGCCCCGACAGGGCAAGCTTGACCGCATCGGGCTGCCCCGCCCGGTAATGCGCGGCAACGAGCTTGCCCAGTTGCTGCTGGCGATCCAGGGTCTCGCGGCGGCGCGCGGCCAGGTCGTTCTTCAGGCGTTGCAACTCCTGGCGGGCCTGCACGTGCTCGGTCGACAGGCTGTCGATCAGACGATTGGCCTCGGAAATGGCTCGCTCGGATGACTTCAGCGCGTCGACCGCCTCTACCCGGTTCGCCTCACCCTTTTCGATTTCTTTCTGCAGGCTTTGGATCTGGCTGCGCAGCTCTTTGAGCTCGGCTTTTGGCACCTCCGGTTCGGCCGGCGCGGAAGACGCAAAAGGCGCTGCCAGAAGCAGCGCCATTGCGGCATGAAGCGAGAGTGATTTCACGCGAATCGGATCAATGAATGGCCCGTCATTTCCACCGGCTGCTCGACCCCCATCATGGCCAACAGCGTGGGCGCTACGTCCTGCAACGCCCCCGTGTCGGCCAGTGTTGCCGGACGCCCGACATAAAGGAAGGGCACAAGGTTGGTCGTATGCTGGGTGTGCACCTGGCCACTGTCGTCATCGTGCATCATTTCGGCATTGCCGTGATCGGCGGTGATCAACACTTCCGCGCCGACTTCCTGGGCCGCTGCCACGACACGGCCCACACACTGGTCCAGCGCCTCGATGGCCTGCCTGGCCGCATCGAAATTGCCGGTGTGGCCCACCATGTCGCCATTTGCGTAGTTGCACATGATGCATGCGTACTGCTTGCTTCTGATGGCCTCGACCAGCCTGGCGGTCACCTCGGGTGCGCTCATTTCGGGCTGCAGGTCATAGGTTGCGACCTTGGGCGACGGCACCAGGATGCGGTCCTCCCCCGGGAAGGGCTGCTCTTCGCCACCGCTGAAGAAGTAAGTCACATGTGGATACTTTTCGGTTTCGGCGATACGCAACTGCTTGAGACCGAGCTTGCCGAGGTATTCGCCCAGCGTGTTGCTGAAGCGCTGCGGCGGGAAGGCGACCGGATTGGCATACGCCTCGCCATAGCTCGACATCGACGCGAAATAGGCAAGCTTGGGTTGAACCTTGCGCGCGAAGCCGTCGAAATGAGGCCACGCCAGCGCCTGGGTCAATTGACGCGCGCGGTCCGCACGGAAATTGACGAACACGGCCGTATCGCCATCCTTGATCGGTGCCGGGGCACCAATCACCGTCGTCTTGACGAATTCATCGCTCTCGCCGCGCGCATAGGCCGCAGCCAAGCCCGCCTGGGCATCCGGCGCACTGAATTCTGCCACGCCCTGCGTCAGCATGTCATACACCGGCTCGACGCGTTCCCAGCGCTTGTCGCGGTCCATGGCGAAATAGCGCCCGACCAGCGTGGCGATGCGTGCGCCCGGAGTGGCGTCGCATTGCGCCTGCAAGCGGGCCAGGTAGGTTTCGGCGCTCTTTGGTGGTGTATCGCGGCCATCCAGAAAAGCATGGACGGCGATGCTGCCCACCCCCTGCTCGTGCGCCAATTTCAACAACGCGAAGATGTGCGCCTCGTGGCTATGCACGCCGCCGTCCGACACCAGGCCAAGAATGTGCAGCGTGCCCTGCCGGGCTTTCTGCGCTGCGTCGAGCAGCGTAGGGTTGCGGAAGAATGCACCGGTCTCGATATCGTAGTCGATGCGCGAAATGTCCTGGCGAATCACGCGCCCCGCCCCGATGTTCAGATGCCCCACCTCGGAATTGCCGAACTGATGAGCGGGCAGGCCGACAAACTGTTCGGAGGCATTGATGGTGGTGTATGGGTATGTCTTTGTCAGACGATCCCAGTTGGGCTTGTTGGCATGCAAAATGGCATTATCATCACCTTCGAGGCGATGGCCAAAGCCATCAAGAATAAGCAGGATAGCGGGTTTTACGGCAGGCATGGCGGCGGCTGTCTTTTACGAAATGAAAATCGTGTGCTATTTTAGCAGCGTTTGAGTTGATCCCCATTCGTAAATGCACCAAGCGGTGCGTCGTGCGAGTGGTTGACGGATAACCGGGCTCGTATCCGTTACCTGGCGTTTTATATTTTCGTATGCCAAGTGGATTTAGCTTGAACGCCATTTTTTTTCCTGCTACCATTAGAATATTCTAATACCAGTTCCGCTTCTCAGTGAGATTTATTCAGTGGGGAAACTCGAGTCGATCATGAAACAAGATGCTGCTGATTTGATGGTGATGGACGAGCAAATCGAGCAGGCATCGCGTGCGATGAAAGCCATGTCGCATCCGATTCGCCTGAAGATTCTTTATGTGCTCGGCGACAAGGAAGTCAGTGTGCAGGATATTGTCGATCAGGTCGGCACATCTCAGAGCAATATCTCACAACACCTGGCCATCATGCGGGACAAGGGCGTGCTGCGCACGCGCAAGGATGCCAACCGCGTGTTCTACCGGGTCGGCGATGCCCGCACGTTGGAAGTGATCGGCATGATCCACGACGTGTTCTGCGGCTTCACCAAATAACCCCGGGTTGTGCAGGGCTGGCGCCGAGCCCCCTTGTACCTTCGGCGGATTGAAGACAGGCCTGCATTGCAGGCCTGTTTGCATTGCCCGCCGTATTCCGTCGAAAATGGGCTCGGCGGCTTTCAGTCCAGCCGGCCTCCGCCTATATTCAAGCTATCGCAACGATGCAGATGGTGAACCCCTAGTGTATGACCACCTGGACCGGGCGCAGCTGATTGCACGCCTGACCCAAGCCGAGGCAGAGCTGGCCTCATTGCGAACGACAGCACGTGGCTATGGCGCCGCGCTCGATACCTTGGAGCAAGGGGTATTCATACACGCGCCGGACGGCACGCTCGTCGACTGCAACGAGCACGCTTGCACACAGCTTAATCTGCCGCGCAACAGCGTGATCGGCATGAATGGCGCGGCGATCATACGGGCCCTCAGTGCCTCGCAGGCGCCGGACGAGGGCGAGAACCCCATCGACCTGGCGATACGCACCCACCAGCCAATCCACCACCCGCTGCAGGCAGTCTTGCCGTGTGCCGGCCACCCCGCCCCATCGTCGCTGTGCGCCATTCCGCTGCTGCACGAGGATGGCACGGTCGAGGCCATTGCCTTGACCCTTGCTCCGGCCACCGAGCCACGCTTTGATGCCCTGCTGACGAATCTGGACTGTATCGCCGTCCAGGGCTATGACGAAGACCGCCGCGTCATCTACTGGAATCGTGCCAGCGAGCAGCGGTATGGCTATCAAAGGGACGAGGCCTGCGGCCGCCGGATTGACGAGCTGCTGCTCAGACCCGATGACCACGCCGATTTTGTCGAGGACTTTGCCGAGCAGCTGGCCAGGCCGGGCCAGCCCAGCGACGCCACTACCCTGCTTAGACACAAGGATGGCAAGCTGCTCGAGGTTTTCTCGTCGCAGGTGAGCGTTGCCCTGCCCGACGGGCGCCGCGAGCTGTTCCGCTTCGATCTCGATCAATCCGAGATACAGGATCTCAGGCAGGAGTTGGCGCATTATTACGCCCGGCTGCGCGCCATCACCGAGGCCTCGGCACTCGGCATCATCGGCACGGACAACGACGGCATCGTCAACTACGCAAATGTGACCTTCCAGCGGCTGACCGGCCGCTCCGCCGGCGAGCTGCTTGGCCGCCCCTGGCATGCCGATCTGTACCTGAACGACCTGCCCGTCGCACTCGAGGCCTGGACAATCGCACTCGGGCAAAACAGTCACGCCGGCATCGAGGTGCGCTACCTCAAGCCGGACAATACCTCATGCTGGCTGCGCTTCAACACCGGCCAGCTCAACGAGGACGGCAGGCTCGCCGGCCTCATCGCGACGGTTGAAGACATCACCTCACGCAAGCTCATCGAGCAGGCGCTGCAAGAAAGCGTCGAGAAATTCGAGACCGCATTCCGGCTGATGCCGGACCTGATCATCCTCACGGACATCGCCACCGGCACGGTGCTCGACGTCAACCAGCAGATACTCCCGATGGCAGGATATCGGCGCGACGAAGTCGTCGGGCAGACGACCATGGCGCTCGGCTTGTGGGGCAACGCCGACGACCGGCTGCAGTTGTTGCAGGACTTGCAGCATCAGCGCGAGGTCCGCGCGCGCGAACTGCCGCTATGCCGCAAGGACGGCCAGATTTCCTGGATTGAGTTTTCCGCCTCGATCAGCCAGATGGGCGGCCGCCAGACCTTGATTTCCGTCTTGCGCGACATCAGCGACAGACGGCAGATGGAGGCCGAGCTGAGAGATAGCCAGGAGCGCTTCGCCAAGGTGTTCGAGCTGATCCCGGAGCTGATCACGTTCACCGACCTGCAGACCGGCACCTTCATCGACACCAATCTGCAGCTGGAGCCGCTGCTCGGCTACACCGCCGACCAGATCAAGGGCAAAACGGCGCTGGGCCTTGGCATCTGGGTCAATGTCGAGCAGCGCCAGGAGCTGATCGAGCTGATGCGCAGCCGCCGCGAGGCCAGGCTGATGGAGGTGCAGTTGCGCCGCAAGGATGGCCGCATCATCTGGTGCGAGCTATCTGCCGTACCCTGCGAACAAGGTGGCCGGCGGCTGATGATGGCCGTCATGCGGGACATCACCGAACGCCGCGAGATCCAGCACGAGCTGCGCGAGCTGACCATCCGACTGGAGCAACGCGTGACGGAACGCACGCGCGAGCTGCAAAGCGCGATGGAGTCCTTGCAGAAGGCGCAGGATGACCTGATCCATTCGGAGAAGCTGGCGTCGCTCGGCTCACTGGTGGCGGGGGTGGCGCACGAATTGAACACGCCGATCGGCAACTCGGTGACCGTGGCGACGACGCTGCACGAGAAAACGCGCCTGCTGAGCACCGAGCTGGCCGGCGGCACGCTGAAGCGCTCCAGCCTGCAAGGCTATGTCGACACGGCCAATACCGCCGTCGACCTGCTCATGCGCAACCTGGAGTCGGCGCGGGAACTGATCGCCAGCTTCAAGCAGGTGGCGGTCGACCAAACCAGCGAGAAGCGCCGTCGCTTCGACCTGCGGGAGGTGATCGAAGAGGTCATGGTCACCATCGCACCTCGCTTCAAGAACAGCCCGCACCGCATGGCGCTCGATTTGCAGCCGCACATCGAGATGGACAGTTTTCCCGGCCCGCTGGGTCAGGTGCTGACCAATCTGGTCAACAATGCGCTGGTGCACGCCTTCGAACATCGAGAACATGGACAAGTACTGATACACGCGCAACAATCAGGGACACAGGCCATTGTCGTGATTCGCGACGATGGGGCCGGCATTCCGGCCGATCACCTGAACAAAATCTGGGACCCATTCTTCACGACCAAGCTCGGCCGCGGTGGTAGCGGGCTGGGGCTGAACATCGTGCACGGAATCGTCACCCGGATATTGGGCGGCAAAATAGCCGTCGCCACCAAAATTGGAGAGGGAACGACATTCACGCTGAGCCTGCCGCTGTGCGCGCCAGACTCGACGGAAGTCGCCACATCAGCCGAATGAGCGATACGCCCCAACACGACCACCTCGAATTCGCGGAGGAGCTGGAGCCCCCCCAGGCGGACAACCGTCCGCATTGGCTGGTCTTGATCGTCGACGACGACAAGGAAGTGCATCAGGTCACCACCTTCGCGCTGCGCGACGCCATCATCCTGCAGCGGCGCCTGACCTTCCTCCACGCCTACTCGGCAGCCGAGGCGCAGCGCCTGCTGGCCAGCCACCAGGATATTGCCGTGGTACTGCTCGATGTCGTCATGGAGAAGGAAGACGCCGGCCTCAACCTGGTGCGGGTAATCCGCGAAGAGCTCAAGCTCAGCGAGGTGCGCATCGTGCTGCGCACCGGCCAGCCGGGCTACGCCCCCGAGCTGTCGGCTATCCGCGACTATGACATCAACGATTACAAGACCAAGTCGGAACTGACGCTGACGCGGCTGATGACGACGATGACCACGGCGATCCGCTCCTACGACCAGCTACGCACGATCGCAGCGGGACGGCGCGGGCTCGACCTGATCGTGCATGCCGCACCGGACATGTTCGCCCGCCACCGCCTGGATGGCTTTGCCGACGCCGTGCTGCAGCACCTGATCAAGCTGCTCGGGAGCAGTGGCAACGGGCTGGCCTGCATCCAGATGGGGTCGGAGCCGTGCTATGTCGCCGCGGCAGTCGGCACCTTTGCCTCGATCACCGGCTACCCGCTCTGCGCGCTGCAGGACGCAGCGGCCCACAGCCGTATCGAGCATAGCCTGCACACCGGCACGCACCAGGACAGCCCAGGCGCGCTGACGCTGTACTTCCGTACCCGTGCGGCGGTATCCCTAGTGCTGGACGTGCCGACCGCCACGCATCTGGGTGGGGTCGATAGGCAATTGCTCGAGGTATTTGGCACCAATATCTCGGTCGGCCTGGAGAGCGTCGGCCTGTTGCAGCAGCTCAACCAGTTTGCCTTCTCCGATACATTGTGCCATTTGCCCAACCGCGCCCGCCTGGTCCAGCTGATCGATGAGCTGCGCGCATCGGGTGAGCGCGGCTATACCCTGGCACTGGTCGATATCGACCATTTCTCCGAGTTCAACGATGCACTCGGCCATGAAAACGGCGACCTGCTGCTGCGTGCCGTATCCGAGCGCTTGCGCCAGGGCTTGCCGCCACAGGCCACGCTGGCACGCGTCACCGGCGACACTTTCGGCATCCTCGCGCCGGACGCGGAGATCGCCCCCGAGCGCATGCTTGGCCTGTTCGACCGTCCATTCACCGTCAACCAGTACTCGCTGCGCGTGCGCGGCACCATCGGCCTGGTGCGCCTGGGCATCATCGACGGCAGCGGCCTGACCGCCCACAAATGCGCGAGTATTGCGCTCAACCGCGCCAAGAACGACCAACGCGGCCGCTTCTGCTACTACACCGAACAGATGGAGCAGGACACGCAGCGGCGGCTGATCATGCTGCACGACCTGCGCGAAGCGATCGAGGCACAGCGGCTGCAACTGCATTACCAGCCGCAGGTCAACCTGGCGACCGGCGAGCCGCTCGGCGCCGAGGCGCTGCTGCGTTGGCCCACAGCCAATGGCTTCATCCCGCCCGACCAGTTCATTCCGCTGGCGGAATACTCCGGCCTCATCATCGAGCTTGGCACCTGGGTACTGCGCACGGCGTGCCACGAGGTGCTGCGCTGGCAGGCCCAGGGCCATGCCGACCTGCGCATCGCCGTCAACGTATCGATGGTGCAGTTCCAGAATCCGGATTTCGTAGCGACAGTCGACACGGTGCTGCGCGAGACCGGCATCCCGCCCGGCAATCTCGAGCTGGAGATCACCGAATCGGTTGCGATGCTGGGCGCCGTAGCCATGGAGAACACCTTGCGCATGCTTAAGGCGCTGGGGGTGACGGTCGCCATCGACGACTTCGGCACCGGCTTCTCTTCGCTCTCTTATCTGCAGCGGCTGCCGATCGACCGGCTCAAGATCGACCGCGCCTTTGTGCGCGAGCTCGGCAAGGGAACCCGCACCAGCATCGCCGACATGATCGTGCAGCTCGGCCAGGAGCTTGGCCTGACCGTCATTGCGGAAGGCGTGGAGACCACGGAGCAGCAGGCCGAGTTGAACAAGCTCGGCTGTCAGGAAGGGCAAGGCTACCTGTTCGGCAAGCCGCAGCCCGGCGCCGACTTCCTTGCGTGGCTGGCGCGGGCGAAAGCTTGATGCGCCCTATTTGCGCTGCATCACAAAGATGAACTTGCCGCCCTCCGCCTCCGACGACAGCAGGGCATTGCCGGTCTGGCGCGAGAACGCCTCGAAATCCTTGGGCGTGGCCGGGTCGGTCGCAGTGATTTTCAGAACCTGCCCACTCTGCAGCTCGGCGAGCGCCTTCTTGGTGCGCAACACCGGCAGCGGGCAGTTAAGGCCAGAAAGGTCGATTTCCTTGTCGATTTGCATTGCCATGCTCCCACACATCAAAGCGCCCCAATCTAAGCCAGGCCTGCATGCGACGCAAGCCCACAGGCCACGTCGGGGGCACGCACCATGTGCCTGATCGCCTTCTGCTACCGTACCGAGCCCAGTTTCCGGCTCACCCTGCTGGCCAACCGCGACGAATTCT
The DNA here is from genome assembly GCF_040812015.1 of Chitinivorax sp. PXF-14. NCBI lineage: Bacteria > Pseudomonadati > Pseudomonadota > Betaproteobacteria > Chitinivorax > Chitinivorax sp. PXF-14. Next base: position 285,771 of record NZ_JBFNXJ010000001.1, on the reverse strand, counting down.
ATGCGCGCGAGACCTTGCCCGCGGCATGGTGGGATGAGCAGCCCAAGCTACTGGCAGGCCGCGATCTACGTGGCGGCGGCAGCTGGCTCGGCGTCACCCGCGACGGACGTTTCGCAGCACTGACCAATTATCGCGATCCGCGCCAGCAGCGCCCCGATGCGCCATCGCGTGGCGCGCTGGTGGCCGCTTTCCTGGCCGGCACGATGGCGCCGGCAGCCTACCTCCAGGCACTCGGGGAGCGCAGTCGCGACTACAACGGCTTCAACCTGATCGTGGGTGATCGGCAGTCGCTGTACTATCTGTCGAACGTCAGCGGCGCGATCGAGCGTATCCCCGCTGGCGTGCATGCCCTGTCCAACCATGTGCTCAATACGCCGTGGCCCAAGGTGGAGCGCCTCAAAGCCGCACTGGCCGGGGCAGGGCCGCAGCACGACAGCGATGCCCTGCTCGATCTGCTGCTTGACGACAGCCTGCCACCGGACAAGCAGCTGCCCGACACCGGCGTCGGCATCGAGTGGGAACGCAGGCTGGGCAGCATCTTCATCGCCTCCCCCAGCTATGGCACGCGCGCCTCTACCCTGCTCTGCCTCGACGACGTGCAATGCGAATTCGTCGAACGCAGCTTCGGCGCCGAGGGCGCAAGCCTCGGTACGCGCAGCTATCGCTTTACCGTGGACGACGGCGAGTCCAGGGCCTGAGGCTATTTCCTGCAGTCACCGAGGCGCTGCGCCGAGAACTCCTGCGTCATCACCGTCGTTTTACCCTTGCGGTCGACCATTTCCATCCGGCTCTTGCCGTCGTAGCGCGTGCTCTCATAGTGGATATCGCCGGTCATGGTTGCCCGGTGGTCCCCCGTGCACACCATTTTGTAATGCAGCTTGGCGCTGTTCATGCTGCGTTCGGCAAACTCGCAATGCTGCTGGCCTTTGTCGCGCGGCGCTTGCGGCAGGGTCTTGTCGCCCCTGGCGATGTCGTCCTTGTTCAGGCACATGGACAGGGTATGCGGCGGCATGTTCGCGGGCATGCCCTCCATCTGCATCCGGGTGGTGATCTGCCACTGGCCCTCCTGCAGATTGGGCGGTGCCGCCAGCAGGGTGGCCGGGGCCAACAGGCAGGCAATTGCGGTCAGGTGGCGCATATGAACTCCTCGGGGATCGGCATCATGATCGAATTAAAGCAGCTCACGCCAAAAAGCCAATGAAAAACGGGCCGCAGAAGCGGCCCGTCCTGGCTCATACCCGATACCTTATTTGCAGGCACCAACACGCTTGCCGGTGAAGGTCTGGGTCAGGTGCTTCTGGTAGGTGTTGGAATCCAGCAGGGACTTGGTGCTGCCGCTCAGGGATGCACCAGCCAGCTGCACCTCGCCCTCCCCCTTGACCTGGGGATAGCCGCTGCAGGCAAGCGAGAACGAAGTGTGGCTGCCGTTCACCTTCTGGTTCGACAGCTCGCAGCTATCGGGCGTCGCGCCCGGGACCAGCGGCACGACCTTGAGCAGGTTGGCGGCGTCGGCCTTATCGATGCATTTCGACAGCTTGAGAGAATGCTGCGGCGGCGGCAGGCCCTCCATCTCGTTCTTCACGGAGAACTCCCATTGCCCGGCATCGATGCCGGCGGAAAAAGCGACGGGAGAAACAGCCAGGGTCAGCCACAGCAAGGTACGGGACAGCATCATATAGCCTTTCATCAAATCACCACCAGATTGTCGCGATGGATCAGTTCGGGCTCGTCGACATAGCCGAGCACGCCCTCAATTTGCTTGCTGGACAGACGCATGATCTTGCGCGCCTCGTTCGCAGTGTAGTTGACGAGCCCGCGTGCGACCTCTTCCCCTTCGAAGGTGACGCAGCTGACGACCTCGCCACGCAGGAAATCGCCGATGACGTCCACCACCCCCACCGGCAGCAGACTCGAGCCTTGTTCACGCAGCACCCGCGCCGCGCCGTCGTCGACGACGAGACGGCCGCGCACCTGCAGGTGGTCGGCCAGCCACTGCTTGCGCGCGGCCAAGGGTGTGGTTGCCGCGATCAATTGCGTGCCGATGCCCTCGCCCGCCGCCAGGCGGGACAGCACGTCGGCCTCCCTGCCCGAGGCAATCACCGTATGCGCACCGCTGCGGGCGGCCCGCTTGGCCGCGATGATCTTGGTCAGCATGCCGCCAGTGCCCACGGCTGAGCCGGCACCACCGGCCATTGCCTCCAGCTCCGGTGTGCCGGCGTGGGCCTCGTGCACGAATTGCGCATCCGGGTGCTTGCGCGGGTCAGCGGTATACAGGCCACGCTGATCGGTAAGGATGATCAGCGCATCGGCCTCGATCAGGTTGGTGACCAACGCCCCCAGGGTATCGTTGTCGCCAAACTTGATTTCGGCGGTCACCACTGTATCGTTCTCGTTGATGATAGGGATCACGCCGAGGCTGAGCAGTGTCAGCAGCGTCGAGCGAGCATTGAGATAGCGCGTCCGGTCGGCCAGGTCTTCATGGGTCAGCAGGATCTGCGCCGTGCGCAGGCCATGTTCCCTGAAACAGGATTCGTAAGCCTGCACCAACCCCATCTGCCCGACGGCAGCGGCGGCCTGCAGCTCGTGCAAGGCCTTGGGGCGGTTCTTCCAGCCCAAGCGCTGCAAGCCCTCTGCGATCGCGCCGCTGGATACCAGCACCACCGATTTGCCGGCGCGGTTGAGTGCAGCGATCTCGGCCGCCCACCGTTTCAGCGCCTCGTGGTCCAGGCCCCGCCCCTCGTTGGTCACAAGGCTGCTGCCTACTTTGACGACGAGCCGCGAGCTGTCGGCGATAACGGAACGGTGCATGGAAGATGCTTCGGCTGACATGACGAAAGCCTTGGATTATAGGCCCAGTCGCCATGCCGGAAAAGGGAAGCGGCCCGCAAGGGGCCGCCTGTTCTGGGATAGCGTGCAGAATTCAACGGTGAACCGCCAGCGCCATCGATCGTGGCGCTGTCAGGCAACACCGCTACGCGTATACGTCATGGTGACAGGCCGGGTACTCTAGCCCCGTGCGAGCACCATGCATCGCCACCATGCGCAACGGCTACACGCTTGTCGTGCAGGCGATACGTTTGCCGGCCGCGCCGGCAAACGCCCCACCCCGCATCAGCGTACCAGACGTACGCCGGCGTCGAATACCGGTGCAGTTGCCAGACGTGGCTGCAGCGGCGTTGCGCCGGGAGCAGCGGCACCCGGGCGAGCTTCGCGTACCGGACGGTCGGGCATCGACAGCAGGCGATTGCGGTCGCGCACCAGCAGCTGGGTCGATTCGCCGGCCTGTGCCATCAGCTGCACGATCTTGAATGCCCATGCCGGAAGCTGCGGGTTGATGCGGTAGTACATCCACACACCATCGCGACGCACCGACAGCAACTTGGACTGGCGCATCTTGGCCAGATGGCGCGACACCTTGGGCTGCGCGCAATCGACGGCATGACACAACTCGCATACGGACAACTCGTCTTCGGTCATCAGCAGGGACAACATGCGGCGGCGGGTTTCGTCCGACAGCACATTGAAGAAATCGGTATCAGTAATCATATCGGGGCTCACTTCCTTACCAAGTGGTTATAAACAATCTTCACTTCATATCGAAACGACCAAACCACCGTCGTCATCAAAGTAAGGCAACCTGGGGGGCTGACTTACATCAATTCTGCGCATCAGCCGCCCGGTGGAGTCGTGCTGGACAAGCTGATGCTTCTCAAAACAATATTCGGCATTCGTCGGGTCATCCCACACCGACTCCACCTGCTTCGACGGCCCGCCGAAAAAGGCCGGGCACCACACCCCTTCTGCTGGGACCGCCGATGTCTCGTCAAGTTGCCTGAGCTTGCTTGACGGCAAGTCATCGTAAACACGCAAACGCAAGGCGAAGCCGGCGTCTTGAGCCCACCGCTTGAGCGCCGCCAAGGTCAGCAGCAATTGCAGGTGCAACTGCTCTGCCGCGGCCCGCGGGTGCCGGGAAATCCGGTACAGATGGCTCTTCAACTGCTCGCAGTACGGGTTCATCAACAATACGCGCAGTTCTCGGGCACCAGCCTGATCCAGCCTCAGCTCATCGAGTTCCGGCCCACTGCCGCCAACCACATAGAGTATTTCACCAGTCTCGGATATCAGGGTGTCGCGACGCTCGCGATACCGGTATCCGCTCTGTCCTGGCACCGGAAAAAAGTCGGTGCGTTTAGTCCAATTACTTTCTGCCACTTGTCACCCATCCACGTTCTTGACCGGCTCACCCATTCCAAACAGCCAGTCGAAATTCAGAAGATGTAGGTTGTTATTTTTTTGTCCAACTATCGTCCGCGCCAACTACAGCAAACCCACCGCCAGGCATGGCGGAAGGATCAATCGGTATCGTCTTGTCCTTGCGTGCCGGCTTGCTCACACTCGGCACCACAGGCGCCGGCGCCTTGTCGGCCGGCTCGACGACAACATCCGCCAACTCGGCTGGCGGTACGACATCATTAGACGCAGCCAACTTCACGGCATCATGGTCTGACTCTTGATCGGCAAACGCCACCTGTGCCGGCTTGTATTCCACCGTTTCGTAAGCCGACAGCACATTGAGGCCGATCATGGCCACACCCGCCGTCAGACTGAAGGTATACAGCAGCGTATCAAAGCGTTTCATGATAAGAACCTGACCGCTCGGCCAAACACCAGCAGGCCGGGCTCATGACTAGAGACAGGAGATATTCAGCAATAGTCGTGCCATGCAAGCAATATTCTTTTTATTCAAGATATTGCAGCAACATATTAAGGTTAATTCAAAAGAAACTGTCGCCAGTTGGCGACAGAAATAAGGAGGGAATATTAAATCACTTAAATATCAATAAGTTACACTGTCGTCGATTGACGACAATCTTATCGAAACAAGCTAAGCAACTGTTTATTTAGTTAATTCTGTGGTTTGAACTGGGTCGGATCGAGGTGATGGCGCTCCAGCAGCTTGTAAAATTCAGTGCGATTGCGCTTGGCCAGGCGTGCAGCCTGCGTGACATTGCCTTCGGCGATCTTCAGTATCTGCACCAGATAATCCCGTTCAAAGCCACGGCGGGCTTCTTCGAACGAGGCAATGCCATCGCCCTGCTGGCTCAGCACCATCTGTACCAGCCCAGCCGGCACCAGCGGCGTCGTCGACAGCGCCACGATCTGCTCGACGATATTCTGCAGCTGCCGCACATTGCCGGGCCAGGCCGACGCCAGCAGCAACTCGGTGGCATCAGGAGAGAAACCGCTCAGGGTCTTGCGATATTTGCCCGCCAGCTGGCGCAGGAAGTGCCCCGCGAGCAAGGGGATATCCTCACGCCGCTTATCCAGCGGCGGCAGGCTCAGCGACACGACGTTGAGCCGGTAGTAGAGATCTTCCCGAAACCGCCCCTCGCTGATGGCTACCGCCAGATCGCGATGGGTGGCCGAGATCACGCGCACATCGATATCGACCAGCTTTGTCGCACCGACCGGCCGCACCTGCCTGTCCTGCAGCACGCGCAGCAGCTTGACCTGCAGGGCAAGCGGCATGTCGCCGATTTCGTCGAGGAAGAGCGACCCGCCGTTTGCCGCCTTGAACAGCCCGTCATGATCCCGTTGTGCACCGGTAAACGAGCCCTTGATGTGGCCAAACAGCTCGGACTCCAGCAGGTGCTCCGGGATCGCACCGCAATTGATCGCCACGAAGGGTTTATCGCGACGACCACTGGCCTGGTGAATCGCCCGCGCCAGCAGCTCCTTGCCGGTGCCGCTGTCACCCTGCACCAGCACGCTGGCATCGCCCTGCGCCACCATATTGGCCTTGGTCAGGGTTTCCCGCATTTGCGGGTTGCGGGTCAGGATGCCGTCGGTGGCATGGGTATCGGCATCCACCACATCGGTCGCGGCGGCAACCCGCAGTGCAGCCGCCACCTCTTCGAGCAGCGTCTTACCTTCAACCGGCTTGGCCAGATAGCCGAACACGCCCCGCCGTGTCGCTGCAACCGCGTCGGGGATCGAGCCATGCGCGGTCAGGATGATGACCGGCAGGCCCTGATGGCTGCGATGCACGATGTCGAACAGGGCCATGCCGTCCATGCCCTCCATGCGCAAATCGGTCACGATCAGATGCGGGCGACTCACGGCCAGGCGCGATAGGGCAGCCTCTGCGCTGGCCACCGCATCAACCTCATAGCCTGCACTCGTCAGCCGCAGCGCGAGCAAACGCAGCAGGTCGGCATCGTCGTCAACGATCAGGATTCGCTTACTTGTTGGCATCCAGCGGCCTCGCCTTGATTCGTCTCACCCGCAGCTCCATTGCCTTGAGCGCTTCAAGCTTGGCCTGCAGATCGATCAGCTTCTGCTGCAAGTCATCGCCACGCTTCTGCTCGTCACGCAGTTTCTGCCCGTCCTGCTCGATCAGATCCTCGTCGCGCTTGATCTCGACAGCCAGGCCCAGCAACAGGCCGGCGAAAGCACGGCGAGCCGGGTCATCGCTGCGCGCTTCCTTCTGCGCCGACTCGAGCAGGCCGATCGCCTTATCCAGATCACGCCCCTTGCCCGTCGCCGCGAGATACAGGAAGGCAAGACGCATGCGATTGCTTTCGCTGCGCTCCTTCTGATAGGCAAGCCGCGCGCTCTCCAGTTCCCGCGAGACTTCAGCGGCGGACATCTTGCGTGTCTTCTCCTGGAACAGGAGCCAGTCTTCCACCTCGCTGCGCACCGCCGCCGTGCTGGCGGGTGGGCAGGGTACCGGTGGCTCAGGCCTGACCGGCATTTGTTCACATCCGGCGAGCAACATCAGGACGCTCGCCGCCAACCATAACGATCTCATGTTTCATCAGTCCAATAACGGCATGGCAGCCTCACGCAAAAGTGGGCGCCACGTGCGCTCTCCAGCACGGCAACCGTGCCATCGAGCGCGTGTACGAATTCCGCGACAATCGCCAAACCCAGGCCGGTGCTTGCCACCGGCCCTTGCTCCGGCGCGCCGCGGTGAAAGAAGCGTTCGAAAATACGCATCCTGTCGGCGGGAGGGACACCCGGCCCGTCGTCTATCACATCGATCGTCAGCGTATCCTCTCGCCTCGCCAGCGCCAGGTGTATCTTGCCCTTGTGCGGCGAATACTTGATGGCGTTGGACAGGAGGTTGTCGAGAATCACTCGCAACTTGTCGGCATCCGTCTCGACGATGAGCCTGGGGCACTCCAGCTCGATATCCAATGCCTTGTTGAGCGCCTGCATCTGCTGCGCTGCCACCGTCTTGCGGGCGATTGGCTTGAGCGGCACCAGCTCGTATTTGACCTGCCGCGCCTGCGCCTGCAGGGCGCTGTACTGAAGCAGCTCGTCAATCAGGCGGTGCAGCTTGATTGCATTCTGTTGCAGGATCAGTGCCACCTCCTGCTGCGTGGCTGACAGTTGCCCAAGCGAGCCATCGGCCAGCAGATCGGCCCCCTCCCGCAAGGCCGACAGGGGTGTCTTGAGGTCGTGCGACACCTGCTGCAGGAAGCGCATCTTCTGCTCTTCGACCTCGCGCAACTGCCTCCGCAGCCAATCCAGCCGCTCGCCGAGCATGCGCATGTCCTCGGGACCATCGACCTCGATTTCCGTACGCCAATCACCGGAGCCAAGCTGCCGGATCACCGCCTCGATCTGCCGGATGGGGCGTGCCAGCATCATGGCAAAGCCGACGATGACAGCAAGCGCCATGGGAAACAACATCCACAGCCGTTTGAGCACGATGTCGCGGGAATGTGCAGCCATGTCCCGCATCGATTCGACTTCGTGCTCGATCAGCGCATCGCTCTCACCCAATACCACCGACACCGCATCATCGAGCTCGACGAAACGATCCAATATTTCCGTAAGCCGATCTGCCGATTCAAGATTCTCGGTGATCTGCACGTTCAGCGCCTTCTCGCGCGCGCCCAGGTCACGCAGGCGCGCGGCCAGGTCCGGGTAAGGCTTCTGCTTGACCAGCTGCTGCAGCGTCTGGCCAAACTCGGCATGCGCCGCACGGTATGCGTCCAGAAACTCGGCATCGCCAAGAATCACGTACTGGCGGACGCCGCGCTCCATGCTGGCCAGGCTCTCCGCCAGCAGGCGCGTGCCACGCGCATATTGCGCGGCATGATGGACGGCGCGCTCGCTGTACTTCGCCAGGCGATCGATCGACAGCGCACTGGTAAACAGCGCCAACGCAAGCGGCAGCCCGACCAGCGTAAAGCCGATGAGCACAAGCTTGATGAAGGACTTCGGATACCGGAGTTGCATGCCATTCAGGTAATGGAGTTTAGCCCGCCATCATATGGCATCTGCCATACCATCGCCAGCCGACGACTATGGACCTGCCAGCAATTATCCGCGCACCCGCGAAAAAACCCACTCACCAGACGAGAATAATTTTATTTATCAAGCAGTTAATTGGGCGTATAATTTTGGCCCTTCCGAGCCAATTCGCCCAAATTTCCATGTTGAAAGCCCCTGAACTCCTCCTCCCTGCCGGCACGCTCGACAAGATGCGCGCCGCCTTCGACTACGGCGCCGACGCGGTGTATGCCGGGCAGCCACGTTACAGCCTGCGTGCGCGCAACAACGAGTTCAAGCTGGAGCAGATCAAGCAGGGGATCGACGAGGCGCATGCCCGCGGCAAACTGTTCTTCGTAGCCAGCAACATCCTGCCGCACAATGCCAAGGTCAAGACCTACCTCGACGACATGGCGCCGGTCATCGAGATGAAGCCGGACGCGCTGATCATGGCCGACCCGGGCCTGATCGCCATGGTGCGCGAAAAGTGGCCCGAGGTGCCGGTACACCTGTCGGTGCAGGCCAGCACCACAAACTACGCCGCAGTGAAGTTCTGGAAATCGCTGGGGCTGACGCGCATCATCCTGTCGCGCGAGCTAAGCCTCGACGAAGTCGAGGAAATCCGCCAGGAATGCCCGGACATGGAGCTCGAGGTCTTCGTCCACGGTGCGCTGTGCATCGCCTATTCGGGCCGCTGCCTGCTGTCGGGCTATTTCAACCACCGCGACCCAAACCAGGGCACCTGCACCAACTCCTGCCGTTGGGACTACAAGGTACAGAACGCGGAGGAAACAGACGGCGGCGACTATGAAGTCGTCAAGTTCGACTTCAACCAGGCCATGGATGACGCCAATCGCAGCTTCGCCGCCATGGGCGAACAGCAGCGCCACCCACTGGCCGACCGTGTCTACCTGATCGAGCAGGTCAATCGCCCCGGCGAATTACTGCCCGTCATGGAAGACGAGCACGGCACCTATATCATGAACTCGAAAGACCTGCGGGCAGTCGAGCATGTCGAGCGCCTCGTCAGGATCGGCGTCGATTCGCTCAAGATCGAAGGGCGCACCAAGTCGCTGTACTACGTTGCGCGCACCGCCCAGGTCTATCGCCAGGCGATCGACGATGCCGTCGCCGGCCGTCCATTCAACCCCGCCCTGCTCTCGGACCTGGAAAGCCTGGCCAATCGCGGCTACACCGATGGTTTCTACGAACGCCATCACACGCAGGATTATCAGAACTACATCAAGGGCCATTCGGAAGCCCATCGCAGTCAGTATGTGGGCGAGGTGATCGGCATCGACCCGGTAAGCGGCTGGGCCGAGATCGACGTCAAGAACCGTTTCCAGATCGGTGACAAGCTCGAGATCATCCACCCGGCGGGTAATCGCACGGTCGAACTGACGCAGATGAAAACCCGCGAGGGGCTTGATCTGAACGTCGCGAGCGGCAATGGCTATATCGTCCGAGTGCCACTGGGCGAGAACGTGGAAAAGGCTCTGCTGGCCCGATTCCTCTAAGCAGCCGGTTCACGGCCTGCCACGAGCCAGGCACCGCAGCGGATCAGCCCCAGCCCTAGGTAGCAAGGCTGGCGCCGCCCAAGCAAAAGCCCCATGTGATACAGGCACATGGGGCTTTTTTTAACTCAGCTCAAGCCAACAAAAAAGCCCGTCTTGCGACGGGCTTTTCTTGAACTATTCGAACTGAATTAAGCAGCCTGAATGTTCGATGCTTGCTTGCCCTTCGGGCCTTGAGTGATCTCGAAGGAAACCTTCTGACCTTCCTTCAAGGACTTGAAGCCCTGCATGTTGATAGCAGAGAAGTGAGCAAACAGGTCTTCACCACCACCATCAGGAGTAATGAAGCCGAAGCCCTTAGCATCGTTGAACCACTTTACAGTACCAGTCGCCATTGCGAATCTCCAAAAAGTACAAAGTTTCGTAAAACACTACGGTTTTAGCTTCAAGACCGCATTGGCGTAACCGGCACTGCAGAACGCTTGAATCCAAATACCAGCCGTATTTGTACGCTGATGGGGTAGCCCCGTCAAGCTATTTATGACGTGATTTTCCGCCAGTCAGCGCGGGCCTTGGAGCAGCAGGCGAATATCGTGCTCCATCACCTTGGCTCCAGCCCCATAACTGACGAACAGGCGCAGCCTGCCTTGCCGGTCGAACAGGTAAGTCCCCGCGCTGTGATCGACCGTATATCCCCCGCCTTCGCCGCCCACTTTCTGCGCGACGATCTTGAATGCCTTCTGCGCTTCGGCCAATTGCGCCGCGGTGCCCGACAGACCGAGAAAGGTCGGATTGAATGCCGGCACATACTTGGACAGGACATCGGGCGTGTCGCGCCCGGGGTCGACCGTCACGAACAGCACCTGTACGTCCCGCGCCTGTGGGCCGAGCTTGCCGAGTGCGATCTTGAGCTCGGTCATCGTAGTCGGACAGGCGTCGGGGCAATGGGTATAGCCAAAGAACAGCGCCACGACCTTGCCTTTGAAATCCGCCATCGAGCGCGGCTTGCCGGTGTGGTCGGTGAGATGGAAATCCGTACCGAAATCAGCACCGGTGATATCGGTTGCCTGGAACGGCTCGGCGGGCGGCGCGGGCGAGCGGTCGCAGCCAGCCACAGACAATGCCGCCGCGATCAACGCGGCGGAAAGAAAGGAAACAGGAATACGCATGCTGCAAGCTTACCAGCTTAGCCGCCAGTAATGGTCGACCATCAGCGCCGAGAACAGCAGGCTCAGGTACAGAATCGAATAGCGAAACGCGCTGCGGGCCAGCTGATCGCTGTACTGGGTGTAGATACGCCACGCGTAGGCCAGGAAGACCGCATCGAGCACGAGCGCTGACAGCAGGTAGATGCCGCCGCACATGCCGGTCGCCACCGGCAGCAGCGTCACCCCCGTCAGGATGATGGTGTAGAGCAATACGTGCAGTCTGGTGAAGTCGTCGCCATGGGTCACCGGCAGCATGGGCAGGCCGGCCTTGGCATATTCCTGTTTGCGGTACAGGGCCAGCGCCCAGAAATGCGGCGGCGTCCAGGCGAAGATGATCAGGAACAGCAGCAGTGCATCGTGCGACACCTGGCCGGACATCGCCACCCAGCCGAGCACGGGCGGCATGGCGCCCGATGCGCCGCCAATCACGATGTTCTGCGGCGTCGCGGGCTTGAGCAGGACGGTATAGATGATCGCGTAACCGACAAAGGTGGCGAGCGTCAGCCACATCGTCAGCGGGTTGACCAGGGCATACAGCAACCACAGGCCGACACCACCGATGGTGCCGGCAAACGTCAGCGTCTGGGTGTTGCTCAGCTGGCCACGCGGCAGCGGGCGCGCGCGCGTCCTGGCCATCACGGCATCGATGCGTTGCTCGACCAGGCAGTTGATGGCGGCCGCGGCACCGGCCACCAGTGCGATACCAGCCGTGGCTGCCAGCATCGGCACCAGTGGCGGCATCCCCGCCTGGGCCAGGAACATGCCGATCATTGCGCAGAAAACGATCAGCGATACCACGCGTGGTTTGGTCAATGCCAGGAACTCGCGAACGTGCGTTCGCGGCAAGCTCAGCGTAGCGGCCATGTGTCTCCCCTTGCTCCCAATCGATAGTTGACGACCACGAGGCTGACGAGGAGCAGCGCCGCCCCGGCGTTGTGCGCCACGGCCACCGGCAAGGGCAGCTGCAGCATGATGTTGGCGATACCGAGCGTCAGCTGTACGGCCAGCGCGGCAAGTACCAGCACGCCAAACGGCCTGAGCCCGTCGTGTCGCCACAGCAACAGGCCGAGCCCGCCGACCACCAGCGTAGTCACCGCGGCGCCGACACGATGCACCCAGTGGATCGCGGTCAGGTTTTCCAGGCTCAGCAAGGCGCCATCCGGCGTCATGCCGAGCTCCCGCACGATATGAAAGGCGTCGTGAAACTGCATGTCCGGGACCCAGGCGCGGTGGCATTGCGGAAAATCGGCGCAGGCCAGCGCCGCATAGTTGGTGCTGACCCAGCCGCCGAGCGCGATCTGCGCAAACAGCACCAGCAGCGTCAGCAACGCCCAGGGCCGCAGCCTCGGCGCCAGCGGGCGTGGCGAGGGGAACAGCTGGCGCAGCGCCAGCCATGTCAGCAAGGCAAGGATGCTCATCCCGCCCAACAGGTGGGCGGTGACGATGGCCGGCTTGAGCAGTAACGTGACCGTCCACATGCCGAGCAGCCCTTGCAGCACCACAATGCCGACCAGCATGGACGGCAGCAGCGGTGACTGCCGCACGGCATTACGCCGGGCCAGTGCCAGGGCGGCGATGCTGACGATCAGCAGCCCCAGCGTGCTGGCGAAATAGCGGTGGATCATCTCCTTCCACGCCTTGGGCGCCGACACCGGCCCGTGTGGATTGTCGGCCAGCGCGGCGGCGATCTCCTGATGGGCGTGGGCGGGCGACAGCTTGCCATAGCAGCCGGGCCAGTCCGGACAGCCCAGGCCCGCATCGGACAAGCGCACGTAGGCCCCCAGCACGACGACGCCGAATGTCAGCAGTGCCGCCAGGAAAATCAGTCTGCGATACCAGTTGCTGATCATGGCCTAACCCAGTGCCTCATTGTTCTTCAACAGCTTGGTCAGCTCGCGGATGATCTGCGTCGGATTGTGCATCGGGCTGTAACGCAGCACCTGATTGCCCAGGGGGTCGATCACGTAGATGTAGTCCTCGACCCGCTCGCCTGCAGGAACAGGCAGTTCGCGCAACAAGGCGCTGTCCGCAGCGCGCCAGCGTCGCACGCCTTCGGCCATGTCAGGCTCGCTGGCAGGGGCGGAATCGGCCACCAGCCACACGCGCTCGATGCGGTCGAGCTCCTTGCCCTGCGCGAGGCGCAGCTGGCGCATCATGTAAAGCTTGTCCTGGCAGCGGCGCGCACAGGCGCCGCCATCCGCCATCAGCAGCACCCATCTGCCCTTTACCGCGGCCAAGCCGCCCGGCCGGCCGGCGACGTCGGGCAGCACGTGGGCCGGCAACGGCCTGGTTTGCAGCAGGTCGCCATGGGTCTTGGCCTGGCTGGGTTTCCAGACATAGTAGGCGAGATACGATGCGGCGAAAGGCGCGATGCACACCAGCAGCAGGATCAGCAGGATGCGCCGGTTTGGCCTCGGGTCAGCCACGACGTTTGGTATTGAGTACGACATACAGCACCACCACGACGGCCGCGATGCACAACCACTGCACGGCATAGGCCACATGTTTTTGTACCCCGGCGTCAGGCCGGGACCATTCGCGTATCAGCCCGTCGGCAGCATGGCTGTCCTGCTCGACGACTACCGGCAGGACGGACACGCTGTATCGGCGCGTGTAACGCTCCAGTCGCAGGTTTTGCCAGACGTTGCCGGCAATCGTGTCCTGCGACAATTCGAAATACTTGGCGGGCGGCACCACGGCCAAGCCGCGCACCTCGACCAGCCCCGCCCGCGCGGCGGCGGCTTTCGCCAGATTGGCCGAACGCGGCACCCAGCCACGGTTGACGAGCAGGAACTGCTCACTGCCGGCGAGCCGCACCGGCATCAGAAGCTGGTAGCCCGCCAGCCCCTTGTAGGTCTTGTTGTCGAGCCAGATCGCCTTGTCCGGCGCCCACTCGCCGCGAGCCACGATGTGACGGTACTGCAGAGCATCGACCGGCTCCCCACCCTTCAGCGGCAGTGCCGGCAGGGCCTGGGCCTCGTCGAATTTCGCCTGCAAGGCCCGTTTCTGCTCGGCGCGGCCAAACTGCCAATTGGCGGCAGCCAGGGCAAGCGCCACGACCAGCAGCGCGGCCAGGCTGGGCCACAGCCGCGGGCGGAAGCGTAATTGGCCGATTTTGGCGGCTGGAGACATGGTGATCATTGCACTACACTTGTCCGATCGTTCGGAGACACACCATGAAAATCATCGTCATCCTGATCATCGCCGCGATCCTGCTCAGCCTGTTCACCGCGCTGCGCGGACTATTGAAGCCAGGCGCCGCATCCGAGAAAACCGTCAGGGCGCTGACGCTGCGTGTCGGGCTGTCGATCTCGCTGTTCCTGTTGCTGATGGCCGGCTACTACTTCGGCCTCATCCCGCGATCTGGCCTGTAAGCACTCCGGCCATTACAGCCAGTACACGAAGACGAACAGGATCAACCACACCACATCGACGAAGTGCCAGTACCAGGCCGCCGCCTCGAACGCGAAATGGTGATCCGGCTTGAAATGCCCGGCCATCGAGCGGAACAGCATGACCGCCAGCATGATGGTGCCCAGGGTCACGTGGGCGCCGTGAAAGCCGGTCAACATATAGAAGGTCGTGCCGTAGATGCCGGACGACAGCGTCAGGTTCATCTCATGCATCGCGTGCCGGTATTCATAAGCCTGCAGGCCGAGAAACAACATCCCCAGCACAACGGTCAGGAACAAGCCGGCAACCAGCTGGGTACGGTTGTTCTTGATCAACCCCCAGTGCGCCCAGGTGACCGTCGCGCCGGAGGTCAGCAGGATCAGCGTATTGATCGCCGGCAGGCCCCAGGCCTCCATCGGGCGGTAGCCCTCGACCCCCGCCGGCGCCACCTGGGTCGGCCAGACAGCGTTGAAGTCCGGCCACAACAGTTTGTACGACAGGGAGCCCAGCTCGGGCACCGAAATCACGCGGGCGTAGTAGAGGGCGCCGAAGAAGGCGGCAAAAAACATCACCTCGGAGAAGATGAACCAGCCCATGCTCCAGCGGAACGACAGATCGACCTGGTGGCCATACTTGCCCGACTCGCTCTCCCTGATCACTTGGCCGAACCAGCCAAACAGCATGTAGAGCAGGATGGCGAAGCCGATCGCCAGGCTGATCTTGCCGAAGCCCACGCCATTGACGGTGAAGGCAGCCCCCAAGCCCAGAAAGAACAGGGCAAAGGCGCCGACTAGCGGCCATTTGGAAGGCTGCGGGACGAAATAGTGCTGTTCTGCCTGTGCGCTCATAGGTCTCCCCTTATCCTTTGTTATCCGTGTCAGCCAGCGATGAGCCTCACCAGCGTGACGAGGCTCAGTACGAAGATCAGGCCGCCGATCAGGCCGGCGATGATGATCTGCCTGGGCGTCAGCTTCGACATGTCGGCGGCGTGGTCCTGCCGCTTGCGGATGCCGAAGAAGGCCCAGAATATCGCCTTGATCGCCTGAAGATTACCGCCGTCGTCCTTCGGTTCAGACATGCTTTCCCGTCGTATCAGGAGCGCCCGGCGCCCTCGACCTCAAAAAATGTGTACGACAAGGTCACCGTGTTCACATCGGGCGGCAACGCACGATCGATCAGGAACACCACCGGCAGTACGCGCTTCTCGTTGGCCGCGATGGTCTGCTGCCGGAAGCAGAAGCATTCGAGCTTCTTGAAGTGCTGCTGCGCGTTGATCGGCCCGTAGCTCGGCACCGCCTGCCCCACGATGCTGCGCCTGGACAGGTTTTCCAATTCATACTCGACCTGCACCACCTGCCCTGGATGCACCTTCATGCTGACCTGCCTGGGCTTGAAGCGCCATGGCAGGTCGTTGCGCAGGTTCGCATCGAACTCGATCGTGATGTCGCGGCTCGTGTCCACCTGCGTGTTGACCGGCGCCACATCGGCGGCCAGCACATTGTTGATGCCGGTCACCTCGCAAATCTTCTTGTAGAACGGCACCAGCAGATAGCCGAAGCCGAACATCATGACCGCGATGACCGCCAGCTTGAGCATCAGCTGACGATTCTCGGTAAGCAGGTTCATAGCCCGAACAGCCATGCCTTGGCGATGAAACCTGCAAAAAAGGCCAGCGCGCACGAGGCGACGATCAAGGCGGTACGCGTGTTCTTGTTCATTTCCACAACCTGACTCCTGTGCCGGCCAGGGCCGGCGGGGTTGCCTCACCGCAGGACTGCGGCAGGGCCTGGCTCAATGCAGCTTCTGTTCACGCGCCAGGCGATCGATCAACTCGCGCGGCGGCGGTGTTTCCCAGGTATGGAACGGCGCCGGCGACGGCACCTCCCACTCGAGCGTGTTGACGGCCTCCCATGGCTTTTGTGGCGCCTTGCCGGCGCCGCCGCGGATGTTGTCGAGCACGACGAAGATCAGGAAGTAAACCTGCGCCAGGCCGAAGGCGAATGCACCGATCGAGGCGATCTCGTTGAAACCGGCGAACTGCGTCGCATAGTCCGGGATACGGCGCGGCATGCCCGCGAGGCCGAGGAAATGCATCGGGAAGAAGGTCAGGTTGAAGGCGATCATCGACCACCAGAAGTGGATCTGCCCGCGGCGCTCCCTGTACATGTAGCCGGTCCACTTCGGCGCCCAGTAGTAATAGGCCGAGAACAGGCTGAACAGCGCACCGGCCACCAGCACATAGTGGAAGTGCGCGACCACGAAGTAGGTATCCTGATACTGGATGTCGGCCGCCGCGATCGCCAGCATCAGCCCCGAAAGGCCGCCCATGGTGAACAGGCAGACGAAGCCGATGGCGAACAGCATCGGCGTTTCGAAGCTCATCGAGCCTTTCCACATCGTCGCGATCCAGTTGAACACCTTCACCCCGGTCGGCACAGCGATCAGCATCGTCGCGTACATGAAGAACAGCTGCCCGACCGCCGGCATGCCGGTGGCGAACATGTGGTGCGCCCACACCATGAAGGACAGGATCGCGATCGATGACGTCGCGTAGACCATCGAGTGGTAGCCGAACAGGGGCTTGCGCGCGAAGGTCGGGATCACCTGGCTGACCACGCCGAACGCCGGCAGGGCCATGATGTAGACCTCGGGGTGGCCGAAGAACCAGAAGATGTGCTGATACATCACCGGGTCGCCGCCGCCAGCGGCATTGAAGAACGAGGTGCCAAAGTGGCGATCGGTCAGCAGCATGGTCACCGCGCCGGCCAGCACCGGCACCACGGCGATCAGCAGGTAGGCGGTGATCAGCGTGGTCCAGGCGAACATCGGCATCTTCATCATGGTCATGCCCGGCGCACGCATGTTGAGGATGGTGACGATGATGTTGATCGAACCCATGATCGAGCTCATCCCCATGATGTGGATGGCGAAGATGGTCAGGTCCATGCCCATGCCCATCTGCGTCGACAGCGGTGCATAGAGCGTCCAGCCTGCCGCGGCCGCACCGCCCGGCACGGCGAAGCTGATGATCAGCAGCAGGGCGGCCGGCGGCAGCAGCCAGAACGACCAGTTGTTCATGCGCGCAAACGCCATGTCGGGCGCGCCGAGCATCAGCGGCAGCATCCAGTTGGCGAGGCCGGTGAAGGCCGGCATGATGGCGCCGAACACCATGATCAGGCCGTGCAGCGTGGTGAACTGGTTGAACAGCTCGGGGCGGAAATACTGCAGGCCGGGGCTGAACAGCTCGAGCCGGATGCACAGCGCCATCACCCCGCCGGTGAGGAACATGGTGAAGCTGAACCACAGGTAGAGCGTGCCGATGTCCTTGTGGTTGGTGGCGGTCAGCCAGCGCGCGAGGCCGCTCGGATGATGATCGTCATGGCCATGAGCATGCGCCTCGTCCGCGGCCACCGTTTTTGCCATCGAATTCATGAAATCTCCTTACTTGCGCGCCGCTTTGACTTCGGAAGGCTGGACCATGTCGCCCTTCTTGTTACCCCAGGCATTGCGCTCGTAGGTAATGACAGCGGCGATCTCGGTATCGGAGAGCTGCTTCCAGCTTGGCATGGCGCCCTTGCCGGCCAGCACGAGCCCGACATGGCCTTGCTTCGGCCCGGTGGCGATCTTCGAGCCGTCGAGCGCCGGGAAGGCGCCGGGGATACCCTTGCCGTTGGCCTGGTGACAGGCCACGCAGTTGCCGCCATACACCTTCTCGCCACGCGCGACGAGCTCATCGAGCTTCCACACCTTGTTCGGGTCATCCTGCTGGGAGGCGATTTCTTTTTTCTTCTTGTCGATCCAGGCGGCGTATTCCTCCGGCGTCTTGGCCTCGACCACGATGGGCATGAAGCCATGCTCCTTACCGCACAGCTCGGCGCACTGGCCGCGGTAGATGCCGGGCTTGTCGACCTTGAACCAGCTATCGCGGATCAAGCCGGGGATGGCATCCTGCTTGACGGCAAAGGCCGGCACCCACCACGAGTGGATCACGTCGTTGGCGGTCAGCAGCAGGCGAATCTTCTTACCGGTCGGCACCACCAGCGGGTTGTCGACTTCGAGCAGATAGTGCTCGCCCTTGCCCGCGCCCTTGCCCTGAAACTCTTCGATCTGGTCACGCGGCGTGGACAGGTTGGCATAGAACTGCACGCCCTCCTGCAGGTAGTCGTAGCCCCATTTCCACTGGTAGCCGGTAACCTTGATCGTCATGTCCTCACTCTTGGTGTCCTTCTGAGCGAGCACCACCTTGGTCGCCGGCAGCGCCATGGCGATCAGGATGAAGAACGGGATGATGGTCCAGATCACTTCCACCGTGGTGTTCTCGTGGAAGTTGGCGGCCTTGTGGCCCACCGCTTTGCGGTGCTTGAACATCGAGTAGAACATCACGCCGAACACCACGACGAAAATCGCGATGCAGATGTACAGCATGAGCTCGTGGATGCCGATCACCCGGCTCGCCAGCTCGGTGGCCGGTGGCTGCATGTCGGTCTGGTAGGCTGCCTGGCTGGCCTGCGAGAACAGGGCGGCAAGCCCTCCCTGCGCTGCTGCTGTTATTGTTATCAGCTTGCGTCTCATGGTCTCCCCATCACTTTTTTTGAAGTCTTTGGGTGCAGACCGCAGGGCGATTCTTATGGTTGTTACAACGGGCCCTACGGCACTTGCGTAACATGCCCTGCCAATTTGCGACTTGAGTTAGATCAAGCTCTGGCGCGACAAATTGATGATGATACTAACAAACGGATTTTTAGAACACAAGCTCCAAACAGCTTGTGCAGCGCAACATCAAACCCATTTTAAACATAAGGTTACGCCATTCAAAAGCCACCCAACCATGCCATCGACATGGCGATGGCTTTGGCACAATTTCAATACTAGACCGCGATTCGCGAGATTCAAGGCACCCCGGGATGAATGTGGCGAGGACAGGCAAGTCCATCAGTAATGATGACAAGCAACGAAAATCATTTGCAATGCAACAAACACGCAAACCGCTGTTTTGCCTGCACATGCCCAAGCCCCTCCGCTCGCCCGATTGCACGGTGCCGCACCTCTGTTACAGTGGCACAAAAACCGCCAAGGACGCCTCATGTGGATACTCGCCGGCCTGATCATCGGCGCCCTGCTCGACAACACGATTGGCGCCGTCGCGGGGCTGGCGCTTGGCGTCGCACTCGAACTGACCGTGGGTAAGCGCGGGAAACAGGCCTCACCGCCCGATCTCCTGGCCCGGCTGGAATCGATCGAAGCCCGGCTGGCAGCCGTTGAGTACCGCCTCTCGCAGAACGAGCCAACCACCGGCCCCGTGCCGTTGCCGGCCGTAGAAGCGCCAGCAGAGGCCTCACCGGCCATGGCGGGCACAGCGCCTGCCGCGCAGGTCGCAGCACTGGCCGGGGTCCGCATGCCGGCTCCAGCCCTCGCCGATGTCGACATCACAGCACCGGCCAGCCTGGCAGAAGCCGCACGGACCGGGCAAGTCTCGCCGCAGCCAGCCGACACCACGCAGGCCGACTTGCCGCCCGATCAGCTGACGCCCAAGGCGCGCTGGTGGGAGCGGCTGTTTGCCGGCAATCTGGTTGCCAAGGTCGGCATCATCGTCCTGTTCTTCGGCGTCGGCTTCCTGCTCAAATATGCCTACGACCATGCCCTGCTGCCGCCCGAATCGCGCCTGCTCGGTGTCGCGGCCATCGCAGCCAGCCTGCTCTGGCTCGGCCACCGCTGGCTGGGCGAACGGCGTACCTATGCGCTGATCCTGCAGGGCGGCGGGGTCGGCCTGGCCTATCTCGATGTCTATTTCGCGCTCAAGCAGTTCGAGCTGATTTCGCCCACGCTGGCCTTCGCCGGCTTTGCCCTGCTTGGTGGCATCGCCATCGCACTGGCGCTGCGGCAGGATGCGCAGGCGCTTGCCCAGCTGGGCCTCAGCGGTGCCTTTCTCGCGCCGCTGCTCGCGGCCAGCGGCGGCGAACACCATGTATTGCTGTTCAGCTACTACGCGCTGATCAACAGCCTCATCGTGCTGCTGTGCTGGTTCAAGCCCTGGCGCGCGCTGTGCCTGACCGGCTTCTGGTTCACCTTTGCCGTGTCAGTCGCCTGGGGGGTGTTCTCGTACCAGCCCGAGCAGTTCGCCAGCACCGAGCCTTTCCTGGTCTATTACTTCCTGCTCTACACCGCCCTGCCGCTGCTGCTCGCGAGCCGCCAGCCGCCGAGCTTGCGCGGCCTGGTGGACGGCACGCTGGTATTCGGCACGCCGCTTGCGTGCACGCTGCTGCAGTGGAGCCTGGCGCAGCCGGCAGCCGATCGCGTCATGACGTGGAGCGCCCTGCTCGTCGCGCTGCTCTACGCCACCCTGGGGCTGCGCTGCCGCCGCAACTGGCCCGTGCTGGCCGAGGCCTATGGCGTACTCGCGGTGCTGTTCGCCACGCTGGCGCCCTTCTTCGCGTTTGAGGTGTACCCGACCTTCGCCATCTGGACACTCGAAGGGGCCGCCCTGGTTTGGCTCGGGCATCGCCAGCAGCGGCCACTGGCGCGCTTCTTCGGCATGGCGCTGGCGCTTGGCGCGAGCCTGTATTTCCTGCTGGGCGATACGCCCCGTGGCGGCCCGCCGCTCGATGCGGTCAATCTCGGCTATGGCTTGATCGCCGTGTCGGCGTTGCTGATAGCCCGCCTCGAACGCTGGCGCGGCACCGACCCTGGTGCAACGCTCTGGCTTGGGTGGGGCGTGCTGTGGTGGCTCACGGCAGGGTACGACCTGGTGTCCCGCGTGGCGCACGAGCCATGGCAGCAGGCCCCGTGGCTGCTGCTGTTCGTTACGGCCAGCGCCGTGCTGGCAGACTGGCGCGGTGCGCGCCTCACGTGGCCGGCATTGCGGCTGACCGCCTTGCTGCTGGTGCCTGCGATACTGCTGCACCTGCTCTGGCTCGCCGACAGCGACGCACATCCGCTGCAGGGCTGGGGCTGGCTGAGCTGGCCGGCGGCCTTTGCCACCGCCGGGCACATCGTGCGCCGGCAACTGCACAAGCAGGACAGCGTCATCGTTGCGGCACTGCTGCCGGCCTTGCTGTGGCTAGCCATCGGCGCGGCCAGCTGGGAGCTCGACTGGCGTACCGCCGACAACGGCTGGGTGCACCTCTGGCACGATGTCGCCACCTCCTTGCCCGCGCTGCTGGCCGCGATCTGGCTGGCTGGCCGCCAGCGGAAACCGGGCAGCGCCTGGCTCGTCCAGCCGATCTATCTGCAGGCCACGTTCGCCATGGTGTGGGCATGGCTTGGCCTGCGCGCGCTATGGCAACTCGGCCTTGCGAGCACCGAGCTGGCGCCGCTGCCGCTCTACCTGCCGTTGCTCAACCCGGTGGACCTGATCCAGGCGGCCATGCTCGGTGCAGCCTGGGCCGCGCTCGACAGCACGCCCAAGGTGCGTCCCGTCGCAAGCCCCGTGTTGGCCGTGCTTGCCTTCCTGAGCCTCAACGCGCTGGCGCTGCGTTGCATCCACCACTGGCTCGGCGTGCCTTATGACATCGCGTCGCTGCTCGATTCGGTGGAGGCACAGACCCTGCTCTCGCTGCTGTGGACGAGCACCGCGCTGGGGTTGATGCGCAGCGCCACACGGCTCGGCCAGCGGCCACCGTGGTACGCCGGCGCCGGCCTGCTCGCGCTGGTGGTGGGCAAGCTGTTCGTCAACGATCTCGCATCGAGCGGCACGATCGCTCGCATCGTGTCCTTCCTTGGCGTGGGCATCCTGCTGCTGGTGATTGGCTATCTGGCGCCGATGCCGCCTGGTGACAGCCACCCGGAAAACGAATAGCGGCGGATCAGCCGCGCGCCAGCAGGGCCGTGAGCGAAGCGCGGAGCAGCCGGGGCGGCTCGCCCGGCACCGCATGCGGGACGACGCCGAGCAGCGGCGCGGGCAGCCTGGCTTCGAGCGTGGCCAGATTGGCCTCGAATTCGCGCATCTCGGGTGCGATGCGGTTGGCCACCCAGCCGACCAGCGAGCAACCGCTGGCCTCGATGGCGCGTGCCGAGAGGATGGCGTGGTTGAGGCAGCCGAGCCGCATGCCGACCACTAGGATCACCGGCAGCCCCAGGGCATACGCCAGATCGGCCATGTCGGCCTGCGCCGAGATCGGCGCATGCCAACCGCCCGCCCCTTCGACCAGCACGCAATCCGCCTGCCGCGCCAGCTCACCGAAGTTCAGCCTGATACGTTCGACATCGATCTCGACCCCGGCACGGGTGGCGGCGAGATGCGGCGAGATCGGCGGCTCGAAGGCATAGGGGTTGAGCAGCGCACGCGGCACCGCATGGTGGCCAGCCGCCAGCAGCGCCTCGACATCCTCGTTGGTGAGCCCCTCGGGGCCGGAGTAACAGCCCGAAGCGATCGGTTTCATGCCCAGCGCGCTCATCCCGCGCTGATTGAGTTCACGCAGCAAGAGGCTGGTAACGAAGGTCTTGCCGACCTCGGTATCGGTGCCGGTGACGAAGAATGCGCTCATGGCCGCTCAGGCGTCGGGCTTGGGGCGCGGGCGAAACTCGATGATCTGGCGGCCATCGGCGAGCTGCGTCGGCGGTTTCGGCTGCGGGCGCCAGGCGTGGCCGTAAACGACCTCGTAAGTCGCCGGCAGGCGGCCGTCTCGGCGCAGTTTCTCGTAGTTGTCGAGTACCTGCTGCCAGCGCTGCTTGCCCATGAGGCCCTGGCCGCGACCCTGCGTGACGTTGTGCGCGCCGATGGCCTTGAGATCGGCCATCACGGCCCTGACCGAATCGTAGGTCAGGGTGATGTTTTCCATGTCCATCACCGGCTCGCTGAAGCCCGCCCGCACCAGCGCATCGCCGATGTCGTGCATGTCGATGAACTTGTTCACATGGGTATGCCCGTCGAGCCCGCTGAACGCCTGGCGTAGCTCCTTCAGTGTGTCGGGGCCCAGCGTGGCGAACATCAGCAGGCCTTCCGGCTTCAGCACGCGATGGAATTCGGCAAACGCCAGGTCCGGCGTATTGCACCACTGGATCGCGAGGTTGGACCACACCATGTCCACCGAGGCATCCCCAAGCGGCAGGCGCTCGATGTCACCGCAGACCTGTGGCGGACGGCTGTGCTTGATGAAGGGCAGGTGCTTCTTCCACCACGCGGCCTGCCCCGCCGACACCTGCAGCATGCCCAGCGCCAAGTCGAGCTCGATGACGCGCGCGTCGGGGTACTGCTCGCGCAGCTTGCGCGTGCCGTAGCCGGTGCCGGAGCCCGCATCGAGCAGCCATGCGGGCAGATGCTTGATGTAGTCGAGGCGAGCCTGCATGCGGTCGCTTACTTCGCGCTGCAGCACGGCGGCGGCATCGTAGCTATCGGCCGCGCGCTCGAACGAGCGCCTGACCTGCTGCTTGTCGGTGTAGAACGGCTCGCTCATGGCTGCTCCAGCATGAAGGCCGCGGTGCGCCGGTCTTCTGGGTACGGGCTGGCGGCCAGCGCCTCGATCACGCCGGGGCGATCCGCCGGCCGGTTCTGGCTCATCTTGAACTTGCCTTCGATCGTCTCGATGGCGATCTCGAATGTCAAGATGTGCTCCAGCATGTGCGCCAGATTCGGCGCCTGATCGAGCGTCCAGGCGCCGTCTGGCTCAAACGCCGCGACCAGCTCGCGCATCTGCGCCAGCTTGGCGTCAGCATCGGCGATGTGGCGCAACTGTCCGTGCACGTGCACGGTGGCATAGTTCCAGGTCGGCACGCCGGGGTTGACGTACCAGCTCGGCGACACATAGGCATGGGGGCCATGAAACACGGCGACGACGGCACCTTCCGCGCCAGACTGCGGGTTGGCGGCCGCGAAATGGCCGCACAGCACGCGCCGATCTGCGTCGAACAATAACGGCAGGTGGGCGATCTGAGGCCCGGCCTGGCCGGGCGACACCAGCGTGGCAAACGGGT
Source organism: Chitinivorax sp. PXF-14 (assembly GCF_040812015.1). Taxonomy (NCBI): domain Bacteria; kingdom Pseudomonadati; phylum Pseudomonadota; class Betaproteobacteria; genus Chitinivorax; species Chitinivorax sp. PXF-14. Next base: position 261,464 of record NZ_JBFNXJ010000001.1, on the reverse strand, counting down.
TGTCGCGCATCAGCGCAAACAGCCTGGACTCATCCGTCGCGGCAAAGGAATGTGGAATGTACATGCGATCACTTCAGAAACTGGCAAACCCGTTCGACAAAGCGTTCGGGGTGGGAAATGAACGGCGCGTGCGCGCTGTCCTTGAGCATTTCCAGCTCGGCATCGGGCAGCCTGGATGCGAGCCAGCGCCCCACTGGGGCCGGCGTCAGCCCGTCACGCTCGCCATAGATCAGCAAGGTCGGCGGGTCGAGATGCTGGAGCTCGGGGCGCAGATCGACATCGCGCAGGATGTCGAGGCCCTGCCTCATCACCACCGGGTCGGGCCGGCCGCGTTCGAACAGCCTCGCCTGCAAGGCCTTCAGCACCTCGCGTGAGGCCTGGCCGCCCAGCGCCTGTAGGGCGATGAAGCGTTTCAAGGTGCCCTCGTAGTCGGCCTGCAGCTCCTGGGCAAACCGCCCGAGCACCTCGTGCTGCATGGCCGTTGGCCAATCCTCGCGCTGGGCGAAACACGGCGAGCTGGCCACCAGCACCAGCTTGTCGACCGCAGACGGATGGCTGAGCGCCCAGCGCAACGCCACCGCACCGCCGAGCGACCAGCCCAGCACATGGACCGGCAGCGGGAATTCGCCTGCGACGCGCTCTGCAATCGCATCGAGGCTGTAGGGCTCGACCGCCGGGCTCAGGCCATGCCCCGGCAGATCGACCAGGTGTACGCAGAAGTGCTCGGCCAGCGCCTCTGCCACGCCATGCCAGATGCCGCCATGCATCGCCCAGCCGTGCAGCATGACCAGATTCGGCCCACGGCCCAGAGTCTCGATGTGTAGCGACATGTATTCCTTCGATATTACTTGAGCGCGGCGATGCTCTCTTCGATCTGCGCCTTGACCACGTCGTCGCCCATCGCTTTGGCCTGCTCCAGCGCGTCCTTCAGCAGCGGCAGCGCCGCCTGCGGGCTCAACCTGGGCTTGGCGGGCTCGCCGCCGATCTTCCACTGGCCGCCCTGCTGCGCCAGTTCCAGCGTCAGCTGGTCCTTGCGCGGGGCCAGCGCCATGCGCACGCCGTCGAATTCACCGATGACATCATAGGTGACGGTGACCTGTGTCTTGCCGCCTGCCTCGCTCGGTGCGCCGATATCGTGCGTCTTCACCACCAGGCAGCCATCCCAGCTGTAGGAGGCGGGCCAGGTGGTAAATTTCTGTACGTTCGCCCAGGTTTTGCCCTGCATGGCATCACCCGTCGCATCCGCCGACACATATGCCTCGACGACCGATTTCGGGCTCGTGGGATAGGTATCGCCGGCCACGGCCTGGGCCGCCCAGATGGCGACAGGCGCGATGAACAGCAGGGAAGTCTTTTTACCGATTGTGATCATAGGGTTAGCACCAATGCCTTGCGAAAGGCGCGATTATTGCGCACAACGTAATATAGCGCCGCACAAATTTTCGACATCCTGCTCTAGATGCGCAGCCGACAGCGAGATGCGCAGCCGTGCCGTCCCTGGTGCGACAGTTGGTGGCCGGATCGCGGGCACCCAGAAACCGGCATCGCGCAATTGCTCCGACACGCGCAGCGCCTCGGCGTTGTCGCCGATGAGCAGCGGCTGGATCGGCGTCTCCGACGGCATCAGGGTCCACGGTGAGGCGGACAGTCCCTTGCGCAGCACAGCGATCAGCTTGCGCAGGTGTTCGCGCCGCCACGACTCGCGCTCGATCAGCTCCACACTCTTGAGCAGGGTTTCGGCCAGCATCGGAGGCTGGGCCGTGGTGTAAATATAGGTGCGGGCACGCTGGGTTAGCCAGTCGATCATGTCCTGCGTGCCGGCAACGAACGCGCCAGCCACGCCAGCAGCCTTGCCCAGCGTGGCCATGTAGATCACGCGCGGCGAGCTGACCTGGTGCGCGACCAGCGAGCCGCGCCCGTCCGGCCCGAGCACGCCGAAACCGTGCGCATCGTCGAGCAGCAGCCAGGCATCGTACCGGTCGGCGAGCCGCACCAGCTCGCTGACCGGTGCCTGGTCGCCATCCATGCTGTAGACCGCGTCGACAACGATCAGCTTGGTATCGTGGTTCGACTCGGCCAGCAGGCGCTCAAGCATGGCCATGTCGTTGTGGGCGAAGCGCTTGAAATGGGCGCGCGACAACAGGCAGGCATCATTGAGCGAGGCATGGTTGAGCTTGTCGGCGAAAATCGCCGCCTCGCGCCCCGCCAGCGCCGTCACCACGCCGAGATTGGCCATGTAGCCGGTGGAAAACAGCAAGGCCGCATCGCGCCCGACGAACCGCGCCAGGACAGTCTCGAGCGCCTCGTGCGCGCTGAAATGCCCCGCCACCAGATGCGATGCGCCACCGCCGACGCCCCAATTGAGCACGGCCTGGCGCGTCGCCTCGATCAGCTCCGGATGGCCGGCGAGACCGAGATAGTCGTTGCTGGCAAAGGCGATATAGGGCTTGCCATCGATCAGTACATGCGCGCCCTGGGGCGATTCCAGTACGCGGCGCTGGCGAAGCAGGCCCTGTTCGTCGAGTTGTTTCAAGGCGGCGTGCAAGTCGGGAAGTGGCATGGATATCTCAAACGCACGCGGAAAGGCCGTGGCGCCCGGCCACGCCTGCCGCCGCGACAGGCGCGGACGGACAGGGCAGCCCCTTCACTATATACGGGCGCCGTGATTGGTCAAAGCGACTGGATGTCGAGCTTGGCCAGCAACTGGCGGTCGCGCTCGATTTCCGGGTTGCCGGTGGTGAGCAGCTTGTCGCCGTAGAAGATCGAATTCGCACCGGCCATGAAGCATAGCGCCTGCATCGCCTCGGGCATTTCCTGGCGCCCGGCGGACAGCCGCACGAAGGAACGCGGCATGGTGATGCGGGCAACCGCAATGGTGCGCACGAACTCGGTCCAGTCCAGTGTCTCGGTGCCATTGAGCGGCGTACCGGGCACCTGCACCAGATTGTTGATCGGCACCGAATCCGGCTGCGGATCGAGATTGGCGAGCTGGGCAATCAGGCCGGCACGCTCGCTGCGCGTCTCGCCCATGCCAACGATACCGCCACAGCACACGTGAATGCCGGCATCGCGCACCTTGCGCAGAGTATCGAGGCGGTCGTCGTAGTCGCGCGTGTGGATGATGTCGCCGTACTTCTCGGGCGCGGTATCGAGATTGTGGTTGTAGTAGTCGAGGCCGGCGTCGCGCAGCTGCTCGGCCTGGCCTTCCTTGAGCATGCCCAGCGTGGCACAGGTTTCGAGGCCCAGCGCCTTGACGCTGCTGACCATCTCCTTGATGTGCTCGAGATCCTTCTGCTTCGGCCCGCGCCAGGCCGCACCCATGCAGAAGCGGCTGGCACCGGCGGCCTTGGCCGCACGCGCGGCGTCGAGCACGGTGTCGAGTTCGAGCATCTCCTGGTTTTCCACGCCGGTGCTGTGGCGGACCGACTGCGGGCAATAGCCGCAATCCTCGGGACAACCGCCGGTCTTGACGCTCAGCAGCGTCGACAGCTGCACGCGGTTGGCATCGAAATGCTCGCGGTGTGTCAGTTGCGCACGGAACAGCAGGTCGTTGAATGGCAGCTGGAACAGCGCCTCGATCTCAGCCTCGCTCCAGTTGACGCTGGTGGCGTGCGGCTGTTTGGTTTCCTTGGTGTGGAAATGCAGAGTGGCGTCGTTCATGATGAGGAATGCCCTGAATTCGTTGCGTTGCCGGCATCTTCGATGAGAGCGAAGCCAGTTGTCAAACCATGCAAACAAATTTCTAAACCATTGCACAAATATTATGCAATGGTTATTACCAGCCAGCTGCGTGCTGTGCGGCACTGCTAGCGGCACGGCGGCACTCTGCCCGCCTTGCCGGGCGGACCTGCCCTGGCTGCCGGCGGCGCGCTGCCCGGTCTGTGCACTGCCGACGCTGGATGGCGCCACCTGCGGCGCCTGCCTGCGCAAGCCGCCAGCCTTCGATGCCACGCACTGCAGCCTGGCGTATGCCTTTCCCCTCGACACGCTGCTGCACGCCGCAAAATATGGCCGCCGCATCAGCCTGCTGCCGCTACTCGCGACGCTGCTGGCCGAGCACGAGCTGAGCGCGATCGACCTCGTGCTGCCGATGCCGCTGTCACCCGCCCGGTTAGCCGAACGCGGTTTCAACCAGTCGCTGGAGCTGGCGCGGCCACTGGCCCGCCACGGCCTGACGATTCAGGCCGACAGCCTGGCCAAGCCGCGCGAGACGCCCCACCAGGCCGACCTGCCGTGGAAGGCGCGCGTCCGCAACATCAAGAGCGCATTCGTCAGCCATGCTCGGCTCGACGGCCTGCGCGTGCTGCTGGTCGACGACGTGATGACCACCGGCGCCAGCCTCAACGAGCTCGCCCGCGTCGCCAGACAGGCAGGTGCCGCGCGGGTCGAGACACTGGTGCTGGCACGCACGCTGCCGCACCAGGCCAAATGAAGGAGCCGGCATTGCGCCGGCTCACTCGATCACCGGGCGGAAGCCCGAATCACCCACCAGGGCTCACTCCTCAGCGACGGGCGGCTCTGGCAGCGCCAGCGCTGAGGGTGCAAATTCAGCCTGGGGCGCCTGCAGCATATGCATGCGCTGCAATGCCGCGCGCTTCTGGTAGTCCTTGTAAGCGGGGAGGGCCACCGCCGCCAGGACGCCGATCATGGCAATGGTAACGATCGCACCACCGCCTCCGCCGCCGACCCCCAGGCGCGGAATGAACAGCGCCAGCACATAGGAAAACACGTTACGCCCCGGCTGGGCAGGCTCCCGGCCATCGCCAAGCTGGCGCATGGCGTTGATGCGCTTGGTGAGCCAGGGATAATCCGACACCAGCTCATGGAAGGACATCCAGAAGCCGCTGCTTTCCTTCACCTGCTTCATATAGGAAATCTGGTTCATGCTCTTCCAGCGACGCCCGCCGGCGGCTAGTGCCGCGAGCCCCAGGCGCGCATCGGCCGGGTCATCGCAGCACGCCAGCCCGTGGCGGTCGCAGGTGTATTCGCACGCCCGCGCATAGGCCGCCCCCAGCAATGGGATCATGCTGGCCGGCCACAGCAGCGGGCCCCAGGTCAGGTGCCTGCGCTTGATGTGGCCCAGCTCGTGGCCGAGATAGAAATTGAGCGCATTGGGCCTGTCGTCGAGCGCATCGACCACGTCGGAGAACAGCACCACGTAGTGACGCGACAGGAACTTGGTAGCGAATGCGTTGAACGCCCCATTGGCGTGCAACAGATACGCCTCGGGGACATCGTCGAGCCCCAGCCTCGCGGCGCAATGCTCAAGCCGTTGATGCAGGTCGGGGAACTGCTCGGGCGAGATGCGCACGGCCGTACCCTTCAGGTAGGCAATCAGGCCCGATTGGGCAAACAGGTAGCCGATGAAGAAAAACAGCAGGTACATCAGCATGATGCCCACCGTGCCGACCAGCAGCGCGATCCAGACGATGGCGGAAATGACGGCTTTGACGACGAACAAGGTCCGCTCGTTGCGATAGACGAGTGTATCCAAGATGAGATCCCATGATTGATATCGTTATTCGGGGCAATCCCCGCTCCCTCGCGGCCTGCGAGCTGGCCGCCACGGGATTATGGGCGGGGCCGGAGAGCGCAATCAATCACTCAAATGGAATATATTTTCGTCAGCAAAAAACGTGCAGCTCAGCCGCCAAAGCGTAGCGCCGGGCTCACCCGCACGCCGGTCAGCGCGGTGTAGCGGTCGAGAAAGGCCTGCTTGGCGGCCATCGGGCTCATCGGGCGGATGATCTCGGGCAGCGGTGCGATGCCGTCGAGGTAGTCCCAGTCCTCGGTCGAATACGGCATCAGGTCGCGCTTTTCGGTGGCGAGCGCAATCAGGTCGCCACGCTTGATCTGCGCGTAATTGGAGAAATCGACGCGGAACGCCTTTGCGATCAGCTGGGTGACGCCATCCTCGATCGTCGAGAACGCCGGCACCAGCGCCTTCAGCGGCTTCACCAGGTCGCCGAGATAGGCCTCGGCGGCATCGTGCAGCAAGGCGGCGAGTTTGAGCTCGTCGGGCACGAGGTCGACGACAATCAGACTGTGTTGCGCAACCGAGTAGAAATCGCAGGTCTGGCCGTTGAAACGGCACTGGAAGGCCAGGCCGTGCGCGATATCCTCGATCTCGACCTTGTCGATGCGTGGTTCGAGCGGATAAAAGCGGTTGCCGAGGTAGGTGGAGATATAGGTCGTCGGTGTCATGCACGATATTTTATCAGCTCGCGACCGGCTGCTGCGGCTGCTGCGCCGCCGCTGCCTGGCTTATGCTTGCCACCTCACCGCACGAATACCTTCAGGATGCGCCTGGCACGGCTGTTGCCGATCATTGCCCCATCAGCCCTGGCGGCCGAACCGGTCGTCGTGCTCGACCACGCCATTCGCAAGCTCACAACCATCAAGTAGGACGATTCGCGTATCATGCGCAGCGAGCAATACGTCAGTCCCCTATCATGTTCAGCATTATTCTGTTCCAGCCCGAAATTCCCCCGAATACCGGCAACATCATCAGGCTCAGCGCCAATACCGGTTGTGACCTGCACCTGGTGAAGCCGCTGGGCTTTCCGCTCGACGACGCAAAAATGCGTCGCGCCGGCCTCGATTACCACGAATACGCCTCGATGCAGGTGCACGAGGATTGGGCAGCCTGCCTCGCCCACTTCGCCGGCCGCCGCATCTTCGCCGCCACCACGCGCGGCTCGGCGCGCTACGACCGTGTCGATTACCAGCCGGGCGATGTCTTCCTGTTCGGCCGCGAGACCGCCGGGCTGCCGGCCGAGGTGCGCGACAGCTTTCCCGAATTGCAGCGCATCCGCCTGCCAATGATGCCGAACAACCGCAGCATCAACCTCTCCAACGCGGTTGCGGTGATCGTCTACGAGGCCTGGCGCCAGAACGGCTTCGGAGGTGCGGCATGATCCGCCATCTGCTGCTCGTTACCGCCCTGCTCGCAGGCGCCGCCCACGCCAGCGACGATGAAGAACCGCTCGACGCCCCCTGGGAGGGCGACGTCGAGCTCGGCTTCTACCTGAGTACCGGCAGCAGCCACAGCCAGCTGTGGCTCGGCGAGCTGGACATGCAGAAGCAATACGAGGACAGGCGCTACGAGGTGGCGATCGACGGCCGCTACGAGCGCCAGAAGCACGAGGAGGACAGCCGCTACAGCGTGTCGTCGGCGCGCTACAACGCGATGTTCAAGGCGGAGACCTACCTGGTCCCCGATGCCGACTACGCCTTCGGCATGGCCAAGCAACGGCATAACCGCTTCGGCCCGAACCGGCGCACCGACGTGCTGATCGCCGGGCTCGGCCATACCTTCGATTTCGGCAACGACAACTACCTGTCGCTCGATGCCGGCCCAGGCATGCGCTGGCGCCTGCAGCGCGAGGGCCGGACGCAGCGCGAAGGCGTGGTCTACCTGGCGCAGGAGATGGCGTGGCAGCTCAATCCCTACACCTCGCTGCACCAGAAGGCCAGCGTTGAGGCCAATGGCGACGTCGGCGTCGAGCAGTTCGAGATCAGCATCAAGAACAAGCTCAGCGGCGCGCTCGCGCTCAAGGTCGGGGTGCTCACCTCGCGCACCAACCGTTCACCGGCCGAGGCCAAGGAATCCGACACCGAAACACGGCTGACGCTGGTCTACCACTTCTGACCCGGCCAGCCGCTGGGCAAAAAAATGGCGCGAACCCAGGCTGGGCTCGCGCCATTTTGTTGTCCAGGCCCGCGCTACTGGCGGAATTCAGCCTTGGGCTGGCGTTCGAGTAGCGAGTCGAGCACATCGGTGACCGGCACGTTGTCGAACAGCGCACGGCACACCGCGTCGGTCAGCGGCATCTCGACCTGATTCTCGCGCGCCAGGCGCTGCACCTCGCGCGCCGAGGCAACCCCTTCGGCCACGTGGCCCAGGTCGGCGAGAATCTGCGGTAGCTGCTTGCCCTCGGCCAGCAGCATGCCGACGCGACGGTTACGCGACAGGTCGCCGGTGCAGGTCAGGATCAGGTCACCCATGCCGGCCAGCCCCATGAAGGTCTCCTGCCGCCCGCCGAGCTTGAGCCCGAGCCGCGTCATCTCGGCCAGGCCGCGCGTGATCAGCGCCGCGCGGGCGTTGTGGCCGAGCTTCATGCCGTCGGCGATGCCGGCGGCAATCGCCATCACGTTCTTGACCGCGCCACCGACCTCGACACCGATGATGTCGTCGCTCGAATAGATGCGCAGGCGGCTATGGTGCAGCTTGGCAGCGATATCGTGGGCAAAGGCGCCATCGCTGCTCGCGAGCGAGACCGCGGCCGGCAGGCCCTGCGCCACTTCGCGCGCGAAGCTCGGGCCGGACAGCACGCCAGCCGGCGTCCCCGCCGGCAGCACGGCCTCGACCACCTTGTGCGGCAGCAGCGCGGTCTGCGCCTCGAAGCCCTTGCAGGCCCAGATCACCGGGACCGGCTGCGGCGTGACGGCGATGATCTGCTGCAGGGTCGGGCGCAGGCCCGCGCTGGCGGTGACCACGAGAATCAGCTCCGCGCCCTGCAGCGTGGCGGCCAGATCGTCGCTGAGCTTGAGATTGTCGGGAAACGGGCAATTATCGAGATAGTGCCGATTCATGCGATCGGCAGCGAGTTGTGCCATCTGCTCCGCATTGCGCCCCCACAGGGTGACGTCGTGTTTGCGGGCAAAGCTGATGGCGAGCGCGGTGCCCCAGGCACCGGCGCCGAGAACGGCGATTTTCATCGGATTCAGAGACCCCAGATGTCTTTGAGGGGAAGATAGCCTACCACACCATCACGGTGCCTGACCTTGGCCCAGCCGTTGGCGGGTGCTTCGACCAGCTCCAGCAGCAGATCGCGGCCGGCGTCGGCCAGCACCGGTGCGGTATCGTCCGGCCTGGCGCGGATGCTTGCGCGGCTCACGTTGACGACCACGGTGCGTTTGGCGGACAGCGCACGCTTCTCGACCCAGCCCAGCGAGCCATCCCGATCGCGCACGCGGGCCCAGTCGCCCGACACGGACATGACTTCGAACGGCGTGGCACGGCCGACGACGTAGAGCTTCTTCGCTTCAAGGGAGGGCGCGGCGTAGAGGATGGCCGCATTGGGCGCGACCGACTGGAAGTCGAGCGCGAAACCTGCCGTCGGCACGAGCGCCGACAGCAGGATGGCAAGGCGCTTAGTGCTGAGGCGCAGCGGCTTGCTCGGCATTGGCTGCCTGTTGTTGCGCGTACAGGACTTCGAAGTTGATCGGCGCGAGGATTACGGGCGGGAAGCCAGCGCGGTTCACCACGTCGGATACGGTTTCGCGGACGTACGGGAACAGGATATTCGGGCAACCGATGCCGAGTACGGCCCCCATGTCGGATTCAGGCACGTTGCGGATCTGGAAGATGCCGGCCTGGGTCACTTCGGCCAGGAACATGGTCTTGTCGCCGACCTTGGCAGTCACGGTCACGGTGAGCGCGTTTTCGAAGTAGCCTTCGTCGATCTTGCTGCTCTCGGTGTGGATCTGCATGTCGATCTCGGGCTGGTTGCGCTCGAGGAAAATCGCCGGTGCATGCGGGATCTCGAGGGACAGATCCTTGACGTAGATTTTTTCGATCTGGAAGACCGGTTGTTGCTGTTCGCTCATGATGTTTCCTGATTTTTTATGAAATTCGGGTAACGCTTTTTGCAGGCCGGAATCATCTCATGATTCGAATAGAGCGCCAAGTTAAGAACCAGCGACGCGCTTGATGCAGATCAGCCGATCTGATCCAGCCATTGCAGCAGCTGCGGCCCCGGCAATGCACCGGCGATGCGCTGCAGTTCCTGCCCCTGGCGGAACACGGCCAGCGTCGGGATGCTGCGGATATTGAAGCGTGCGGCGAGCTGCTGTTCCGCCTCGGTATCGAGCTTGGCGAAACGGAAGCGCGTCGCCAGCTGGGCTGCAGCCTGCTCGTAGACCGGCGCGAAGCTACGGCACGGGCCGCACCATGGCGCCCAGAAATCGACCACGACGGGCAGCTCGTTACGCGTCAGGAACGCGTCGAAATTGCCGCCATTCAAGGCGACCGGGTGGCCGTCGAGCACCGGCTGCTTGCACTTGCCGCATTTGGGCTGGTCGCCCAGGCGCTCGGCCGGCACGTTATTGGTCGCGAAACAATGCGGGCAGACGAGATGCATGCGGGGCTCCAGAGTGAGTATGGCCGGCCCTTTGCACGGGCCGGCTCCGGTGTGTCAGAGGGCAAGCAGGGGATCGAGGCCGCCGGCATGGTCGAGCGCCGACAGGTCGTCGAAGCCGCCGATATGGCGCTCGCCGATATAGATCTGCGGCACCGTGCGCCGGCCGGTTTTTGTCATCATTTCCTCACGCAAGGCGGGCTCGAGGTCGACGCGGATCTTCTTGATGTCCTTCACGCCCTTGCTCAGCAGCAAGCGCTCGGCCGCGACGCAATATGGGCACACCGCAGTGGAATACATGGTGACTTCTGGCATTCGAGACTCCTATTTCTGGAAGGGCAGGCCGGCTTGCTGCCAAGCGCTGAAGCCGCCTGAAAGGTTGTATATGTGATCAAAGCCATGGCTTTTCAAGATGCGGCAGGCCGACATCGAGCGGCCGCCGAGCTGGCAGTTGACGATCAACGGCTTGTCCTGATGCGGTTTGAGCTCGGGCCAGCGTGCTTCGAGCTGGCCCAGCGGGATATGCAGCGCCTGCGGCAGCCGTCCCGCCGCCAGCTCGGCCGCCTCGCGCACGTCGAGAAACAACGCGCCCTCGCGGTTGATCAGCTCGACGGCCTGCTGAACGCTGATCTGCTGCAAGCCGGCACGCCGGTAAAACTGCCACACACCGTAGATGCCCACCGCCAACACGGCGAACACCAGCCCAGGCGGGGCCTGTATCCAGTCCGTCATCGGATTCTCCCGTGAACGCGGCGCCAGCCGGTGCCAGTGGCCACCGGCCGGTATCGCCGTCAGCTGTCAGTGATCGATTTTCGTCTTGCAGGTGCTGATGCCGAAAATCGCGTAAGGCGGGCACCAACCGCTGAGCCCGGTGGCAATCGGCACCAGGCCAAGAAGCCCCCAGATCGACTGCGGGCCGACGAACACGAGGCTGAGTATGCCGAGCCCCGCCACCACGCGGATCACGCGCTCGGTATTGCCGATATTCTGTTTCATCATGCGCTCCTTGCCTTGGGCGAAATGGATTGAACGGGATGGATCAGTTACAGCTGGCGCCGCACTCGGGGTCTTTCACGCCAAGCTTGCGCAGGATCGTGGCCAGCGGGCAGAGCTGGGTGAAGCCGCTCTGGAACAGGTTGGCGCCGACGAACGCGGTGAGCCACAGGAAGTTCTGGCTCACGAACAAGGGGCTGGCCTGCACGCCCAGCGCCAGCGAGAGCAGCACCATGAAGCCCGCAAAAATACGGATAAAGCGGTTGACGGTCATATTGACTCCTTTCAGTCGAATCAGGCCTGGCCGGAGATGTCCGGCCGGCGGGAATAAGCGGCGTAATACAGCAGCGGGATCAGCACCAGCGTCAGTACGGTGGATACCAGGATGCCGAAGATCAGCGAGATCGCGAGCCCGTTGAAGATCGGGTCGTCCAGGATGAAGAACGCCCCCATCATCGCGGCCACGCCGGTCAGCACGATGGGCTTGGCCCGCGTTGCCGCGGCCTCGATCACCGCCTGCTTGAAGGCCATGCCGGCGGCCAGCTGCAGCTTGATGAAATCCACCAGCAGGATGGAGTTGCGCACGATGATGCCGGCCAACGCGATCATCCCGATCATCGAGGTCGCGGTGAACTGCGCACCGAGCAGGGCGTGGCCCGGCATCACGCCGATCACGGTGAGCGGGATCGGCGCCATGATGATGGCCGGCGTCAGGTAGCTCTTGAACTGCGCCACCACCAGCAGGTAGATCAGGATCAGCCCGACACCATAGGCGATACCCATGTCGCGGAAGGTTTCGTAGGTGACCTGCCACTCGCCGTCCCACTTGATCGCATAGCCGCGATAGGGGTCGGACGGCTGGCGGATGAAGTAATCGGTCAGCCTGCCGCCCTCGGGCAGCGCCTCGCCGACGGCCGCGCCGCGGATCGCGAACATGCCGTAGAGCGGGCTGTCGAGCCGGCCGGCCATGTCGCCCATGACGTAAACCAGCGGCAGCAGATCCTTGTGGAACAGCGCGCGCTCGTGGCTCGCCGGCTGCACGCGGACCAGCTCGGACAAGGGCACCAGCGTACCGTCCTGCGCCTTCACCGCGAGCTTGAGCAGCTCGTCGAGGTTGGACTGGCGCTCGGGCGGCAGCGTCAGCGTTACCGGCACCTCGTACTTGGCCTGGCCGTCATGCAGCGGCGTGACCGGACTGCCATTGAGGCCGACACGCATGGTCGCCACGATGTCGCGCTGCGCCACGCCGAGCTGGGCCGCCTTGGCCTGGTCGACCTTGAGCCGCAGCTTGGGCGCCGCATCCTCGACCGAATCGTCGATCGCGACGATGTCGGCGGTCTGCCGAAAATGCTCGCGCAGACGTTTGGTAACCGCGATGCGCCCCGCTTCGTCGGGGCCATAGACCTCGGCCACGATCGGGCTCATCACCGGCGGCCCGGGCGGCACCTCCACCACCTTGAGCTTGGCGCCGTGGCGCGCGGCGATCTTTTCGAGCGCCGGCCGCACCTGCTGCGCAATCTCGTGGCTCTTCCGGCTGCGATGGTGCTTGTCCAGCAGGTTCACCTGCAGGTCGCCGAGCTCGGCCGCCTGGCGCAGGTAGTACTGGCGCACCAGGCCGTTGAAATTGATCGGCGCGGCGGTGCCCGCATAGGCCTGGTAATCCGTCACCTCGGGCACGCGCGCCACTTCGGCGCCGAGCTCGTGCAGCACGGCCGCCGTCTGTTCGAGCGGCGTGCCGGCCGGCATGTCGACCACCACCTGGAATTCGGACTTGTTGTCGAACGGCAGCATCTTCATCACCACCAGCTTGAAACCGGCCAGCGACACCGACAGCACGATCGCCACCACGATGCCGAGATACAGCTTGTGGCGCTGGCGGCGGCCATGGCTGTCGTCGAGGAATGGCGACATGATGCGCGTGAACAGGCGCATCAGCCTGCCGTGCTGGGCGGCCTCTTCCTGCGCGCCGTGGACCGCTGCGTGCTTGCCGGTCAGCCTGAGCGCGAGCCAGGGCGTGACGATGAAGGCGATCGCCAGCGAGATCACCATACCCAGGCTGGAGTTGATCGGGATCGGGCTCATGTACGGCCCCATCAGCCCCGACACGAAGGCCATCGGCAGCAGCGCGGCGATCACCGTGAAGGTGGCGAGGATGGTCGGCCCGCCGACCTCGTCCACCGCCGCCGGGATGATCTCGGCCAGCGGCTTGCCGGGCTCGAGCTGGCGATGGCGGTGGATGTTCTCGACCACCACGATCGCATCGTCGACGAGGATGCCGATCGAGAAGATCAGCGCGAACAGCGATACCCGGTTCAGCGTGAAGCCCCAGGCCCACGAGGCGAACAGCGTCGCCGCCAGCGTCAGGATCACCGCGCCGCCGACGATCACCGCCTCGCGCCGGCCGAGCGCCATGAACACCAGCGCCACCACCGACAGCGTGGCGAAGGCGAGCTTCTGGATCAGCTTCATCGCCTTATCGTTGGCCGTCTCTCCATAGTTACGCGTGACCGTGACCTCGACGCCATCGGGAATCACCGCGCCACGCAGCTCGGCCACGCGCGCCAGCACCGCGTGGGCGACGTCGACCGCGTTCTCGCCGGGCTTCTTGGTGATCGCCAGCGTCACGGCCGGCTGCTCGCCGCCCGCGCCCTTGGCGGCCGCGCCGGCACCGCTCCAGACATAGCGTACAGGCTGGTCCGGGCCATCGACGATGCGTGCGACGTCGGACAGGTAGACCGGGTTGCCCTGCGCCATGCCGACCACGAGGCTGGCCACATCCCTGGCGTTTTCGAGGTAGTTGCCGGTCTCGACCTCGACCTGCTGGTTGTCGCGCACGAGCGAGCCCGCCGGCAACGCGATGTTCGACAGTTGCAGCGCCTGCTGGATCTCCAGCGCAGACACGCCGAACGCGGCCAGCTTGTCGGCGTCGAGCAGCACGCGCAGCTTGCGCCCAGGGCCGCCGATCGTGCTCACCTCGCGCGTGCCGGGCACGCGCTTGAGTTCGACTTCCAGCGCATGGGCGACGCGTTCGAGATCGAAGGCGCCGCGCTCGGCATCGGCGGTGGACAGCGTCAGCGCGACGATGGGCACGTCGTCGATGCCCTTGGCCTTGATGATGGGCTCGCCCACGCCCAGCTGGGCCGACACCCAGTCGCGATTGGCGTGGATCGCATCCCACAGCCGCACCAGCGCCGTCTCGCGGCTCACGCCGACCTTGTACTGGACGGTGAGCACGGCAAGGCCGGGGCGCGACACCGAATACACATGGTCGAGCCCTTGTATCTGCGCCAGCACCTGCTCGGCCGGCGTGGCCACGAGCGCCTCGACATCCTTGGCCGAGGCGCCGGGGAACGGGATGAACACATTGGCCATGGTGACGTTGATCTGCGGCTCCTCCTCCTTGGGCGTCACCCACACGGCGAACAGCCCCAGCAGCAGCGCCACCAGCGCGATCAGCGGGGTCAACTGGGATTGCAGGAACAGCTTGGCGATACGGCCCGAGATGCCCATGGCGCGGTCCTCAGCGGGCCAGGCCGGCTTTCACCGGCTCGAGCGCGACACGTTCGCCAGCCTTGAGCCCGGCCAGCACCTCAATGCCGGCCTCCCCGGCCGCGTCCCCCAGGCGCACCTGGCGCAGCGCCGTGCGCTCGCCGGGGCCGATCACGTAGACGGCGGTCAGCTCGGAGCGGCGCAGCACGGCGGCCGCCGGCACCAGCAGCTTGCGCGCCTCGCCGGTGACGAAATGGGCGCGCGCGAACATGCCCGGCACCACGTTGCGGGTATCGGCCGGCAGGTCCAGCCTGACCTGGGCGGTATGGCGACGCGCGTCGGCAACGGGCAGCACCGTCACGTGTGTCGGCACCAGCCAGCGGTTCAGCGCCGGGATCTCGACCTTGGCGCCGGCACCGCCGCGCACCGCGTCCCACTTGGCTTGCGGCAAGGTCGCAACGACGCGCAGGTCGGCCGGGTCGAAGCCGCTCATCAAGGGCTTGCCGGGAAAGGTGGTGTCGCCGACCTCGACCTGCACCGCCGACACCACGCCCGCGTAAGGTGCGATCACGGTCGCGAAGCTGTGCGTGGTGGCGGCCGCGCCGCTGCCGGCCAGCGCCGCGGCATAGGCAGCCTGCGCGGCCTTGTAGGCAGCCTGCGCCGAGTCGAGCGCGGCCTGCGAGATGAATTTCTGCGCGAACAGCTGCTGCTGTCGCTCGTACTGGAGCTTGGCCTCGTCGAGCGCGGCCTTCACCTGCGCCACCTGCGACTGGCTGGCAGCCAGCGCCTGGCCGGTCTCGCGCGGATCGATGCGCACCAGCACCTGGCCGGCCTTCACATAGTCACCGACCTTGAAGTTGACCTCCATCACGCGGCCGCCGATCTGCGCCGCCACCGTCGACTGCTTGATCGCCTCGACCGTGCCTTCGCTGGCATAGGTCAGCGGCACCTGGCGGTAATCGACCGTCGCGGCCATGAGCGGCGCCGCCCCGGCAGACAGGGGCTGCACGCCCAAAACCAGGGCAAGGCACAGCGCGGGCTTCTTGAGTATGGGGGTCATTCGGTCCGTCCTTCATGCGGCTGGCGAGGGTCGCCAATTACTTTCAGTAATCACATTATATTATTTTGTATTTTGTTTTCAAGTGGCAGGCAATTCAGCGTAGTCATTTCTCCCGATTGTTGCGGCGCAGCCCGGCTTGCTACACTGCCCGCATGAATGATGACCAGCTCTTGCGCTACAGCCGCCACATCCTGCTCGACGAGATTGGCGTCGAGGGGCAGCAGGCCCTGCTCGATGCCCACGCGCTGATCATCGGTGCCGGCGGGCTGGGCTCGCCGGCCGGCCTGTATCTCGGCTCGGCCGGCGTGGGGCGGATCACCATCTGCGACCACGACGAGGTCGACAAGACCAATCTGCAGCGCCAGATCGCACACTCGATGGCCAGCATCGGCGAGAACAAGGCCGAGTCGATCAAGCGCCGCATCCATGAAATCAACCCCGACTGCGCGGTCGAGGCCGTCACCGAGCGCGTGTCCGGTGCGCGGCTCGATGCACTGATCGCGAGCGC
This sequence comes from Chitinivorax sp. PXF-14, assembly GCF_040812015.1. Lineage (NCBI taxonomy): Bacteria > Pseudomonadati > Pseudomonadota > Betaproteobacteria > Chitinivorax > Chitinivorax sp. PXF-14. Next base: position 245,272 of record NZ_JBFNXJ010000001.1, on the reverse strand, counting down.
CGATGTCGTGCTCGACTGCTGCGACAACTTCGACACCCGCCATGCGGTGAACGCCGCCTGCGTCAGGCACCGCAAGCCGCTGGTATCGGGTGCCGCGGTGCGCTTCGACGGCCAGATCAGCGTGTTCGACCTACGCCGCGACGACAGCCCCTGCTACCACTGCCTGTTTCCCGATACCGGCGAGGCCAACGATGGCCCGTGCGCGCTGTTCGGCGTGTTTGCCCCGCTCGTCGGCATTGTCGGCAGCATGCAGGCGGCCGAGGCGCTGAAGCTGCTGATCCCGGCCGGCAGCACGCTGACGGGGCGGCTGCTGCTACTCGACGGGCTGGAGATGAAATGGCGCGAAATGCGACTCAAACGCGATCCGCAATGCGCCGCCTGCGGCCATCCGGGCCACGCCTGACACGGTTGCCCGTACCCCGGCCGGGTCTGGCCAAGCCAAGCCAGAGGCCACATCGCGGTATGAATGCGGAATCAGATAACGTTCACTAATCGGCAACGGCGCGCTAAGATGTGCACCTGTCATACAACCATCCGCGAGCCGGAGCCGAGCAATGCGGTTTTCGTTGTCCTCACCGGACGTGTCGATCGTCATCCCGGTCTACAACACCGGCCCGCTGTTACTGGAAGCCATCGAGTCCATCGTGACGCAGGCGCCGACCGAGCTGCCGCTACCGGTGGTCGAGGTCATCGTCGTTGACGACGCGAGCGGCGATGCCAACACCCAGTCCATCCTCGCCTCGCTGGAAGCGCGCTACCCCGGCGTGTTGCGCGTGCTGCGCAATCAACGCAGCAAGGGGGTCGCCGGTGCGCGCAACACGGCAATCGAGGCGGCGCGCGGACAATGGATAGGCTTTCTCGATTCGGATGACCTGTGGCTGCCCAACGCCATGGCCAGCCTGTGGCAGGTCGTGCGCGAGCATCCCCAGGCGCGCTGGGTGGCCGCCCATTTCCTGCTCACCATGCTCGGCTCCGACGCGCCGCCGGAGAACAAGCCGCTGGCCGAGCGCTCGCCCTACCTGTATTCGCTGCTCGGCTCCGACTACGAGGCGGGCCGCGCCACCTGCCTGAAGCAGCCGGTCAGCCACTTTCTCAAGTCCTGCCTGATCGGCATCATGACCTGCCTGATCCGCAAGGAACTGCTTATCGACGCAGGTCTGTTCGACGAAAACCAGAAGCGCGCGTCGGACTACATGATGTGGCTGCGCTGCGCCCTGCTCTCCGACCTGTACTACGCGCCGGCCGACACCGGCATCTACCGCATGCGCAAGGGCAGCCTGACGCGCACCAGCGCACCGCCCCTGGCCTGCGAGGACAGCATGTTGCGCAAGCTGCTCGCCGACCCTCGCTACACGCCGTGGAACCGGCAACTGCGCGAGCGGCTGGTATTGGTGCTCGATGATCATTGTTACTACTATCGCAACGCAAAACACCGTTCCGAGGCCAGACACTGGGCACTGAAACTGCTGCGAGAAGCGCCACTGCGGGCGCGCACCTGGAAACAGGCCTTGGGCGCCTGGATGATCTGACCCCGCGCGGATAAACGTCGGGGTTTGTGTCATCTTGGTGGCATGGCATCGCGTTATATAGACGCGACATGCCCGCCGCAAGTGCGCGGCTTCCCCAACCCCTATGGTGCCAGGTCCCCAATGATCTCCATCATCATCCCCGTCTACAACACGGGGCAACTGCTGCAAGAGGCCGTGCAATCGATCCTGGCGCAGGAATGCACCGACTCGGCGCTGCCGCCGATCGAGATCATCGTGGTCGACGACCACAGCAACGACACCGCCACCCAACACATACTGGCCGAGCTGGCGACGCGCGATCCGGCGCATCTGCGGGTCATCACCAACAGCCGCGGCAAGGGCGTGGCCAGTGCGCGCAATACGGGCATCGAAGCCGCACGCGGCCAGTGGATCGGGTTTCTGGATTCGGATGACCTGTGGCTGCCCAATGCACTGGCTACGGGCTGGAATGCCGTCCGCCAGCACCCGGAAGCCCGCTGGATCGCCTCGCACTTCCACATGACGCCGCTCGACAACGTGCATCCGGTTCAGCGCCGGCCGCTGGCCGAGCGCTCGCCCTACCTGTACGCGCTGATCGGCAAGGACTACGAGGCCGGCAGGGTCAGCTGCCTGAAACGGCCGGTCACGCACTTTCTGAAGTCATGCCTGATCGGCATCATGACCTGCCTGATCCGCAAAGACCTGCTGATCGAAGCCGGTATGTTCGACGAAAGCCAGCAGCGCGCCGAAGATTACCTGCTGTGGCTGCGTTGCGCGCTGCGCGCAGACCTCTACTTCGCACCGGCCGACACCGGCATCTACCGCATCCGCTCGGGCAGCCTGACGCACACCACAGCCCCCCCTTTCGCTGGCGAGGACACCATGCTGCACCGGCTGCGCGCCGACCCGCAGTACGCCCCCTATCGGCGGGAAATCAAGGAGCGCATGGTGCTGGTGCTCGATGACCATTGCTACTACTACCGCAGCCAGCGGCAGCGTCCCGAGGCCCGGCGGTGGGCCATGCGACTGCTACGCGAGGCGCCGCTGCGGGCACGCAGCTGGAAGCAGGCGATCGGTGCGTGGTTCGGCTGACGCCGGGCGCCAAACGGCCTGCACCCGGTGTCGTGAGCGTCCGCACGGTGGCTGATGCGATTACTCCGGCGCCTTGGAGTCGAGCCAGATCGTCACCGGGCCATCGTTGACGAGGCTGACCTTCATGTCGGCACCGAACACCCCACGCGCGACCGGCTTGCCGATCAGGCCGGCCACCGCCTCGCAAAAGGCCTCGTACATCGGTTGCGACAGCTCGCCCCTGGCGGCCCGGCTGTAGCTCGGCCGGTTGCCCTTGCGGCAGCTCGCGTGCAGCGTGAACTGGCTCACCGCCAGTACCTCGCCGCCGACATCGAGCACCGAGCGGTTCATGACCCCCGCCTCGTCAGCGAAGATGCGCAGGTTGGCGAGCTTTCTGGCGAGCCAGTCAATGTCGCCAGCCGTATCCGCCTCCTCGACACCGACCAGCACCAGCAGGCCGGCGGCAATCTCGCCGACGACGACGCCATCGATCCTGACCGCCGCCTCGGCAACACGCTGGATCAAGGCCCGCATCAGCCGACCGCCTTGCCGTCGTTGAGCGCGAGCCAGCCCTTGATGATGCGATAGAGCACCCAGATGCCGGCCACGCCCCAGATGATGAAGCCGAGACCGAACCAGAAGGTGAGGCCACCCAGCACGGCGAGGCCCAGGCCGATCCAGAAGGTGCCGATCTGCCACTCGACATGGCTCTCGAAGAGCGTGCCGCGCACGTCGTCGCGCTTGACGTAGGCGACGATCACCGCGGCCAGCGCGGCGAGCCCACCGGTAAAGTAGGCCAGCGCCTGCAGGGCGTAGACCAGGGTGACGATGTTCTTCAGCGACTGATCGCGATCGCGCACGGTTTGCAGCTCTTCCATGAGGACTCCTCGGTACAGGTGATGCCCCATGTTAGCAAACGTCGCCGCCGCCCGTGCGCTACGCAGCGACAGACAACGGATTGCGCCTACCCGTTGGCAGCCGATGACGATGGCTGGTGTAGGGCCAGCATACGCTCCATGCCGCGCAGGGCCCGGCCGGGGGCGCCGGCATCGCCGAGCAGGCGCAGGTCGTGGTGGGTGGCGAGAATGAGCCCGAACAGCTCGAAGGCCAGTTGCGCCGCATCGGTGTCGGCGCGCAGCTCGCCCGTCTCGACCGCACGTGTCACCGCGCCGCTGAGGATGTCGCGCAGGGCGCGCTGCCCGCGCGCCAGCTGATCGCGCACCGGGCCGGGCTGGTCGTCGAATTCGGCGGCGGCACCGAGCAGCGGGCAGCCGCCCGGCCGGCCCTCGACATCGAGGCGGCCGAGCCACAGCCCAAACAGCGCGCGCAACCGGGCCAGGCCGCGCGGCGCCGCCAGCGCCGGTTTCACGGCCAGCGCGGTGAACTCGTCCTGGGCGGCCTGCACCACGGCGAGCTGCAGCTCCTCGCGCGAGCCGAAGCGGGCGAACAGGCCGCTCTTCGACAGCTTCAGGCGCTCGGCGAGCACGCCGATGGTCAGGCCCTCGATGCCGACCTGGCTCGCCAGCCCCAGCGCCTCCAGCAGGATCAGCGCCCTGGTTTGTTCACCCTTGCCCATGTTTGACGCCCCGCTTGCAAAGCATGATCATACGGACAACAATAGCACGACCGTTCGTTTTAAAAAAGGAAGCCAGCATGGCCAAGTTCAGCAAGATCATCGAAGTACGCTGGTCCGACGTCGACATGAACCATCATGTGCGCCACAGCGCCTATGCGGATTTCTGCACCCATGCCCGCATCGAGTGGCTGGCCGAGAATGGCTTCACGCCCGAGAAATTCGCCGAACTGGTGTTCGGCCCGGTAATCTTCAAGGAAGAGACTGAATACTTCAAGGAAGCGAAGCTCGGCGAGCGCCTGACCATCGAGGTCGAGATTGCCGGCGCCTCCGCCGACAACTCGCGCTTCCGTTTCCGCCAGCACATCTACAAGCAGGATGGCCGCCTCGCGGCCCGCCACGAGGTCGCCGGCGCCTGGCTCGACATGCGCGAGCGCAAGCTGATCCCGCCGCCGGCGCCGCTCGCGGCGACGCTCGCAGCCCTCGACAAGAGCGCGGATTTCGCGGACATCCCGCTGAGCCGCAAGGCCGCTTGAGCGGCGATCGCCAGGCCACGCGCTAGCGTGGCGCCAGGCTCCAGCCGCTGTCGAAGCGGTTGATCGTACCCTTGCCGCGCTCGGTCACCAGCAGGCTGCCGGCACCGAAGGCCGGCGCGGTCAGCAGCGTGGCCGAGGTCGGCTGGCTGAAGGCGGCCGTGTGCAGCACCGCGCCCGCCTCGCTGACATGGCTGATGCGGCCGCCGAGGAATTCGGCGATCACCGCGCCGCCCCGCACCAGCGCAAAATCGTCGAGGAAGGCCCAGGAAGTGTAAACCGACGCCTTGTTGGCCAGGCCCGTAGCGCCGATGTCGTAGCGCAGCAACTGCGACAGGCCGATATAGCTGAACGGGTTGACCGACACATACAGCCGGTCCGCGTCGTGCTTGAGCCCGTTGGGCTTGCACGCGGCGAAGCGGTGGAACACGCTCTGCGTGGCGATCGTGTAGGCGCCGGCCAGCGTGATCTTGTGGATCACCCCCGGCAGCAGCGGCAGCCCGCTGTCGGCCAGATACAGGTTGCCGCTACGGTCGGCGGCCAGCCCGTTGGGCAGGGCGACACCGCCCAGCTCGCCGGCCTCGGTCAGCCTGGGCACGGCCTGGTACGGGTCGAGCCCGAACAGGTGCTTTCTCGCCAGCGGATCAAAATTGCTCTCGGTGCACACGGTGTACAGCGTCCCGGCCGACTCGGTGATGCCGAGGTAGTAGCAGGGCCGATTGCCGCCATCCTTGAACGCCGCAACGACCGGCATCTTGTGCCAGCCCAGGCCGTCGCGCGTGATCTCGTAGAAGGCGCCGTCCGACGAGGCGAACAGCCGCTGGTTGCTGGTCTGGAAGGTGTTCTCGGCCGCGCTCATGCCGCTCGCGATCACCTCGGCGCGCACGCCGCTGCAGGCGAGCACGGCCAGACCAGCCGCGATCAGGGCTTGCTTCATGTTGTCTTTCCTCCCTATTTTCCGGTCCGCTATTGATTGCGGTTTTAGAGCGATAACTCTATAGAAAATATAAAATCTGACAACAAGGTTCGCGCGTGCGCATAAGCAGATCGCCCGGCCATGCCGGGGCCATGGCAGGTCGGCGCGGCTAGCCCAGCAGGGTGGCTACCCAGCCGTAGCCGAAACAGGCCGCCGCGGCGCAGTAAGCCGCACGGCAAGGCCAGGGTGTGCGCGACCAGCTGATGACGTCGCGCGAGCCGTACAGCGTGGCCGGGTGCAGCACCACGCCGAGCATCAGCATGGGCGCGGCCAGCGTGCGCACGCGCGCACCGAAGGCGAGCCCTGGATAGAGCGCGATCAGCGCACCGAAGCCCGTCACGGCCAGCAGCAGCACGATCCCGACGAGGCGCTGCGACGTGCGCAGCCGTGGCCAGTCAAGCATGGCTGGCCGCCGGGTCGCGGCGGAACACCCAGGTATCGCCTTCCGACACCTCGGGGGCGAAGCCGTAGCCGTCGTAGTCGAAGCCCTGCAGCGCCTCGGGCTCGGTCAGGCCATGGCTGGCCGCGTAGCGCACCATCAGTCCGCGCGCGCGCTTGGCGTAGAAGCTGATGATCTTGTACTGGCCATTCTTGAGGTCCTGGAATACCGGCGTGATCAGCCGTGCGGCGAGCCGCTTCGGCCTGACCGAGCGGAAATACTCGTCCGACGCAAGATTGACGAGCACCGGCTGCGTTGCATCCGCCAGCAGCTCGTTCAGCGCGTCGGTGATGGCGTCGCCCCAGAACGCGTACAGATCCTTGCCGCGCGGGTTGCCGAGCCGCGTACCCATCTCCAGCCGGTAGGGTTGCATCAGGTCGAGCGGCCGCAGCAGGCCGTAGAGGCCGGAGAGGATGCGCAGCCGCGACTGCAGGTAGTCGAGCGCGCCAGCATCGAGGCTGGCGGCGTGCAGCCCCTCGTAAACATCACCCATGAAGGCGAGCACGGCCTGCTTGGCGTTGTCCGGCGTGAACGGCCGCTGCCAGCTCTGGTAACGGCCCGCGTTGAGCACGGCGAGCTCGTCGCTGATCGTCATCAGCCGGCCCAGCTCGGCGGGGGAATACTCGCGCAGGCTTTTGATCAGTTCGGCCGAACGGTCGAGAAACGCGGGCTCGGTGTGGCGCCCGGTGGCGGGCGGAGTGGTGTAGTCCAGCGTTTTCGCCGGAGAAATCACCATCAGCATGTGGCACTCCTCATATCGTTGCGGCGCCCATTTTAGCCGAATCGCACGCCGCCGCGACCAGCCGGGCCGGACTGTAATAGACTGCGCCTCAATCAGGATGGGGGCCCCATGAAACTGCTGCTAGTCGAAGACGACCGGATGATAGGCGAGAGCATCGTCAGCGCACTCGAAGACGAAGGCTTCGCGCTGACCTGGCACACCCGCGGCGACGCGGCCGACGCCGAGCTGCAGGCGCGCGGCTTCGATCTGGTGCTGCTCGATCTGGGCCTGCCCGGCAGCGATGGCATCGAGGTGCTGCGCGCCCTGCGCGGCCGGCGCGACAGCACGCCGTTACTGGTGATCACCGCGCGCGACACGGTGCAGCAACGGGTGCAGGGGCTCGACGCCGGAGCCGACGATTACCTTGTCAAACCCTTCGATCTCGACGAACTCGGCGCACGCATCCGAGCGCTCTTGCGGCGTGCCGGCGGCCAGCGCGCAATGAGCTACCGCCGCGGCCCGCTCTACCTCAACACGCTGCGGCGCGAGGCCCTGCTCGACAGCGAGCTGGTGGTGCTGTCGGCGCGCGAATGGGCGCTCGTCGAAGCGCTGATCGCCTGGCCCGGCGCCATCCTCTCCAAGGCCCAGCTCGAACAGCACCTGTACGGCGGCCTGCCCGACGTCGAGAGCAATGCGGTCGAGGTCTACATCCACGGCATCCGCAAGAAGCTGGGGCAGGATTTCATCGTCAACGTGCGCGGCGTCGGCTACATGGCGGCCAAGCCATGACGCGCATGATGGCCTCGCTGCGCATCCGCCTGCTGGTGTTGCTGGGCGTGCTGATCCTGGCGTCGGCCTCGGCGCAGTTCATCACCGCGTTCCAGTCCTCGCTGAGCGCCGCCGACAAACTGTTCGACTACCACATGCAGCAGATGGCGCTGGCGCTGCAGGACAGCGCCTTCGACACGCTACAGCTCAACGCCGAGGAAGGCGGCAACAACTTCGATTTCGTGATCCAGATCTGGAGTGACGACGGCGTCAAGGTCTACCAGTCGCGCCCGCACCGCACGCTGCCCGAGCAATCGGTGATCGGTTATTCGAACGTCATGCTGTTCAACGGCGAATGGCGCGTCTACGCCGTGCACACGCATCATCGCGTCATCCAGGTGGCGCAGCAGCTGCAGGCCCGGCGTGACCGCGCGATCGGCATCGCGCTGCGCTCGCTGTGGCCGATCTGGCTCGGCTCGGCGCTGCTGCTGATGGCCGCCTGGTGGGTGGTGACCGCCGCGCTGAAGCCGCTCGCGCGGGTGCAGGCCGAGCTCAGCGAGCGCAGCCCCGACTCGCTCGAACCGGTCAGCACAGCCGCGCTGCCGCGCGAGATCAAGCCGCTGGTGGCCGAGATCAACCAGCTGCTGGCACGCGTGGGCGATTCGCTGGCGCGGCAGCAGCGCTTTCTGGCCGATGCCGCGCACGAGCTGCGCTCACCGCTGACAGCGCTGAAACTACAGGTGCAGCTGTTGGCGCGCGCCAAGGACGATGCCGCCCGCACCCAGGCGCAGGAACGCCTGGTCAGCGGCACCGAGCGCGCCGTACGGCTGACCGAGCAACTGCTGCAACTCGCGCGCCAGGATGCCGCCACGGCCCTGCCGCAGGCCGCCGGTACTGCGCTCATCGAGGGCGCTGCACTGGCGCTGGCCGACACCGCCACGCTGGCCGCCAGCAAGCAGGTGGCGGTGTCGAGCGAGCTCGACCCGGCCGCGCGCGTCACCGGCAATGCCGACGCGCTGGCGGTGCTGGTGCGCAATCTGCTCGACAACGCCATCCGCTATACCCCGGCGGGTGGCAGCGTAGCGCTGCGCGTCGCGCTCGGTGCCGGCCATGCCGTGCTGACACTCGACGACAGCGGCCCTGGCATCGCCCGCGACGAGCACGCGCGTATCTTCGACCGCTTCTACCGCCCGGCCGGCACGGTCGAGCCCGGCAGCGGGCTCGGGCTCGCCATCGTCAAGGCCATCGCGGATCGCCACGGCGCCGCGTTGACACTGGGCCAGTCGCCGCTGGGTGGCCTGCGGGTGGCAGTCAGCTTTCCGCCTGCGCCCAATTCACCGCGCTGAGCCACGCCGGCTTTCTTACCTGGAATCTTTAATTTTCGTCTAAGTTTCACCGCGCATCATCGGGCTATCGCAGGAGTTAGGAGCCAACGCTTCATGCCGAACCGTCGCTGGGCGATCGCCTTGGGCGCCGCCCTCACGGCGGCAGTCGGGCCCGTGGTCTGTATCCAGCTGCTCGGTATCGACTGGCGTGCGCTGATCGAACACCCACCGGCAGAAAAACCAGCCATGCACGACGAGCACCTGACCGCACTCACGCAATGGGGCCTGGTGCTGCGCGAAACGGCCGGCCCCGACGGGGTGCGCCTGCTCGTGCACAGCGTATCGGGCCCGGCGCGCCTGGCCGGGGTTCAGCCGGGCGACGTGTTGAGGCGCGTCAACGGCCGCACCGTGGCCTCGGCTGCCGATGTGATGGAGCGGCTTGGCGGGCCTCCCGCCATCGCGGCCATCCTGGTGCAGCGGCGGGACGACGAGGTGTTCATTCCACTCCGCGCAGACTAGCGCCGACAGGTGCTGATTCCATGACCACGAGAGGTTAACAATGAAAAAACTTGCTACCAGCGTCGTTCTGACCGCCCTGCTCGGCGCCTGCGCCAGCACGCCCGCACCGCAACCGGCCCCGGTCCAGACCAAGCCCGCGGCATCGACGCAGGCCACCCAGCCGGCAGCACAAGCCAGCGCGGCCGACAGCGCCAAGCTCAACGCCAATGCCCTGCCGCCCTATCTCGACCCGGCCAACCCGCTGTCGCAGAAGCGCAGCGTGTATTTCGAATTCGACCACTACAACGTGGCAGACCAATACCGCGCCATCGTCGACAACCATGCCAAGTACCTGAACGACAACCGCAACATCAAGGTCAAGGTGGAAGGCAATGCGGATGAGCGCGGCAGCCGCGAGTACAACCTGGCGCTGGGCCAGAAACGCGCAGAAGCGGTGAAGAAGCTGATGACGGTCAATGGGGTAGGGGAAAGCCAGATCGAGACCATCAGCTGGGGCAAGGAAAAGCCGCGCGCGGAAGGCCACGACGAAGCCGCCTGGGCGGAAAACCGCCGGGCCGACATCGCCTATCCAGGCGACAAGAAGTAATTTACCGGGTGGTCAAACTCCAGGTGGGTGACCCCCGCCTGGGGCGCTCGCCCGCCGGCCCCCGTCCGGCGGGCTTTTTTACGTGCGTCAGGTAGCGCAGCGGCACGCCGGGTTTGCCTGTCGCAGCCCGGCCTGTCGCGGCCCGGCCTGTCGTGGCTCGGCCTGCCGTGGCCCGGCCTGCCACCACTGAATAGAGGGAGCCTCAACGTGTCGATCCAGTCACTCGCCCCACTCGGCTTCGCCGTCCTGCTTGCCGCCTGCAGCGTGGCCCCCACCGGCCCTGCCGTCAATACCGCTGCCGCACCGGCCACACCCGCCAGCAGCGCGGCTCCTGCCGAGCAGGCAGCCACCGCGTCAGCCAGCGCGGCAACACCCGCCAACCCGCTGGCCAACGAAACCCTGGTCGGAACCACGCTGGTACGCGGCGATGCCCTGCCCAGCCTGGTGGCCTATGGCTGGCGCGTGGGCCTGCCGATCACGCCCACCCAGGCCGGCGGCATGGACTTCTGGCGAGTCGACAAGGAAGGGCAAGGCCGGCTGATCGTGGCCAAGCCGATCAAATCGCTAGGCGGCGGGCGCTATCGCTACCAGGTGCACAGCGAGCTCGACATCCCCTTGCCGCCGCAGAATGTCGCCCACGCCCGCTGCGCTTCGCCGCTGTACGGCGCTTACAACGAATATGCGCTGATCGACCTCGACGGCCGCAAGCGCATCACCTGGCTGGCCCACATGGACAAGCACGGCACGCTGATCGAACTCAAGTCCGGCGCGCCGCGCCGCCACAAGTGCAGCTTCGACGACCACGGCAAGCGCGTGTCGCGCGTGCTGGCCTGGTAAGGGCTAGCGGGGCGCATCGCAGAGCCGCGCCGGGCGGGGCTCCCAGGCCACCAGCACGAGGCCCGCGAGCAGCACGGCGCCGCCGGCCCACAGCATCGGGTCGAGCGCCTCGCCGAACAACCAGTGCCCACCGAGCGCGCCGAAGATCAGCATGCTGAAGCTGCCCGGCTCGACGGCGCTGGCCTCCCCTGCCCGATAGCCGAGCACGAACAGCCAGCCGGTCAGCAACGAAAAGCCGCCCATCGCCAGCACCAGCAGCCAGGCCTCGGGCGACAGCGGCGGCAACGCGGCACCGCCCAAGCCGCCAAACAGCAGCGCCTGCCCGCAATACGACCAGAAGATCATCGCCAGCGCGGTCTCGCTCTCGGCGCCCTTCTTCAGCGCCACGCCGAGCAGCGCCTCGATGAAGGCGCCAAGCAGCGCCACCGCCATGGCCGGGCTGAAGTCGCCGCCCTGCGGCTGAGCGATCAGCCACACGCCACCGAAGCCGGTGAGCACGCCGAGCCAGCGCAACGGCCGCACGCTCTCGCGCAGGAACACAAGGCCAAGCGGGATCAGCATCAAGGGGATGGTCAGCGAGAACACCGTCGACTGCGCGAGCGGCAGCCGGTTCACCGCATAGGTGCTGGCGAGCCCCGCGCCGGCGGTCAGCACCACGCGCGCCAGATGCAGGCCGGGCTTGCGCGAATAGAGGCCGGCACCGCGCCCACGCACGGCCAGCGGCGCAAGCAGCGCCAGCACGGCCACTGCGCGCAGGAACAGCGACTGCAACTCGCTGAGCTCCGTCCCGAGCCGCTTGAGGCACATATTCATCGCGGTATAGGCGATCATCGCCAGCGCCACCCAGATCAGGCCGCGCGTGTTGCCGGGCAGCGCATCCCAGCGCCGGCGCAGGCGTTGGGGCAAAGTAAGCCCGTTCATGGCGCGCCCCCGCCCGGTGCCGCCGGGCGGCCGGCGCGATAACGCTTGCCGACGTAGGGTGAGGTCATCGCCATCAACAGGGCGCCATAATCGACAGTGAAGCCGATCTCCGCGCCGAGCCCATAGGTGTCGGTGCTGTCGCCGGCGTCGAGCACCAGGTGGTCGCTGCTGGCGCCGACGATGCTGAGCCGCGCGTCCAGCGGTGACAGGCCCGGCGGCAGGACATCCTCGCGGCCGATGGCGAGGATCAGCCGGCGCGATGGCCGGTCCGGCAGGTGGCCGAAATCCGGCCGTACGCCAAAGGCGTTCTCGCCGGCCACGCCGTAGGGCCGGCCCGGCTTGATCTTGGCCTCGATCACCGGCGCGCGCACGACGAAGGCATCCTTGCGCAGGCGCGCCGCCAGGCCCGGCGGCGTCGGCGACTCGGCCATCATGATGCTGGCGCCGAGCCGCAGGTGGTTGATGCCGGCCGGCATCAGCCCCTGTTCGAGCAAGGGCAGCGAAAAGGTGTTGCCGCCCGACACCAGCGGCAGTGCGATGCCGAAGCGGCGCCGCGCCTCGGCGGCCAGATGCGCCAGGCTGCCGAGGTTGTCCACCGTCGGCTGGATGCCGCTGACGCAGGCCAGGTTGGCGCCGAGCCCCAACAGATGCAAGCCCGGCAGCGCCAGCACCTGTTCGACATGGGCCATGACGTCGGCTGGCATGATGCCTTCGCGCAGGTCACCCAATTCGATCATCAGGATCACGTCGTGCTCGATGCCCGCCGCCACCGCCCGCTGCGACAACAGGCGCAGCGTCGACAGCTCGGATTGCAGGCTGATGTCGGCGTGGCGCAGCACCGCCTCGACTTCGAGCGGTGACGGCGCGCGCAGCAGCAGCAAGGGCGCGGTCACGCCAGCACGGCGCAGCCGGGCCAGGTTGTCGAGCCGCGAATCGGCGATCTGCGCGACGCCGCCGCGCACCATGGCCTGCGCCACGCGGGGCGAGCCGCAGGTGGATTTGGTCACGCCAGCCACCGCGATGCCCGCCGCCTGGCAGGCCTCGACCAGCACGCGGGCATTGTGCTCGATGCGGTCGAGATGGATGTCGATATGGGCGCCGATCATGATGAGCTCGCACGGGTGCGGCGGGGCCAGCCCGCCGCTGCCCCGCTTATTTGCCGTAGATGTCGAAGTTGAAGTACTTGGCCTGCACGGTCTTGTAGACGCCGTTGGCGCGGATGGCCTTGAGCGCGGCGTTGAACTGGTCGCGCAGGTCGGCATCGGCCTTGCGCAGCGCGATGCCGGCACCGTGGCCGAAGTATTTCGGGTCGTCGAGCACCGGGCCGACGAACTCGTAGCCCCTGCCTGCCGCCGTGTCGAGGAAATCGGTGCGGCCCACCACGCTGTTCACCAGTGTGGCGTCGAGCCGCGCGCTGGTCAGGTCGAGGAAAGCCTCGTTCTGCGAGTTGTAGGGCACCACCGTGGCGCCGGCCTTGGTGTAGACGTCCTGCGCGTACTCTTCCTCGGTCGAGGCACGCAGCACGCCGATCTTCTTGCCCTTCAGGCTGTCGGCCGTGCCGGCGAGATGGGTGGCTGACTTGGCAACGAGGCGCGACGGCGCTTCATAGTATTTGTCGGTGAATTCGACCGATTTGCGGCGCTCGTCGGTAATCGTCATCGACGAGATGATCACATCGTACTTGCGCGCGTTGAGCGCCGGCACGATGCCGTCCCAATCCTGCTCGACAAAGCTGCAGCGGGCCTTCATCTGCGCGCACAGGGCATTGGCAATATCGATGTCGAAACCGGCCAGCTTGCCGTCCGGCGTCTTGTAGGTGAACGGCTTGTAGGCGGCCTCCAGCCCGATACGGATGGTCTTCCATTCCTTGGCCTGAGCCGTCGCTGCGCCAAACGCCGACAGAACCAGCGCAGCCACCAGTGCAACTTGCTTCATCAATCTCTCCTTCGATGCTGCGCACGCCGTCAGCGCCGCTTGCCAGCCCTTAAAATATGTCATGCCTTGACAGGCCCCGGCAGAACGCCGAATCCATCGACAAATCCTAGCCATGGCCGGCTACCCGCACCATCGATTTATCGGCATACTAGCCATGAGAAAAACTATTGGCTAATGCAAGATGTCACGTCTCCCGCCCCTCAATGCGCTGCAGGTATTCGAAGTTGCCGCGCGCCACCTCAACCTGACCCGCGCCGCCGACGAGCTGCACGTGACGCAAGGCGCGGTGAGCCGCCAGATCAGGATGCTCGAGGCGCACTACGGCGTACCGCTGTTCCTGCGCCGTGCCCGCGGCCTGGCACTGACAGCCGAGGGCAGCGCACTGCTGCCCGGCGTGCGCGAAGGCTTCGCCCGCCTGGCTGAGGCCTCGGCCCAGCTGGCCGCGCAATGCAACGACATCAAGTTCCGGCTCCCGCCGAGCTTCGCTATCCGCTGGTTCCTGCCCCGGCTGGAACGCTTCCAGGCGGCCTGGCCGCAATACCAGATCCGCATGACTGCGGCGTGGAAGAACGAAGTCGATTTCGATCGCGAGGATTTCGACGCCTGCATCCTCTACGGCAGCGGCGACTGGCGTGGCATGCACCTCACCCGCCTGTTCGCCGAGCGCATGACGCCGCTGTGCTCGCCGGCCGTCGCCGCGCGCCTGCGCCAGCCCACAGAGCTCGCCGGCGAGACGCTGCTGCACCCAAGCGAAGATCATGTCGACTGGCGCAACTGGCTGACGCTGGCCGGCGCCGACTCGATCGACGTGGCGCGCGGGCAATCGTTCGACACGCTGGACCAGGCCATGAATGCAGCAGCGCAGGGCTATGGCGTGGCCATAGGGGATCTCGCGCTATGTGCCGACGATCTCGCCGCCGGGCGGCTGGTGGCGCCGTTCCCGCTGGTGCTGGACAAGGGGCTGGGCTATTACCTCGCCTGCCGCCCGGCACAGGCGGAGCACCCCAAGCTCGCGGCCTTGCGCCAGTGGCTCGGCGACGAGGGCCGCCGCGAAGGCCCGGCCACGCCTTAAATCCGGTGTCGGCCCGCTTTACACAACGAATATATTTTCTGTGGAATAAAGAAGTAGAAACAGCGACTTGGCCATCGCTGGCGTGGAACTTGCGGAGAGATCAAGGCAAGCCTGGCAGCCACGCCGCCGCTCTCGCGGCGGCCGGCACAGACTGTTTGCGAGGTTGGGGCACCTCGTACGGCAACGGCTCGGTCCGTTGCCGTTTTTTTTGTGGCCCCGGCAATGGTGGCCACCCTAGGCCGGCACAAAATTGCCGGGGGCCAGCAAAATTTGCCGGTGTCAGCCGGCGGCCGGGCGCCGCTCGTCGATGATGCGGCAGCGCAGGGCCGGGTCGCCCTGAGCCTGCAGCGTCAGCTCGCCATGATCCCAGTGGTAGCTGACCTCGCGCCGCGAATGCGCAATCACATAGCTGCAATGGCCGTCGTGGGTGTCGAGCAGCGTGATGTAGGCATGCTTGAAGCGATTCGTCTCGTCATGCACCACATAGCAATCGCCATCGACGAGCACGTTGAGGCACATGTCGCCATCGGCCAGATGCAGGCGGTAGACGCGGTGCACATGCGGCAGCCAGTCGAGCAGGCCATGCAGCAGGTGGCCCGGCGACGACAGCCGATAGGTCAGCGCGGCAGCCAGCGCCGCATGCTCGAACGAAGTCGACGACCCCGTCTTCATGGTCCATGCCCTTTCAAGAGAATCGTTTTGGCATAATCATCAAAGCATAAACCATTCCCACCTTCTTCGCACATCAACCAGCCCGCTGCCTGGTGTCGGCGGTATAGCGCTCGCCGGCCTGATCGGGCAGCGTCAGCAGCCTGCCCTCCGCCTTGATCCGGCTGCTTGCCGGGGGCGGGCCCGGGGCCGTTCGCTCGCCATCCCGTACCGAGCAGTCAGGCGAGGCCCGAGGCAGTTGTAAGCGCAAGCGACACGCAGCACGGTAATATATTCGACCGGCTCGATCCTTTTCGTCGGTGCCCGCCGTTCAAGATATATCACCCCACGCAGAAACATCATGGCAGGCCAGCCCTACCCGCTGCCCGGCCTGACGCTGGCGGGCGCCAAGGCGGTGCTCAAGCGCTACCGCGAAGAACACCCCGAGGCAGCGCTGCCGGACGACCTGCGCGACAAGCTGGCCGATACCCCGCCACCGTAACCACGATGCACACGACACAGGAGCACAGCGCATGAACACACGTTATCGCCACTACAAGGGCGGGCTGTATGAACTGGTCTGTGAGGCAACGCTCGAATCCGACCTGACCCCGCTGATCATCTACCGCGCGGCGGATGGCTCGATCTGGGCCCGCCCCAAGGCCGTGTTCTTCGAGCAGATCACGGTCGACGGCAAGACGCTGCAGCGCTTCACCGCACTCGACGACTGAGCCATCGCACACCAGGGCACGGCGCCGGTTCAGCGGGTGCCGCCGGCCTTGCTGTCGGGTTGCCGCAATGCCTCGGGGCTCGCTACTTGCCGGGTGGCCGGCGTCGGCGGGCAAGGCATGTGCCAGCCCTCGCGCCGCGCGGCACGTACCAGATCCGTCCCGAGGATACGCCGCATCCGGGCGTCTTGTTCGTGAGCCATGTTGCCTCCCTTCCGTACATCGGGTGACGCCTCGCAGGGCTGATCCGCAATGTACGGCTTACTGCTGCGCTTGGATGATTCGGTTCACCTCAAGTAATGCCCGTGCCCAATTCATCCAGCCAACGAGCCCGCCCTTGTGTCAGGTTGTCGAGCTCCGCCCTGGCCGCGGCGCACTGCGCCTGCGGCAAGTCCAGATCGAGGCGGCGCAGCTGGTCGTAACTCTCCGCGCCCACCACTACTACACCGGCCTGCGCGCACCAGTGGCGCACGCGGTGTTCGAGCGCCGGCTCGATCAGCAGCGACAGCCTGGCCATCGCAACCACCGGCACCAGACGGGCCTGCTGCAGTGCCAGCGATACGGCCTGGCCATAGGCCCGCGTCAGCCCGCCGGCGCCGAGCTTGACGCCGCCGAAATAGCGTACCACCACGGCACACACATCCTGCAGTGCCTTGTGCTGCAGCACGTTGAGCATCGGCTTGCCGGCCGTGCCCGATGGCTCGCCGTCGTCGTTCGCCCCGGCCTCGTTGCCCGCCAGCATCGCCCAGCAATGGTGTCCCGCGTCGGGGTAACGGTCGCGCAACTGCGACAGCAAGACCATGGCGGCCTGCCGTGACGCCACCGGCGCGACATGGGCAATGAAGCGGCTTTTCTTGATTTCTAGTTCGGCCTCGACGGCCTCGGCAAGGGTAAAGGTCATGGTGGCGTCAATTTTGTCGCAGCCGGCCTGCCAGGTGTTGCAAATTCACCCATTCCGCTTCGCCGCACGGCCGGCGGCCAAGCCGGAACAGGGCCCGACCGCCAATACGGCAAATCACTTATCCACAATACAAGATAATCAATATTTTCTAATTTAAACATGAAGATAAGGCGCAAATTCAAAATCAAAAAACACGCCATTTTATGCCAATAGCAAGCAAACGATGACCCAGAGGAGTTGCCAATGGTGTAATATCAGCGAAACGAAAATTGTCTGGAGACACATGCGGTGAACGGCACGTCGGATCTTCATTTCGCCATCGACGAGCTCAATCAGCAGGCTTGGGAATGGCTGCAGAGCGAGCCTGATCGTGCCCTCCGCGCGGCAGAAGAAGCATTGCGCAAGTCGATCGAGCAGAACTATCTGCACGGCCAATCGCATGCCCGCTTGGCCTTGGCTTTGCACGAAACACGGCAGGGCGATGTGCGTGCCGGCATCGCCAGGCTGGGTCAGATTGCTGACGACTGCGCACGCCACGGCGACCATGTCGGCTATCTGCGTGCCAACCTGGGTGTGGCGCAAGCCGAGCTCGGCCACGGCGAGGCGGAGCGGGCGCGCACCCGGCTGCACACGCTGCTGCAACAAGCCGAAGCCAATCTGCAGGTGCCGGACTACGCCGCCCTGCTCAACACGCTCAGCATCGCCGAGCACAATGTCGGCAACGCGACCGAAGGCCTGCGCCTGGCCTACCAGGCGCTCGCGGCGCTGGGCCCCTATCCGTACAACGCGATCACCGCCTTTCTGAGCCACAATATCGGCGTCTACCAGCTCAACGTCGGCAACGACGACCTTGCCCACAAGCTGCTCAGCGACGCGCTGATCGCCATTCACGCGGCCGGCAGCCGCACGCAGATCGCGCTGTTCACCGCCAACCTGGCCCTGTGCCAGCTCAACCGCAACGAGTCGGCACAGGCACTCGATCTGGTCGTGGCCCGCATCCACCTCGGCAGCGATGACGTGACCCCGCGCGATTACGGCTTCCTGCTTGCCGTCGCGGCCCATGCCTGCACCCGCCTGCAGCGCTGGGACGAGGCCGTCGAATACCACAGCCAGGCCAGGCATTACCTGAAGGATGAAGACGACCCCTTCTTTGCCGGCTATCTCGCCTATCTGGCCGCTCTGCTGGCCCAGCACGCCGGGGTACTGCCGGAGGCACTGCGCCAGACCAGCGTGGCGCACGAGGCCGCCCGGTTGTCGCACGACGACCAGCTACTGCTCAACACGCTGTCGCTGCAAGCCGAATTGCAGGCGCAGGCCGGCGAGCACCAGCGCGCCTACGAGCTGCACCGCGAGTTCCACACGCACTATCACCGCCTGACCGATACCGCCAACGAAACGCGCTACCTGACGCTGCAGGTGCAGTACGAGCTGCAGGAGGCGAAAGCCGCGCGCGACATCGCCCAGCACGACCACGCCGAGACCGAGGCTGCGCGCCAAGCGCTGGCGGCGCTGAACCAGGAGCTGGCCGACCGCCTGGCCGACATCGAGGCGCTGCAGGCCGCGCTGCGCGAACAGGCCATCCGCGACCCGCTGACCGGGCTCTACAACCGCCGCCACCTGAGTGAGGCACTGCCGCAGGTGCTACAGCTGGCCATCCGCGAAAACTGGTCGGTATGCGTGGCGCTGATCGACCTCGACAACTTCAAACGCCTCAACGACTCCCACGGCCACGGCATGGGTGACGCGGCGCTCGTCCACCTGGCGCAGGTGTTGCGCGACGGCATTCGTGGCTCTGATTTCTGCTGCCGTTACGGCGGCGAGGAGTTCTGCATCGTCTTCGCGCCGATCTCGATCGACGCCGCCCACACGCGCCTGCACCAGCTGCTGCAGGCCTTCGCGGGCGCCACCATCGTCGACGGCGAACAGAACGTGAGCGGCCTGACCTTCTCCGCCGGCATCGCCAGCAGCCTGCACCACGGGCTCGACTCGCAAAGCCTGCTGCGCGCCGCCGATATCGCGCTCTACCGCGCCAAGGACAGCGGCCGCAACCAGGTGCTGGTGGCCGTGCAGGAGTAGCAGGCCCGCGCCTTGAACTATCTGGCCCACCTGCTACTCTCGGCCGACACGCCACAGTCGCGTGTCGGCAACCTGCTCGGCGACTTCATCAAACCGCACCAGGCCCAGCATCTGCCCGCTACCCTGCGCGCCGGCATGGCACTGCATCACGCGATCGACCGCTACACCGACAGCCACCCGATCGTGCGCCAGAGCAAGGCCCGCGTGGCCGCCGAGCGGCGCCGCTTCGCCGGCATTCTCGTCGACATCTTCTACGATCATTACCTGGCGCGGCACTGGGCGCGGTTTCACCCGCTGCCGCTGGAAGCCTTCACCGCGCGCTGCTATCACGAGCTGCATCAGCAGCACCAGTGGCTGCCGCCACGGCTGCAGGCGATCCTGCCGATCATGGAAAGGGAAGACTGGCTGCTGCGCTACCGCGACATCGACGGCATCGCCGAGGTGCTGCGGGCCTTCTCGCAACACCGGCTGAGCCGCCCCAACCCGATCGGCGAGGGCATCCGCGACCTGCGTGAGCGCCACGCCGAGTTCGAGCAAGATTTTCTGGCCTTCTTCCCCGAGCTGGCCGCCCATATGGCGGGGGCGATCCGCCTCGCGGCAGCGACACCCCCTGGCTGAACCTACAGATGCAGGTCGCCCGCCGCTTCTGGCTGATAGAGCACCGCGTCCACCCGCAGGCGGCGCACGCCGGCAGGCACCAGCCAGTCGAAGCGGTCTCCCACCGCATAGCCGAGCATGGCGGTACCGATTGGCGCCAGGATCGACACCTTGCCGCGTGACAGGTCCGCATCCTGCGGGTAAACCAGTTGGTAGGTGCTGGCTTCGCCGGTATCGAGGTCGCGCAGGCTCACGGTCGAATTCATCGTGATGATGTCGCCGGGGAGGTTTTCCGGCGTCACCACCGACGCCCGATCCAGCTCTGTTTCGAGATCCTCCAGATACGCCTCTTCGGCGCCTTGTTGGCGCGCGTGCGACAGCAGCCCCTGCAAACGCTGCATGTCCTGACTGGTAATGACGATGGAACGTGGGTTCATGGATTCACTCCGTTTAACACTTGCCTGGTTCTGATCAAAAGAGAAACGGGAGCGGCCAAGCCGCCCCCGTTTCACCTGCTCATCTTAGCCTGTGCCCCGAGAAAGGGCCACCCTGCCGCAGTACGGTCAGGCTTCCTGCGCGCCGCGGCGCAGGCTCAACCATATCGACCCGGCCAGAATCGCGGCCACGACGCCGAGCGACCAGCCCACCGGGATGTGGAAGAAATCGACGATCAGCATCTTCACCCCGACGAACATCAGGATCGCCGCAAGGCCATACTTCAGCATCGAGAAGCGGTCGGCAAAGTCGGCCAGCAGGAAATACATCGCGCGCAGGCCGAGAATCGCGAAGATGTTGGAAGTCAGCACGATGAACGGGTCGGTGGTGACGGCGAACACGGCCGGGATGCTGTCCACGGCGAAGATCACGTCGGTGATCTCGACCAGCACCAACACCAGGAGCAGCGGCGTGATGTAGCGCACGCCGTCGCGCATCGTGAAGAAGCGCTCACCTTCGAGCTTCTCCGTCACCGGGTAGTGGTTGCGTATCCAGCGCACGATCGGGTTCTTGCTCAGATCACCCTCATGCTCGGCAAACCACATCATCTTGGCGCCGGTGACGACGAGGAACAGGCCAAACAGGTACAGAATCCAGCTGAATTCGGCAATCAGCCAGCTGCCGGCCAGAATCATCAAGGTACGCAGCACCAGTGCGCCGAGCACGCCGAACAGCAGCACGCGGCGCTGCAGCTCGGCCGGCACCGCGAAGTAGCCGAAGATCATCAGCCAGACGAAGACGTTATCGACCGCGAGCGACTTCTCCAGCAGATAGCCGGTGAAGAACTCCACCGCCTTCGCGTTCGCCACCTCGGCGCCCAGCGTGCCCTTCAGGTACCACCACAGCGCGCCGTTGAACAGCATCGCGATCGACACCCACACCAGCGACCAGATGCCCGCCTCCTTCAGCGACACCTTGTGGCCCTTGCCACCCTTGAGCGCGAACAGATCGACCGCGATCATCCCCAGCACCAGGGCGAAAAAGCCCGCCCACATCCACCATGTTCCGATTGTTTGCATTGTGTACCCCATCGTTCCGGGCACTGCCAGCAACCCCATTTCCGCCGCGATACGTCGTTGCGCTCGAACATGCTTTCCGACAGATCAGCCCCATGCTGTGTCGGAATTTTTCGCTCGCACCTAGCCTCGCGTGGAAACAGGGGCGCTGGAAGCCCCTTCAGGCAATAAAAAAACGGCCAGTCCGAAAGACATTGGCCGTTGTTTTGGACGCACGCACCTTGCCTTTCGGCAAGGTCTTGCTTGCAACGTGCGTTGCCCGGACACCGGGTGAATTCCGTTCAATTCAACCGTATTGACGATGTGCCGGCGAGAAGCTACTCCCCTTGAGCCTTCTACGATACCGAATCCCGAGCGTTTTCGTCAACCATCGGACGGCTCGGGCACCACCGGCGCCACCACCGCAAACGTCGCGCTGGCGCGCAGGATCAGCCGTTCACCGACCTTGAGCCGGCACTCGGCAAAGCCAAGCCGCCGCCCCTGCTTGAGTATCTCGACATGGGCCTCGACCCAGTCCCCCTCTTTCGCCGGCGCGAGGAACTCAGCGTTCAGGTTGGCGGTGACCATCGGGATCGGCGGCTCCTGCACGCCCGACAGATTGATGCCGAGCGCAGTGTCGGCCAGCGTCAGCAACATGCCGCCGTGGGCATTGTGATGGAGGTTGAGGTGCTGCGGCCGGACATGCAGGCCGAGCACCTTAAGCCGGCCCTCGGCGCGATAATGGAGCGGTCCGAGCTCCTTGACATAGTTGCTGATGGTGACGAGCGGCTCGAAGCCGGCGGGGATGGCAAGGTCGGTCATGGGTGGCGGTCAGGCTGGGACAAGCCGCAAGCCTAACCAAACTGGCCGCACCAGGCCAGCGCGGCTGGCGGCAGAAACGCACGCCGCTCGCCATGCGGGACAGCGCCGCCGCACCCAGATGCGGATACGGCGACCAGCCTCAATGCGACCACCTGGCGCGGCCTGCCTGGCCTCAATGTACGCTGGCCGGGTAGTGCTGCCCCACCCAGTGCTCGAACTGCTCGCACATCGCGGCTTCCGACACGCCGTTGTCGGCGATCAGCTCGGCGCCGTGGATGATGCGGATGCGCGCATCGAGCGTGATGGGGTAAGCCTCGGGATACTGGCGCCCGGCCGCCGCCGCGATGCTGCGCTGCGCCTGTTGCCAGGCCTCGTCCACCGACTGGTTGCAATAGTCGGCCAGATAGCGTGCCGAGAAGCCTTCGCCGGTCAGGCTCAACAGCGTGTCGTTGTGGCTCGCGCCGTTGCCGCCGGCCCAGTAGTGCTTGGCCAGCAGCGGGCCGATGGCCGGGTTGTCGGTCAGGTAGCCGTATTCGCGCAGGAAATAGGCGCGCGTCTGGTAGACCGCCATATTGGCGAGCACGTAACCATGGTAGGACGCCGCCGACTCCTGATTGAGCAGGTGCGGCACCGACAGCAAGGGCCGTGGGCCGACATCGACGCCGAGTATGCGTTGCTCGCAACGGCGTGCCAGCGCCAGCACCGCCTCCGGCGTGCGCTCGGCATCGCTCATCTGGTACAGCGCCCACTCGAAATAGGGCATGACCAGAATGGAGCGCTCGGCATAGGCCGCGAACGGCTGCGCGGTCTCGATGCGGGCGCGGATCAGCGCATCGGGCACCGGCTCGCCGGCGCCATTGGTGGCGTAGCGCTTGAGCCAGTCGGCGTCGCCGAGCAAGCTGTCGCAGAACATCGACTGGGTCTCGGCATAGGCCATCGAGGTCGGCGGGAACTCCTGCGAGAAGCACGGCGAGTTCTGCGTGACATTGGCGAAATGCGCGGCGTGGCCGCCCTCGTGGAACAGCGTGTGGATCGCGCGCGCGCCGCTGCCGATCTGGTCCGGCTTGGCCTCGGCGGTGAAATTGATCTGCCCCGCCACCCACTGTCCCTGGCCGTCGAAGAAGCTCGGGATCGGGCCGTGGCAGAAGCCGTTCTGGTACTTGCCCTTGCGTTCGAGCAGATCGAGCTGCATCAGCGCATCGCGGTAGGTGATGCCGAGCCGGCGGAAGCTCCTGATCCAGCGCTCCAGCCCTTTGGCGAACGGCAGATAGGGGTCGAGCTGGCGCGTGACGTCGCCGCTCATGTGATAGCGCAGGTTGTAGGGCTTCAGCGCATCGCCCCCCTTGTCGGCACGCAGCCTGTCGAGCGTGCGCCGGTTGGCGTCGCGCGTGCGCGCCTCGAAGTCATCGAGAATGCCGAACAGCTGCTCGGGACTCATCTGCTCGTTCTTGTGCACCTTGTAGTCGAAGTAGTTGCGGTAGCCGAGCGCCTGCGCCAGCGCGTTGCGCTTCTTCACGATGTCGAGAAAGCCATTGTCGAGCACCCAGCGCTCCAGCCCCAGCAGCGCGTCGTGCGAGCTCTTGCGCGCCGCCTCGTGCGGGTTGGTGCCCATATTGGTGGACAGCATGCTCAGCGAGGCCTCTTCCCGCTCGCCCTGCTCGTTGAGGTGGTGCATCAGGTAGTCGCGGCGTTTGGCGAACAGCGCGGCCTCCATCTCGATCAGCGCGCGCATGTGCTGGCGTGCCGCATCGTTGTCGATGATGTTGCACTCGAACAGCGCCAACCAGCCCTGCAGGCCGTGCTGCAAGGCGCGCCGGTCTTCGCTGTCCGGCTCGCCTTCGAGGCGGGCCAGGTGCTCGCGCACGGCGGCGAGCCTGGCCGGGTCGGCGATGAAATCCTTGTAGGCCTGCTCGGCCCGGGCAAAGCCGTCGTGGTCGTCGCTGGTGGCCATGTAGGTGGCCCAGAACAGGTCTTCCTTGGCCTTGTGGACCTTGAGGTAATCCTGGTTGAGCTGGTCGAAGAAGGCGCGCGCTTGTTCCATGGTGAGGAAGTCTCCATTGCGGGGGTCTGTCTTGCCCGGATAGGGCCGAGGGACGGGTTTGATTGTCACCGCCGAGTCTCTGCCCGGCGGCCAGGAGCGTCAAGTGACAGCACGGCGGCGAGCCGATAGATACAGGCCGCAGCCGTCCGTCCCCTGACTTGGTGCAAATCGGGGATAATCCTGCGCCATGCAAACCGTCACCGAATTCATCCAGCGCTTCGTCCCCGAGGCGCCCACCATCAGCGCCGGCGAGAAGCTTCGCTCCGGCCTCGTTGCCATCGTCGCCATCGCGCTGACCGCGCTGGTCAGCCATCACTACATCAGCGGGCCCGGCGTGCCGATCCTGATCGCCTCGATGGGCGCCTCGGCCGTGCTGCTGTTCGCCGTGCCACACAGCCCGCTGGCCCAGCCTTGGTCCTTCGTCGGCGGGCACCTGGTCTCGGCGCTGATCGGCGTGAGCTGCGCCAAATTCCTGCCGGCCGGCTATGCCGCGCAAGGCATCGCCGTCGGCACCGCCATCCTGGCCATGCTGTGGCTGCGCTGCACCCACCCGCCGGGCGGCGCCACCGCGCTGACGGCCGCCATGGGCGGGGCCAGCATCGATGCACTGGGCTACGGCTACCTGGTGTGGCCGATCGGTATCAATCTGGTGGTCATGCTTGCGTTTGCGCTGCTCGTCAACAACCTGTTGCCGGGGCGGCACTATCCGCAGCGCCGCCACGCGGTCAACCCGCACAAGGTGAACGACCCATCACCGCTCGAACGCGTGGGCTTCCGTCACGAGGACATCGACCACGCGGTGCGGCAGTACAACCAGCTGCTCGACATCAGCAGCGATGATCTCGAACAGGTACTGCAACTGGCCGAGATGCACGCCTACCGGCGCCGCTTCGGCGAGATCACCTGCGCCGACATCATGTCGCGCGACCTGATCATGGCGGAGTTCGGCACCGAGCTGGAGGAAATCTGGGCGCAACTCAGGCTGCACAAGATCGCCGCGATCCCGGTCGTCGACCGTGCCCAGCGCGTCATCGGCATCATCACGCTGATCGACATCCTCAAGCGCGCCGACCTGCGCACCTACCACAGCTTCGAGGACAAGCTGCGGATGTTCATCCGCCGCACCGTCGGCACCCATTCGAACAAACCCGAAGTCGTGGGCCAGGTGATGACGAGCCCGGTCGTCACGGTGCGGGATGACCAGCATATCGTGGAGCTGGTGTCTCTATTGTCCGATCGCGGCCTGCATCACATCCCGGTGGTCAATGCAGACAACCGCCTGGTCGGCATGGTGACGCAATCCGACCTGATCGCCGCGCTGTATCGCGGCCAGGCCGCCGCCGATCAGGCGGCGTAGCGGCGATCGAGATAGGCCACGATATCGGCCGATTCGAACATCTCGGTATCGGTATTGGGGTCGATCAGAAACGGCACCTGAACCCTGCCGTGGCGCTGGAGAAACGCGTCGCGCTTGGTATCCGGCAGCGGCGTGTACTGGCCCAAGGAGAAGCGGAAGCGCGCAGGCCCCATGTCCGCCCATTGCTGCTTGCCGAGGTTGACCAGATGGTAGGGCAGCTCTAGCTCACACAGGCGCTCGCGCACCAGCCGCGAGAACGGGCTCGATTCGAAGCTGTACAGCGTCAGGGCTTGCCCGGCGGGCCGAGAGGGCTTGGCGTGCAGCCTGCCGCGCAGCCGGGCTGCCGTGGCGAGCCCGGACAGCGCCATATTGGCCAGCGACGGGCGCAGCGCGCGCGGTACGCGGCCCCCGTCATAGCGGCGGAACAGATAACCGACGATGGCATCGGCGCCGACATGCTGCTCGCCATTGTTCGGGTCCAGCAGAAACGGGATCCTGACGCCGCCCGATGCCTGCTGCAGCGCAGGCAGAAAACGCTCGCCATCGAGCGGGCACGGGAAGATATCGGCGTCGAGATTCAGCTCGGTCAAGGCCTCGCGCACCAGCCGGCTCTCCAGCCCATCCTCGCGCTCGAACAGCACCAGAGGCTGGGCCGGCGGCTCGACTACCGTGCTGCCACGCAGCCCGCGCCAACCCCGCAGCGTCGAGGCGGCAGTGGACAGCAGCACATCCAGGGAGTGATTCATCGCCATCGTCAGTGGCGGCGCAACAGGCGCGCGGCGGCGACCGTCGCGAAGAACAGGCCGAACAGCAGGTCGTTCGGGCCGTAGATGACGAAAAACGCCGCCGTCAGCGGCGACTCGCCGAACAAGGCCGGCAGCTGCTCAGCGTGCTGGCGCATCCAATCGGCCCAGGTATAGACATAGGCGAATTTCTCCAGCGCGAACACGGCCACCAGCCACGGCACATGGCGATAGCCGCCCGCCACCGCGAGGTAAGCGAGCCCCCACAGCATGATGCAGAGCAGGCCAAACGGCGAGAACACCAAGGGGCTCAATTCACCCAGCCGGGTGTTGCTGAAGCCCAGCGAGAACAGCAGCACGCCGCCGATATTGGCCGCACCAGCCAGCACGAAACCGGCAGGAATCCACCGCGACGGCCGGTTTCGCAGCGGCATCGGCGTCATCGAAATCGTCGTAAACATCGTCTCTCCATTTGTTGTTGTACCGTCGCCGGGGCAACAGGTGCCGGCGCCAGCCTGAGATTGCCGCCCGCTTGCCGTCCAAGCGTGCCGTCAGCACGGGCAGGTGTAATCAAGGTGCTGTACAGCATATCAACCGTTGCGGCAAAGCCGACGTCGGCCATGTTGGGCGCGCCGATTGCATCCTGCGCAGGATTGCGGGCTGCAGCCTTGCAGCGATCAGTTTGGGAACAGGCTCCTGCCATGAAAAATTAATTACCATTTTTTTCTGAAACATTCTCGCCATCAATATCCATTAATGCTCAAACCACGCCATATACGCATAAAAGAAAATTCAATACACACAAAATAACTACTCACCTTCATTAAGAAGGCTAAAAAGGAGCAACATCCTGAAATAGAAAAATTAGAGATAAATCGATCTTGACTCTTCAAATTTACTCTCTATAAAAAAATCACCCCTCAACTCTGCAACGGAAAGAAGATCATGCAGACATCTCTCGCGATGAACCAGATTACGGTCTATTACCAGTAGACGGCAAGAACATCTTGACCATTTCACCTATTGCTCGCGCCACCCCAACCCCTCTCAACCTGAGACCAAGTGCCAGAAACCAAGACATCGACTTCGAAAAAACACTAACAGAAAAAGACAAAAAAATAATTCAAATGATATCCCCATCATCAGGAGATGCCGGAAAAAAGAAGATCGACAACCTGAAAGTAATTATTGCATTAGACAGAACAATGGGAAATCTTCAGGGGGAAATCGATTTGAACTATGTAAACAACTTAAAGGATCGACTTGTCACCGGCCAATCCAATGCAATTCCATCAAGCGTCCTCGACAAATTGATTTCCGTTGTCAGCGACGGCAGGTATGCGTAGCCGTTGCCGCCACAGCAGCGCGAAACACGGCTGATCTACATCCAAGCTACCCACCACAAAAACAGGCCGCTAACGCGGCCTGTTTTTCTTGCTTACTGCAACTTCGCCAACTGCTCGCGGAAGCGCGCCAGTTTTTCGCTCAGCTCGGCGACCTGGGCTCGGTCCTTCTCGACCAGATGAGCCGGCGCCTTGTCGGTATAGCCGGGTTTTTCCAGCTTGGCGGTGACCTTGGCCAGGTCGGCCTCGGCCTTGCCGATTTCCTTGTTCAGGCGCGCGGTTTCGGCCGCCTTGTCGATCTCGACCTTGAGCATCAGGCGCAGGCCGCCGACCACGGCGACCGGTGCGTCGTCCGCCGGCAGCGCGGCAACCAGGTTGACCTCGGACAGCTTGGCCAGCAGCTGGACGTAGGGCACGAAAGTCTGTAGCTCGTCCGTCTGGCCCTCGATGAATAGCGGCACCTTCTGCGCCGGGCTCAGGCCCATCTCGCCACGCAGGTTGCGCGCGGCGTGCAGCAGCTCCTGCAGGCGGCCCATCTGGGCCAGCGCGGCCTCGTCGACGCGGCTCAGGTCCGGCTGCGGGTAGGCGGCCAGCATCAGCGAGTCGGCGTCCTTGCGGCCGGCCATCGGCGCGACAATCTGCCACAGCTCTTCGGTGATGAAGGGGATGATCGGGTGCGCCATGCGCAGGATAGTTTCCAGCACGCGAGCCAGGGTGCGGCGGGTAGCGCGCTGCTGCGCCTCGTTGCCGCCCTGCAACTGCACCTTGGCCATTTCGACATACCAGTCGCAGTACTCGTCCCAGGCGAACTCGTAGATCGCTTGGGCGGCGAGGTCGAGGCGGTAGGTCTGGAAGGCATGATTGACGCTCTGCTCGACCTGCTGCGTGCGGCTGATGATCCACTTGTCGGCGAAACCGAGTTCCACCGGCAGACTGGCGTCGAGGCCGCAATCCTTGCCTTCGAGGTTCATCAGCACGAAGCGGGTGGCGTTCCACAGCTTGTTGCAGAAGTTGCGATAGCCTTCGCAGCGCTTCTGGTTGAAGTTGACGTTGCGGCCCAGCGAAGCGAGCGAGGCGAAGGTGAAACGCAGCGCGTCGGTGCCATAGGCCGGGATGCCGTCCGGGAATTCCTGCGCGGTCTTCTTGGCCACTTGCGGCGCCTTTTCCGGGCGGCGCAGACCGGTGGTGCGCTTCTCCAGCAGCGGTTCGAGCGCGATGCCGTCAATCAGGTCGACCGGGTCGAGCACATTGCCTTCGGACTTCGACATCTTCTTGCCTTCGGCGTCCAACACGAGGCCGTGCACGTAGACGTCCTTGAACGGCACGGTGTCGGTGAACTGGGTCGTCATCATGATCATCCGGGCGACCCAGAAGAAGATGATGTCGTAACCGGTGACCAGCACGCTCGACGGCAGGAACAGTTCGAGCTCCGGCGTCTTGTCCGGCCAGCCCAGCGTCGAGAATGGCACCAGCGCCGAGCTGAACCAAGTGTCCAGCACGTCGGCGTCGCGGCTCAGCGAGCGGTCGTCGCCGGCCTGCTGGCGTGCGTCTTGCTCGTTGCGGGCGACGAAGATGTTGCCCTGCTCGTCGTACCAAGCCGGGATCTGGTGGCCCCACCACAGCTGACGCGAGATGCACCAGTCCTGGATGTTGCCGAGCCAGGCGTTGTAGGTGTTGACCCACTGCTCGGGCACGAAGCCAACTTCGCCATCGGCCACCACCTTCAACGAGCGGGCGGCGATGTCGTTCATGTCGACGAACCACTGGTCCGTCAGCATCGGCTCGATCACCACGCCGGTACGGTCCCCGCGCGGCACCATCAGCTTGTGTTTCTTGATCTCGACCAGCAGGCCCTGCTCTTCGAGGTCGGCGACGATGCGCTTGCGCGCCTCGAAGCGGTCCATACCCTGATAGCGATCCGGCGCCAGATCGTTGATCTTGGCATCCAGTGTCAGAATGCTGATCGGCTCCAGATTGTGGCGTTTACCGATCTGGTAGTCGTTGAAATCGTGCGCCGGGGTGATCTTCACGCAGCCGGTACCGAAAGCCGGGTCGACGTAATCGTCGGCGATCACCGGGATCGAGCGCTCGACCAGCGGCAGGCGCAGCTTCTTGCCGACCAGGTGCTGGTAGCGCTCGTCCTCCGGATGCACGGCCACGGCCACGTCGCCGAGCATGGTCTCGGGACGGGTGGTGGCGACGACGATCTTTTCATCCGAGCCTTCGACCGGGTAGGCGATCGACCACATCGAGCCATCCTCTTCCTCGCTCACCACTTCGAGGTCGGAGACGGCGGTGCCGAGCACCGGGTCCCAGTTCACCAGGCGCTTGCCGCGGTAGATCAGGCCTTGCTCGAACAGGCGCACAAAGACTTCGGTGACGGCACGCGACATCTTGTCGTCCATCGTGAAGTATTCGCGCGACCAATCCACCGAGGCGCCCATGCGGCGCATCTGGCTGGTGATGGTCGAGCCCGACTCCTGCTTCCATTCCCACACTTTTTCGAGGAACTTGTCGCGGCCCAGGTCATGACGCGACACGCCGGCCGCATCGAGCTTGCGCTCCACCACGATCTGCGTCGCGATCCCCGCATGGTCGGTGCCCGGCACCCACAGCGTGTTGTAGCCGCGCATGCGGTAGTAGCGCGTCAGGCTGTCCATGATGGTCTGGTTGAAGGCGTGGCCCATGTGCAGCGTGCCGGTGACGTTCGGCGGCGGCAACTGGATGGAGAAGGACGGCGCGGCCGGGTCCATCTTGGGTTTGAAATAGCCTTGCGATTCCCAGAACGGGTACCAGCGGGACTCAATGGCAGCGGGTTCGAAGCTTTTGGCGAGTTCCATGTTGTTTGTGCGGCGCAAAAATCGTTATCAAACCGCCGATTATAAACGATGCCGGCGCCATTTCACGCGCTCGGGTACTCGCTTCTGCAACACGCTCGTGCTTACAATCGCGGGACAACACCAACAGGCGGGTATATCGCGCAACCGCCGCGAGCAGGCAAAGGCCCGGCAAGGCCCACAGCGGAGGCCCAAGCCCATCTGGCGGATGGCTGGGGCACAAGCGGGCAGCCGAGGCAGGAGTTGCGCGCGGCAGGATTTCCGGCGTGCCCGATACGGAGAAAGAGGAGAAACCATGTATCGCCCAGCCTTAGCGCTACGGGCGAGTGCGCTTGCGCTCGCCGTCACCCTTGCCCTGCCTGGCTGCAGCGGCCTCTTGCGTTCACAATTCGCAGAGACCCCGCCACCGGCCACGATCGAGCTTGCCGGGCTCGATGCCGCCGTGTCGGTGCGGCGCGACACGTTGGGCATCCCGCTGATCGACGCGGCGTCGCTCGACGACCTCGTCTACGCCCAGGGTTTCGTCGCGGCGGAGGATCGCTTCGCGCAGATGATCGGCTTCAAGCTGATCGCGCAGGGGCGGCTGGCCGAGATGGTGGGCGAGCCGGTACTCGACATCGACCGCTACATGCGCACCCTCAACCTCAGGCGCTCGGCCGAGATCCTGCTCGCCAACGCCTCGCCCGAGGGGCGCCGCCTGCTCGAGCGCTACGCCGCCGGCGTCAACGCCTGGCTCAAGGCCCGTCCGCTGCCACCCGACCTCAAGCTCGCCGGCTACCAGCCCGAGCCGTGGACACCGCTCGATTCGATGAGCGTGTTCGCGCTGATCAATTTCGGCCTGGCGCAGAACCTGCAGGAAGAAGTCGGCTTCCTGCGCCTGGCGCAGCAGGTCGGCTGGGAAAAAGCCGCCTGGCTGGCGCCGAGCTATCGCGACGAGCCGCTGCCGTTCGACGAGGCGGCCAAGCTCAAGGGGCTCGATCTGGCCACGCTCAACCCGGCCATCGACAAGCTGTTGCTGGCGCAGGCCGCACTCGACAAGGTGACCAACCAAGGCATCGCCGCCTCGAACAACTGGGCGATCGCCCCCGTCCGCACCGCCCGCGGCGCCAGCATCGTCGCCAACGACACCCATCTGCCGCTGTCGCAGCCGGCCATGTGGCATTACGTGCATGCCCGCGCGCCAGGCTTCGATGTCGCGGGTGTCGCGGCGGCCGGCCTGCCCGGCGTGGTTGCGGGCTTCAACGGCAAGCTCGCCTGGGGCATGACCATGGTGATGGCCGACAATCAGGATGTCTTCCTCGAACAGATCAAGCAGATCGACGGCAAGCCGCACTACCTGTACCAAGGGCAGTGGCTGCCGTGCACCGCGCGCACCGAGCGCTACCGGATGAAGGGCGGCAAGGCGGTCGACGAGACGGTGTACGAGACGCGCCACGGCCCGCTGCTCAATGGTGTGCTGTCCCGGCCGCCGATGCACGACCTGCTCGCGCGCGAAGTCAGGAGCGGCTACGGCATCGCCATCCAGAGCGCGGCGTTCGAGGCGGACAAGAGCCTCGATGCCTTCTTCGCGCTGAACCGCGCGCAGAGCGTGGCCGAGGCGCAGCCCATCCTGCGCCAGGTGCGCGCGATCGAGCTCAATATGGTCTTCGGCGACCGCGAGCATATCGGCTGGCAGGTCACCGGCCGCTATCCCTTGCGGGCCAAGGGCCGCGGCCAGTTGCCGAGCCCGGGCTGGAATGGCGAATACGAATGGCAGGGCTATCTGGACGCGGACAAGCACCCGGCCAGCCTCGACCCGGCAGCGGGCTTCATCGCCACGGCCAACCACCGCACCGTCGGCGCGGACTACCCCTATCACCTGACCTCGAGCTGGTATTACCCGGAGCGCTCGGAACGCGCCACCGAGCTGCTCGCGGCGAGCCGCCAGCATAGCGCGGCCAGCAGCGAGCGCATGCAGCTCGACCGCCACTCGCGGCTTGCCGACAAATTCCGCGACTGGCTCGGCGCCCACCGCGCCACGGTGGATGCCGCCATCGCCAAGCTGGACGCGGCCGCCAGGCCCGCCGCAGAGCAAGCACTGGCGCGGCTTCTGGCCTTCGATGGCGAGATGTCGCCGCAGTCGGCCGATGCGGCCATCTATGGCGCCTTCCTGCACAGCCTGGCGCTCGATACCTTCGGCGACGAGCTGGGCGGCCCCGACAGCGGCGCCTGGGCCGCTTTCGTGCGACTCAACGACGCGAGCTACGGCGCCATCGACGACCACCTGCTGGGCCGCGAGGACAGCCCGTTCTGGGACGATATCCGCACGCCGGCGCGCGAGACCAAGGCCGACATCATCGCACGCGCGCTCGCCGATGCGATCGGGCTGCTCAAGGCGCGGCTCGGGCACGATGCGGGCCAGTGGGCCTGGGGCAAGCTGCATACCTACGAATGGGAGACCGACGGCAAGAAGCTCGCGCCCTACCTCGGCGCCTTCGACCGCTTCGGCCTGTGGCTGGTGGACGACATCCTGAACCGCGGCCCCTATCCCGCCGGTGGCGACCATTCGACGCTCAATGTGGCGGCCTACCCGGTCGGCGTGGACTTCCACACCTGGCTGGTGCCGGCCATGCGCATCATCGTCGATTTCGGCCGCGACGAGCCGATGCAGGTGATCAATGCGGGCGGGCAATCGAGCCACCCGGGCAGCCCGCATTACGCGGACGGCATCGACTGGTGGCTGGACGGGCGTTATCAGCCGATGCCGTTCAAACAGGTGAACATCGATGCGCAATACCGCGAGCGCATCGAGCTGAAACCGGCCGGCAAATAACGGAAACAGGCTGGCCCGGGCGGGCCGGCCAAAGTCAGGCGGCTCGAACGGCCAGGTCGACCGGGTCGACGTGGGTCATCACGTTGAGCACGCGATGCGCCGTCATCACGCGGCGGCGCGCTTCCACCGCGATGTCGTGGCCTTGGGCGACGGTCATGTTGGCGTCGATCTCGAGATGGACGTCGATCACAGCCAGGTCGCCCATCTTGCGCGTGCGCAGCTCGTGCAGGCCCAGTACGCCGGGGGTGTCGAGCAGAGTCTGGCGGATCGCGGCGACCTCTTCCTCCGAGATCGCGCGGTCCATCAGGTCGTGCAGCGCGTCCCAGGCGAATTCGCAGCCCATCTTGCTGACCATCACGCCCACCACCAGCGCCGCGAGCGGGTCGAGCAACGGGAAACCCAGCAGGTTGCCGCCGATGCCGATCGCCACCACCAGCGACGATGCGGCATCCGAGCGCGCGTGCCAGGCGTTGGCGATCAGCATGCTGGAGCGCACGCGTTCGGCGATTCGCAGCATGTAGCGGAACAGCAGCTCTTTCGACAGCAGCGCGCCCAGCGCCACCCACAGCGCGATCAGGTGCACGCGGGGGATCGATTCCGGCGCCTGGATCTTCTGCACCGCGGCCCACAGCATGCCAATGCCGACCGCCAGCAACAGCCCGCCCAGCACCAGCGAGGCCGCGTTCTCGTAACGATGGTGGCCGTAGTGGTGATCCTCGTCCGCGCCCTTCTGGCTATGATGGTTGGCGAACAGCACCACGCCGTCGGCGATCAGGTCGGACAGCGAGTGGATACCGTCGGCGATCAGGCCCTGCGAGCCGGAAAAGATACCGGCCGCCACCTGCAGCGTCGTCAGCACGAGATTGACCACCACGCTGACCAGCGTGCTGCGTTGCGCCGCCGCGTGCTTGCCGGCGCTGTTCTCGTGCTCGTCGTCTTCGATGTCGGAAGGTCTCATGGCGGATTCGCTACGCTGGATAGGGGTGGCATTGTAAACCGGCAGCCGTGTCACGGCGTGCCGGCAGATCAAGGGCGCAGCTTAAGGCTGCTCGCTTAAGGTGTGATTAACGTCGGTAGCAAAGCCGGTGCGCCTGCTGCCGCTCTGCGCCGGGGCATCCGGCCGATCGCCTTGTCGTGGGGATGGCAACGGGCAGCGTGGCCGTCATCCCCCACGGCGGCCAGCCCCGTACGGCCCGCGCCACGGCTATCACAGCGAACCCGCCTAACGCGGCCAGGCACAAAAAAACCCCGCTTGCGCGGGGTTTCTTCTGGAGCTGGGTGTAGCTGCCGCGAGGCAATTACATGTCCATGCCACCCATGCCGCCCATGCCGCCCATACCACCCGGCATGGCAGGCTTGTCTTCCGGCAGCTCGGCCACCATGGCGTCGGTAGTCAGCATCAGGCCAGCGATCGAGGCCGCGTGTTGCAGCGCCGAACGGGTCACCTTGGTCGGATCCAGCACGCCCATTTCAACCATGTCGCCGTAAACGCTGGTGCCAGCGTTGTAGCCGAAGTTGCCGGTACCTTCCAGCACCTTGTTGATCACGACCGACGGCTCGTCGCCTGCGTTCTGAACGATCTGGCGCAGCGGCGCTTCGATTGCGCGCAGCACGATCTTGACGCCTGCGTCCTGGTCGTGGTTGTCGCCCTTCAGCGAAGCCAGTGCGGAACGTGCACGCAGCAGCGCAACGCCACCGCCAGGAACGATACCCTCTTCAACGGCAGCACGGGTAGCGTGCAGCGCGTCTTCCACGCGGGCCTTCTTTTCCTTCATTTCGACTTCGGTCGCAGCGCCAACCTTGATCACGGCAACACCACCGGCCAGCTTGGCCACGCGCTCTTGCAGCTTTTCACGATCGTAGTCGCTGGTCGCTTCTTCGATCTGCTTGCGGATTTGGCCGACGCGAGCCTGGATGGTTTCAGCAGCGCCAACGCCGTCGATGATGATGGTGTTTTCCTTGCCGACTTCGATGCGCTTGGCTTGGCCGAGGTCTTGCAGGGTAGCCTTTTCCAGGGTCAGGCCGACTTCTTCGGCAATCACGGTGCCGCCGGTCAGGATCGCGATGTCTTCCAGCATGGCCTTGCGGCGGTCGCCGAAGCCAGGAGCCTTGACGGCAACGGTCTTCAGGATGCCACGGATGTTGTTGACCACCAGGGTAGCCAGCGCTTCGCCATCGACATCTTCAGCGATGATCAGCAGCGGACGGCCAGCCTTGGCAACCTGTTCCAGCACCGGCAGCAGGTCGCGGATGTTGCTGATCTTCTTGTCGAACAGCAGCACGAACGGGTTTTCCAGCGCAGCGATCTGCTTTTCCGGATTGTTGATGAAGTACGGGCTCAGGTAGCCGCGGTCGAACTGCATGCCTTCCACGACATTCAGTTCGTTGTTCAGGCTGGTGCCGTCTTCAACGGTGATCACGCCTTCCTTGCCGACCTTGTCCATC
Source organism: Chitinivorax sp. PXF-14 (assembly GCF_040812015.1). Classification (NCBI taxonomy): domain Bacteria; kingdom Pseudomonadati; phylum Pseudomonadota; class Betaproteobacteria; genus Chitinivorax; species Chitinivorax sp. PXF-14. Next base: position 209,648 of record NZ_JBFNXJ010000001.1, on the reverse strand, counting down.
GCGTCAGCGATGATCTGGCCGATGTCGGCATCGCTGTTGGCCGAGATCGAGCCAACCTGAGCGATTTCCTTGGTCGTGGTGCAAGGCTTGGAGATGTTCTTCAGCTCGCCGACCAGCGCGATGACAGCCTTGTCGATGCCGCGCTTCAGGTCCATCGGGTTCATGCCGGCGGCAACGAACTTCATGCCTTCCAGCACGATCGCCTGTGCCAGCACGGTAGCGGTGGTGGTGCCGTCACCAGCGATGTCGGAGGTCTTGGAAGCCACTTCCTTGACCATCTGCGCGCCCATGTTCTCGAACTTGTCCTTCAGTTCGATTTCCTTGGCGACCGATACACCGTCCTTGGTGATGGTCGGCGAACCGAACGAGCGGTCCAGCACCACATTGCGGCCCTTGGGGCCCAGCGTTACCTTGACGGCATCAGCCAGAATATTGACACCCACGACCATCTTGGCACGGGCGGAATCACCAAACTTAACGTCTTTAGCAGCCATTATTTAATCTCCAGAATTCAGTTGAACGATGGGCGGGAGCTTAGCGCTCAACCACACCCATGATGTCTTCTTCGCGCATCACCAGCAGCTCTTCGCCGTCAACCTTGACGGTCTGGCCGGCGTACTTGCCGAAGATCACCTTGTCGCCAACCTTCAGCTCAAGTGCGCGTACGGAGCCATTCTCCAGTACCTTGCCATTGCCCACGGCAAGGATTTCGCCCATGTCCGGCTTCTCGGCAGCATTGCCCGGCAGAACGATGCCGGACGAAGTCTTTTCTTCAGCTTCGAGGCGCTTCACGATCACGCGATCGTGCAGAGGACGAATTTTCATAGATATCTCCTGATCAAAGATTAAGGTTGCATCACCAGCACAGGCGGGCCTGCACGGCTTGTCAGCCTTGGGAAGTCTGTTGTTAGCACTCGTCTAACAGGAGTGCTAATAATAGTGACGAGTGCGGGGGATTTCAAGTCCGGGGGCTGGTGGGGTCGGGATAAAAAAGTGTTGGGGGGTTGATATAGCTTTTCATTCAATGCTGGGCTTTTGCCACTTAACTCTGGATCAAGGATTAAACTCCGGCGCGACTTTCAGGTTAGCCTCACCGACAAAGCTGCCCTGTGCCTATTTGGCGATGTGGTGAACAGCATCCACCTACGCTTGGTCGTACCGTGGCATCCATGCTGGCCCATAAATGCCATTGGATCGAGTATGTACACGCTGTCGGCCCTCACCCCGCTGACACGAACCGCTGACGCCATTTGGCTAGCTGGAGAACCCCAACCGTTCGCGGTAAGCGTGATGAATTGGAGGCGCAAGCGGTGTCGGTAGATCTGAGCAAGATGAAGGCGAAGGGCAGCCTTGCCAATTGACTGAAAGGCAACGTTGGCCGGCCTCGGGTGGATGGCGGTGCGGAAGTCCACGAGTGCCCCGGGTCGATCCGAAACGGCGGTTGGGTTCTCGCCGGTTCGATGGCAAGCACCTGAGCTGAGCAGTCGTACGGAGCCTACATCTATGCCGACCGACTCGATCATTGAGGTCGGGGCGGCCGACGGTCTATTCGGGATTTGCTGGTCGGTCAGTGATTTGGACTGACCACCGCGGTGTGGCCGGATGAGCGCTGCAGGCTGCGGTATTCGCCTGGCGTAACGCCCGTCCAGCCCTTGAAGGCACGCAGGAATGAGTTAGTGTCCCGAAAGCCGACCAGGAAGGAAATCTCGCCCGGCGAGATAGCCGAACGGGTCAGGTAATAGCTGGCCAGTTCCTGCCGCGTGTCGTTGAGCACGTCCTGATAGCTCACGGCCTCGTCGGCAAGATGGCGCTGCAGCGATCGCTTGCTCATCGCCAGGCGGCTCGAAATCTCCTCGATGGTGCTCTGGCCGCTTGGCAGCATGTCGAGCAGTGCGCTGCGCACACGTTCGCGCGTGCTGGCCTCGGCGTCGAGCTTGGATAGGCGCGCCTGTAGTTCGGGCTCGAAGAATTGCCACATGGCGATGTTCTCGGTCAGGAATGGCTGCGCAGCATCTTCTGCGGAGAAGCGAATGCGGTTGCCGTTACCCTGCCGCATGCCGCAACCAAGGAAATCTTCGCAAGGAGTGGGCGGGTTCGGCAGGATCGCCAATTCCATCTCGATCGGGCTGACCGGGTGCCGCGTGGCCAAGCGTGCCAGTTGCGTGAAGAAAACCACTTCCATCGCGGCTAAGCTGCGTGGCAGCGGTCGGTCATAGCCATAGCATTCGAAGGACACCTCGGTGTAGCCTTTACCAATGAAGACCTCCAGTGCCAAGGGCCCGCAAAGGCGCTTGTACTCCGCAAGCCGGGTGAGCGCGACATTGAAGTTCGGGCTGCACAGGCAGGCGAAGAGTGACGGATCGAAGGCTTCAACCAAGATGGCCCTGCCCAGTTGCAGTGGCAATCCGGCTTCGCCGACCATATTTTCGAGGCTGTGAAAGATACGAAAGTATTCGGCTGGCGTCAGCGAGGCATCCCTGCGGCTGAACAGGTCGGCGGGCAGTTCGGCCAGTGCCAACACATCACCGGGAGCAACCCCCATGTCGGTGAGGATCAGTTTCCAGCCGGGATGCACGGTGAAGCGCGTGGCTTGTTTCATCAGGCAGTCTTTTCCATCGCCTGGCGCGACATCTTCAGCACTGCCTTGCGCGGCAGCAGCGGAACAATCCAGTCAAGCATGACCCGCAGCTTTCCCTCGTTGAAGGCCACCAGTTTACCGCGCTCCATGGCCTCGTAGCCGCAGAGCGCCACGGACTCGGCCGACTTGGCGTTCTTCCAGACGGCCACGCCTTGCAGATTGCCGGCGGCGACGAAGCCGGTTGCCACCGCGCCCGGACACAACGCCGTGGCCGTCACGCCATATTCGCGGGCCTCTTCGGCAATAGCCTGGGTGAAGGAGGTGACGTAGGCCTTGGTCGCGTAGTACACCGCCTGCAACGGGCCGGGCATGAACGACGCGGTCGACGAGACATTCAGGATGCGCCCGCGGCGGCGTGCCACCATGCCTTTCAGGTAATGATGCGTCAGCTTGGTCAGCGTCACCATATTCACCTGCATCATGGCCTGCTCGGCAGCGAGGTCACGTTCGGCAAACTTGCCATGGCCGCCGAAGCCGGCATTGTTGATCAGCACGTCGATAGCGAGCCCCAGCGCCTCGGTGGCGGAGAAGATGCGATCGGCCGATGCGGGGTCGGCGAGATCCTCGGCAATCACATGCACTGTCACACCGTACTGTGCCTGGAGTTCCTGCTTGATGGATTCGAGCTTGTCCCGCGAGCGCGCCACCAGGACGACGTCGCCCCCCTTCTTTGCATGGATGCGAGCCAGCTCCAGACCTATGCCGCTCGAAGCGCCGGTGATCAATGCCGTCGCGAATTTCATGGTTTCTCCTTGGTTCGGGTAGCTCGATTCGATAAGGAGATGGTAGGCGTCTGATATCCATGCAGCACTAGCGCAACGTGCCATGATTAATGCCGATCGCGCCAATCGTGAGGCGAACGCTGCGATGCCATGTCGGCATGGCCGGCATCAGATCGAAGCAGTCGCTTGAATGCCACGTCGGCGGATACGGCGACTGGCATCTCCTTTGGAAAGGCATCCATGCCTTGAAAACGGGCTCTACACTACATGCCCGATTCGCGCTGGATTTCGCCCAGCAGCCGAGTGACCATGCGGCCAAGGAAGCTGTAGCGCGTTCCTTGAATACGCGCGGTGCCTGCCATCTCCATGGCTGGCGCGGCAACCGCATCGCATTTTTCCAGGCGGACCCGGAACCAGGCGGCGAGTGGCTTCGGGCCATGATCCCGCAGCTCAGTGGCGATCGGCCCGCCATAGCTGGATGCCAGCAATGGCTGATCCAGCACGCTCAGGTTGAGCCGGTCGACTTTCCCGACGCGGCAGTTGATGGCTGCCCGCCCGCCGTTGTCCGCGACGAAGCTCGCGGTGTTGCCGGTCTGGATGCTGGAGATGGACGCCTCGTCGACCAAGGCTTCGACCTTGGCCCCGGTCAATCCGGCGATATCCAGCAGGTGCTCGCCTTCCGCCATGGTGGCGCCTGCGTGCAGCGCCTCGTTGATATCAACCACCCGGCCGGCAAACGGTGCGCGCATGACCAGCCGGGCCTGTTGCTGGCGCAAACCGTTGAGTTGTTCCCGGGCAGCCTGCCATTGCTTGTGCAAGGCCGTTCCCTGTTGCTGCAGCTCGGTACTGAATGCCTGCTGGGCCAGCTGCCACTTCATTGCCTGCTCCCGCACATCGGCCAGCACCAGTTGCGCGTCCAGTGCGGGCGAGCGCAATTGCGCCAGCACCTGCCCCGGTTGAACGACCTGGCCATCGCGCACCATCACGTCCTCAACCGTCGCCGCCACGGGTGCGTATAGGCCCTGCGATTGCGCGGCGCCCAGCACCGCCGGGCTGGACACCCCGGACGACCAGGGGATGGCCAGCAGCAACAATAGTGCGCCCAGCATGGCTGCGCTGCGTCGGGTTTCCGTCTGCCAGCGCAATTCGGCGCGCCGTCCCCACCACACCCGCAGTTCGCCGACAATCGGGCGGACAATGAACCAGCCGAGCTCGACGCACAGCAGCAACAGGCCCAGCAACTTGAAAAAGAAGTGATACACCAGGAACGCGATCGACAGGAACACCACCAGCCGGTATAGCCAGGTGGCCCAGGCGAACAGGATCAGCCCGTTGCGGCGCACGGTGGGAAAATGTTCCGGCGGCGGGTCGTCCAGGCCCAACAGGAAGCGGCGCAGCTGCCACAGCGCAAGCGCAAAGGTGCGGGAATGCAGATTGGGCAGGCCGAGATAATCCGCCAGCAGAAAGTAGCCATCGAAGCGCATGAACGGGCTGGCGTTCACCAGCACGGTGGCCACCCAGGTTGTCGATGCCAGCAGGAACACACCCGCGCGTAACGGGCCATCGGGCAGAAAACACCACAGCAGCGTGGCCCATACCGCCAGTGTCAGTTCGGCCAGCATGCCGGCCGCGCCGATCAGCAGTCGGGCACGCCTTGATTGCAGCTTCCAGGCATCGTTGGTGTCGGTATACAGCACCGGCACCATCACCAGGAAAGCCACCCCTATCGCCGGCACCCGGCAGCCGAAATGGCGCGCCGTCAGTGCGTGGCCCATTTCGTGCAGCACCTTGGCCAGCGCCAGCGACAGGCCGATACCGATCGCCGCCCACCATCCGCCGTAGGCCGAAAAGGTGTGCGTGAATGCATCCCAGCGCTGCGATACCAGCACCAGCGCCGTCAGCAGCATGGCCCCCATGCCCCACCAGAAACGCGGTACGAACAGCCAGCGACACCAGGGCAGCAGCCGGCTGAGCATGGCTTCCGGTCGCAACAGCGGCACGCGGAAAAACAGGTAATTTTTTAGCAGCCACATCGCGCGGCCGGGCCGGCTCGCCTGCTGCATGCGCCACAGCGCCTGGCTCTGTTCGGCACAGGCGACCTGCAGCAACTGATGGCGGGACAGAAAACCGATGAGGGCGTCGACATCGTCAGCGGTCAACTGCAAGGCTGTTTCGGCGTTGACCGCGGCCAGCAGCGCGGTGACCGAGCCTGCCGACCAGCGCGACAGCATCTCGAAGCTGGCCCAGCCGAGCTGGTAGAAGCGGTTGATGCTTGGGTCGTGCAAGGTCCAGCTGGGCGAGCCATCGGCCTGCACCGGGCCCTGGTGCAGCGACAGCTCTTCACGCAGCAGCGGCAGATCACGGCGCTGCATGCTTACCATCCCAGCCACTGCCGGGCGGCGGTCAGCGGGCGGCGCAATACGTGGTAGATGAGCGGAGCCCGGCTGCCATAGATCCGCGCCGTACCCATCTGCCCCAGCCGTGGCTTGGCCGTGCCGACAAAGCGCGCCTGTATGCGATACGCGAGCAGACCACCGTCAACCACCTCGGCCTTGTAGGCAACGCGGATGATTTCGGCATCGTAGGCGTCGGTTGGGCTCGCATTGGGGTGCAACGAGACCGGCGCTCCCGGCGCCACATCGATGGCATCGGCGGCGGGCAGCCAGGCGGTCAGTTCCACCTGTGCCGGGTCGGCCAGTGTCATCACCTTTTCCCCCACCGCCACGGCCTTGCCCAACCAGTCGTTACGGTCGGAAAACACCACCACGCCAGCGGCAGGGGCGGTGACGTGCAGACGCTGCAGCTCGCGATGCGAGTAATCGGCGGCGATGCTTTTTTCCTCCAGCCTTGCCCGCTCCTGCGCCATTGCCAACTTGCCCTTGTCGTCGGTGACGGCCAGTTGGGCGCTGACACGAAAGCTTTCCTGTGCCGCGTCGCGCTCGCGTGCCGCGATGGCGGCCTGGCCCGAGAGCGCCGTGGCATCGAGGTCGAACAGCGGCTCGCCCTTTGCCACGCGCTGGTTCGGCTCCACCGCGATACGGTCGATCACCCCGGCCATCGGCGCCCGCAGCAACAGTGGCCGCTGCGGCACCACCTCTGCGCGCGTCAGCACGCTCAGGCGCAGCGGGAGGCAGCTGATCAGCAGTGCCGCCAATAGCAGCCAGCGCTGGCGCGGCCCCGGCCTGATCCAGCGGGCAACCCGCTCGCGTACGCTCTGGCGCGGGGCAAAATGTGCCAGCGCGTGGGCGTACCCATGCGCCAGCTCTTCCGCCAGCTTCAGCTCAAATGCCCCCCAGGGCGATTCACGCGCCAGCAACAGCGCACCGTGTTCACCCAGGTGCAGCCACAATGCATGGGGAGGCAACCAGGCAGCCCAATCGGCGCCCAGCTGGGCGGGCAAGCTATCGGCCGTCAGCTCAAGCGCGCCACCTGCATCGTGGCCGGCGGCGAGATGGCGAAACACCCCGGCCAGCCATTGCACGTATGGCGCGGTGGCATCCAGCTCCGCCAGGCCGGACAGCGCCGCGACGTGCCGGTGCAGGTCCTCTCGCCACAAGGCGGCCTGGCGATAGGGCAATAGTTGCCTGGTTTCGTTGACGGCAATGAACCCCAGCTGCGCGGAATCGACTGAATCGCGTGCACGGTGCAACAGCTGGACCAGACCGGCCAGCTCCCGGGCTCTATCGGCTTGCTCCATGCGATCCCTACTTAAAGCTGGCCCAGCCGCTCATGCCCGGCAACAGACTGCTGGCGTTCCCGTCGATGACGCCCACCGCCAGTATCGACTGGCTGACCGGATCGATCTGCGCGCCCAGGCGTTCGATCCGCGCCGGGAAACTGGCGCCCAGCTCATCCACCGCGACGGAAAACCGGCTGCCGAGCTTGAGCGTGCTCAACCATTTGGAGGGCACCAGCATGCGCACTTCCAGCGCGCCGGAATCGACGATATCCAGAATCGGGCTGCCCTGGTTGACATACTGGTGTGCGGCCGCGATCCGGCGGGCCACGCGGCCATTGAACGGCGCGCTGATGACGCACTTGTCGACGATGGTCTGCACATAACTGGCTTCGGCTGCGGCCTCCTTGGCCTTGCCCTGGGCCTGCGCGACTTCCAGCGCACCGGTCGAGTTGAGCTGCGCCAGCTGAGCATTGACCTTGGCCAGCTGAGTGGCCGCCTCCAGTGCGGCCTGCGCCTTGCGCAATTGGGCGCGATAACTGCTGCAATCGAATTCGACCAGCGCCTGGCCACGCTTGAAACTGCTGCCTTCCTGCATCGACAGGCTGGCAATCCGCGCGGCCACTTCGCTGGACAAGGTGACGGCGTTGCGGGCCATCAGTTGCACCCGGATGCGGCCGTCAGAAGCGTTGGCCACTGCCGTCGGTGCGGCCGTGGCGGCACCCGCGGCGGTAACCAGCAGAACCCACCCGAACAGTGGGCGAAACCTCACTGCTTCTCTCCGGCAACCTTGCCCTGCCACTGCTTTTCAACACCCTTGAATGCCTCGCTCAAGGTCCGCAGGTCATGGCTGGCCACGCTTTCCGGCAATGGGTCGAGCCCCAGGCTTGCGCCCAGCTGGCCATAGGCGTTCTGCAAATCGCCGTAGCTCTTGTAGTAACGCAGCGAGGCATACACCGCGCTGGCATCCGCCATGATGGCGGGCAAGCGGCCCTGGGCACCGCTCAGCGTCGCGTTGCGGTTCTGCTCGTAAATGCCCTGCTCAACATCGTTGAGCTCCGTTTCCAGCGAGAATTGCTGCGAGCGGCCCTGCAGATCGAGATACGCGACATGCACCTGGCTCAACACCGCCATATTGAGCGCCATGCGCTGCGCCTTGGCGACTTCCAGTTGCGCGTCCGCCGAGCGGGTAATGGTGCGTGCGTTGAACAGGTTCAGCAGATTCCAGCTTACCCGCAGCCCGGCATCGCTCCAGCTATTGTTGACCAGGAACTTGTTGCGGTCGTAGTGCTCGCCAACGCTGAACTCGATCCCCGGCAACAGCTTGGCAATTGCCTTACGGGTTTCCATGACGCCGATGCGCTCGTTATAGCGGGCCTCGGCCAGTTCCGGCCGGTTCAGCAACGCCATCTCTTCCATTTTATCCACGCTCAGGTTCAGCGCTGGCAGCGGCATGTCGGCCGGTACCGCCACCTGGAAATCCTTGCTCGGCGGCAGGTTGGTAATGGCTGCCAGCCTGGGTTTCGCCTGTGCCAGCGCGTTGCGGACCACGCCCATCTGGCGCACGACGTCAAGCAGCTGGCGGCGGTAATTCAGCGCCTCCAGCGGCGCGCGCAACTTCTGCTGCTCCGCCTTGCGCGAGTCGTCCAGCGCCGCATTGGCCTGCTTCAACAGTGCATCGATGCGATTTTCGAGCTGTTGTGCGGCAACCGCCTGCCACCAGGCTTCGCGCACCTGCTGCATCAGCTGCTGCTCTACCTTGCGCTTGCGCTGCTGCAGGATAAGCAGTCGATCCGACTGTTGTTGCGCCGAATAGTAGCTGACGCCGAAGTCCAGTACGTTCCAGCTCAGGCTCAGGTCGGCATTGAGGTTATGCCGTTCCGACGAAATCGACGGCACGAGCGACTGTTCGCCCGTTGCAACGTTTTGCGACGACGAGGCGTTGTCCTTGCTGCGGGCGGTGTAACCCGCCGCGGCCGCCAGCCTGGGCAACATGTCGAGGCTGGATAAATCCAGCTGGCGCTGCGCCATGGCCTCTTCCATCAGCTTGACGCGATAATCCTGGTTGTATTTCAGCGCGCGCGCCATTGCTTCCTGCAGGCCCATCGGCCCGACCAGCGGCTCCTGGTTGCCGAACATGGTCTGCTGGTCTGCCGCCAGCGTCGCCTGGCGTTCGCTCAGGCTCAGGGGGGCCGGTGCTACCGCGCACCCAGCCAGGGCCAATGCAGTCAACGCAGCCAGCAATGGCAAGCGGCGATCTACGCCTGTTTTATCTGTATGTGTCATGTGTTCCCTAGTGGTTTATTGTTGTTGATCCGGGTGTCGATTCTGGCGCCGAGACACGACTCATTTTAGGCCGTGTTTTCAGCCTGCAGCCAGGCCGCAATTTGCTCGTCGAAAGCCGCCTTGCCGTGCTGGCGGAATTGCGCCTGCAAGGCAGGCTTGCCGGCGGCAGCCAGCTTTTCTGCCGTATCGGCGGCGGATCGCTGCTCGCCTGCGGCTTTCAGCTGTATATGGGTCACGCCGCGATGGCCGCCTTGGTCGCTGAAGATGACCTCCAGTGACAGCGACCTGTTCCACCCCGGCGGCGGCGTGCCACTGAAACGGCCGTTCTGCGGGTCGAATTTCAACCAGGCCGGCAACGGCTGGCCATTGCTCTGCCGCGCCTGGACACTCAAGACCGAGTTTGCATCGAGCACCATGACAGTGCCCGCGGGCAGGCTGAAGTTAAAGGTTTGCCCGACCGCCAGCGCTTGTGCGCCCAGGTCAGGCATCACCTGCAAGGCCGCGCCTGACGTGCCGCTCAGCGAGGAAACAAACGGCATGCCGGCGCCGCTGTGGCCCGCCACATTGGTCGATGAGGGCAGAGTGCCGCCCAAGCCACTATCCCGCACGCTCGTATCGCCAACTCCCAGACCCGCGCCCAGGCTGCCGGTTTGGCCGCTTCCCGCGCCAAAGCCGCCCACGGGGCCGACACTCAGAGCACGGCCCTGGCCGGTCGTCGTCAGGCCCTCACCGCCCAAGCCGGTGGTCGTACCCAGGCTCGCGGTGCCACCCGTCGCGGCCAGCACGATATTGGGCGTAATCGGTGGCAGCGCGATGGTGGTCGTTACCGTCGCCGGTGGCGTCGTCACAGGCGGTGTTACCACCAGCGGTGGCAACACCACGGGCGGGGGCGTTATCACCGGGGTGGAGAGCTGGTAGGCATTCGCCGCGAGCTGCCGGGCATTGACGTTGCCAGCAGCGTCGCTGACACCGCCCCCATTGAGCGCCAGCGCCAGCGAGCCGTCGCCGCCGGTGTCGCCGATCGTCACCACATAATGGCTGTCGCTCAGTCGGGTAAGCGATGTAATGGCGCCGCGCGCGCTGCCGGTCGTCACCAGGCTCAGTGCGTCGGCACTCAATCCGGACACGGCCTCGTTGAATACCAGGTCGTACCGAACCGGGCCGGCGCTCGTAGCCGCCGCATCCAGTTGCGTAAATGACTGCAGCTGCGGTACGGCCGTATCCACGGTGATACGGTGCGCGGAAGACTGAGCGCTGACATTGCCGGCGGCATCGGTAGCCGTGGCCTGGATGTCGTGGCTGCCGTCCGCCAGCGGGCTGTTCAGGCCCAGGCTCCACGCGCCGCTACCATCCGCCGTCGCCGTGCCAGCCAGCAATCCGTCAACGTACACCGTGACGGTACTGCCGGCCTCTGCTGTGCCGGTGATGGTGGGCTGAGCGTTGTTGGTCACCCCATCGCTGTGGCTGTTGCCGCTATCGCTAGCTTGGCTCAAGCCGACGCCGCTCGGCGCCGCCGGCGCAGCCGTGTCAACGGTGATGTCGCGTGCGGTGGACTGGCCACTGACGTTACCCGCCGCATCGGTCGCCGTCGCCCGAATGCTGTGGGTACCATCCACAAGCGGACTGCCCAGGGAGTGGCTCCAGGCACCGGTGCCGTCAGCTGTAGCCGTGCCGACTGCCACGCCGTCAACGTACACCGTGACGGTGCTGCCGGCCTCTGCCGTGCCGGTGATGGTGGGCTGGTTGACGTTGATGCCGGTCGGGGCATTTGGTGCAGTCGTGTCAATGGTGATTCCGTAGGCGGACGACTGCCCGCTGACATTGCCCGCCGCATCGGTCGCCGTCGCCCGAATGCTGTGGGCACCGTCCGCCAGCGGGCTGCTCAGGGTGTGGCCCCAGGCACCGCTGCCGTCTGTCGTTGCCGTGCCGACCGCCACGCCGTCAACGTACACAGTCACCGTGCTATTGGCTTCCGCCGTGCCGGTGATGGTCGGCTGAGCGTTGTTGGTCACCCCATCGCTGTGGCTGTTGCCGCTATCGCTAGCCTGGCTCAAGCCAATGCCGCTCGGTGCCGCCGGCGCAGCCGTGTCAACGGTGATGTCGCGTGCAGCGGACTGGCCGCTGACGTTACCCGCCGCATCGGTGGCCGTCGCCCGAATGCTGTGGGCACCGTCCGTCAGCGGGCTGCCCAGGGCATGGCTCCAGGCACCGCTACCGTTTGCCGTTACCGTGCCGACTGCCACACCGTCCACATACACCGTGACGGTGCTGCCGGCTTCCGCCGTGCCGGTGATGGCGGGCTGGCTGGTGCTGCTCGCACTGATGCCGGTCGGGGCATTCGGTGCAGTCGTGTCGATGTCGAGCGTGTAGGCGGAAGACAAGGCGCTGTTTACCCCGCCGCTGGATGCCATCACGGTGATAGCATGAGATGCATCGCCCAGTGGTGAGCCAAACGAGAAACTCCAAGCCCCAGAGCCGTTCGCAGTGGTTGTCCCCGCTGACACACTATCGACATAAACCGTCACCAGGCTGCCGGCCACCACACTGCCAGTCAGTGTCGGCATGTTATTGCCGGTGATGCCGTCGGTGTTGCTGCTGCCGGTATCCGTGGCGGTCGTCAAGCCGGCGATGCTTGGCGCTGGCAACTGGATGGCGATGCTTCGGTGAACGGCGGCACTGCTGTTGGTGCCGTCGTTCACCGCGATACTGATGGTACGGGTGGCGGTGTTGGGAGAGCCAGCGGTATCGTTGTAAGTGATCGCGCGCAAGGCCGCCTGCCATTGCGCCAGCGTGGCCGTCGCGCCGCTGGAGGTCAGCGTCAGCACGCCGGTGCCGGCATTGTAGCTGGCGACGATATTGCCCATGGTGCTGCCGTTGTTGGTGAAGGCCAGCACATCCTCGCCGCTGTGGAAGTTGCCGGTAATTGCCACGGTCGCGCTGGCCAGCGTGGTGTTGTCCAGATCGGATACGGTCAAACCGTCATCCACCTGCGTGGCTCCACCGCCAACGATATAAGTGCCGGCGCTGCCCGTGGTGCTTGCAATCGGTGTCTGGTCTGTCGCCGCCACCGTCACCGTTCGTGTTACCGCTGTGCTGTCCTTGCTGCCGTCGTTGACGCTGAAACTGATGGTGCGGGTGGCGGTATTGGGCGTCACGGCGCTATCGGTGTAGGTGACTGCGCGCAGCGCGGCCTGCCATTGCGCCAACGTAGCCGTGCCGCCGCTGGAGGTCAGCGTCAGCACCCCGGTGCCGCTATTGTAGCTGGCCACGATGTTGCCATAGGTACTGCTATTGGTATTGCTGAAGGCCAGCACATCCTGGCCACTCTGGAAATTGCCGCTGATGGACACCCGGGCGCTGGCCAGCGTGGTGTTGTCCAGATCGCTGACGGTGAGGCCGCTGTCCACCACCACCGGCATCGAGGTGGCGTTGTCACCGGCGGTGAAGGCTGCGCTGCCGCCGCTGGTGGTGGCAATCGGGGACTGGTCGGTAGCCGCCACCGTCACCGACCTGGTTGTCGCCACACTGTTCTTGGTGCCGTCGTTGATGCTGAAACTGATGGTACGGGTGGCAATATTTGGCGTCGCGGCGCTATCGGTGTAGGTGACCGCGCGCAGCGCGGCCTGCCATTGCGCCAGCGTCGCCGTCGCGCCGCTGGACGTCAGCGTCAGCACGCCGGTGCCGCTGTTGTAGCTGGCGACGATATTGCCATAGGTACTGCTATTGGTATTGCTGAAGGCCAGTACATCCTCGCCGCTGTGGAAGTTGCCGGTAATCGATACCGTGGCCGATGCCAACGTGGTGTTATCGAGGTCGGACACGGTGATACCGCTGTCCACCGCCACCGGAGTGGACGCGGTGTTGTCACCGGCGGTGAAGGCTGCGCTGCCACCGCTAGCGGTGGCAATCGGGGTCTGGTCGGTGGCCGTCACCGTCACCGTGCGTGTGGCCACGCTGCTGCTGGCGCTGCCGTCGTTGACCTGGAAGCTGACGGTGCGGGTGGCGGTGTTGGGCATTACCGCGCTATCGGTGTAGGTGACCGCTCGCAACGCCGCCTGCCACTGCGCCAAGGTGGCGCTGCCGCCGCTGGACGTCAGCGTCAGCACGCCGGTACCGCTGTTGTAGCTGGCGACGATATTGCCCATGGTGCTGCCGTTATTGGTGAAGGCCAACACGTCTTCGCCGCTCTGGAAGTTGCCGGTGATGGACACGGTGGCGCTGACCAGGGTGGGGCTGGCGCTATCGGTGACGGTGAGGCCGCCATCTACCGCCACCGGGGTGGAGGCGGTATTGTCACCGGAAGTGAAGGCGGCGCTGCCGCCGCTGGGGGTCACCACCGGCACCACCGCCACATTGACGGTGGAAGCCAAGGCCAGCGTGGTGGTATCCACCCCACCGTTGCTGGTGCCGCCGCTGTCCTTGACGCTGGTCAGCGTTACCACCCGATTGCCTGCGGAGGGGCTGCCGCTGCTGTCGCGATAGCTGATGCCGTTGACCACGCTGGCCGCCGTGCTGCCAGAAATACCGCTGCTGCTGATGGATACGGTGGCGGTGCCACCGCTGAGCGACACGGTGGCGCTCAGGCCATTGCCGCTGGTGGTGACGGAGTTGCCGTTGGTCAGCGCCACGTTGCTGCCGTCTATGGCCAGGATTTCATTGCTGCCGTCTTGCAAGCCGGACACGGTCAGCGTCAGCAGGATCACACTCTGGCTGGGCTCGACGGTGTTGACACTGGCGCCGCTGAACACCGCCACCGCAGAGCCGCCCATCGCGAAGGTAGGGTTGCTGGCGGTAGCGCTGGCGGTGGGCGCGTCATTGACCGCCGCCACCGCCACCGTCACATTGCTGGAGCCGGTGCCGCCGCGGCCGTCGGCGACGCTGACGTTGATGGTGCGCGTGGCGGCATTGGGATCGTTGCTGGTGTTGTTGTAAGTCAGCGCCGCCACCAGGGTGCTCACCCGGGCCGCAGTGGCGTTGCTGTTGAGAGTGACGACCAGATCGTGGCCGCTGACGCCGTCGCCGTTGCTGGCGATCACGCCGATAGACACGCCGCCCACCGTCACCACGCTGCCCACGTTGGTGCCGCTGGACAACGTCACCGTACCGCTGGCATCGACGCCCAGCACATCCTGGCCGCCCTGGCCGTTGGCGGAAATGTGCACGGTCAGATTGCCGCCGTTGAAATTGGCGGTATCGCTATCCGTCACCGTGGCCGCGGTACCGGTATCCAGCTTCACCGCGCCGCCCGCCTCGGTGAAGGTGGGGTTGTCGCCGTTGAGGTTGCCGATCACCGGCGCGGCATCCGCCGCCACCGTCACCGTCTTGGTCACCGCGCTGCTGTTGATCGCGCCGTCGTTGATGGCGAAGCTGATGGTACGGTTGCTGGTAATGGGCAACAGCGAGCTATCGGAATAAGTCACCGCGCGCAAGGCCGCCTGCCATTGCGCCAGCGTCGCCGTGGCGCCGCTGGAGGTCAGCGTCAGCACCCCGGTGCTGCTGTTGTAGCTGGCGACGATATTGCCCATGGTGCTGCCGTTGTTGGTGAAGGCCAGTACGTCTTCGCCGCTGTGAAAGTTGCCGGTGACGGACACGGTGGCGCTGGCCTGGGTGGCGCTATCGGAGTCGGACAGCGTGATGCCGCTGTCCACCACCACCGCGCTGCCGTTGCCGCTGCTATAGGCGCTGGAGCCGCCGCTGGCGCTCAGCGCCGGCGCGAAGCCGAAATTGATGGCGTTGATGGCGCCGATGCCGATCATGCCGGTCACATTGTGGCCGTTGGCCGCCAGCATCCGGAACGAATCTATGCCCTGGAAGGCGCTGTTGCTGGACACATTGAAAGTCACCAAGCCGCCGCTGCCTTGCAGCACATCGCCCACGTTCAGCGTCAGCGTCGCGCCGCTGACCGCGGAACCGTTGATATAGCCGACCAGTTGCAGATTGCCGCCGGAGGTGCCGGAATCGTAACCGTTCAGCACCACGCCGATGGAGTTCAAGGTGAAGTGGCTGTTGTCGTTGGACTTGACGCTGAAATAGGAGATGGGGATGTTGCCGTCGCTATAGCCGTCCACCGTTTCCGTGGTCACCGAGCCGGCTTTTTCGACAATGATCGTCTGGCCGCCGTTATTGGTGAAACCCAATTGCAACGAGAAATCCCAACCCTGGAGGTTACCAGCGTTCACCACGCTGCCGGATGGGTTATAGGTGTTGCTGTCCGATGTGGTGAAATCGGTGGTGCCGGTTACCGGCCGCGCCAGCAGGGCGTCGTAACTGAAATGCAGCGCATCCACGTCGATATGGCCGCTGCTGCGCTCCAGCGCCCAGTCGCCGCCCAGCCGTGCTGCCCCCGTGGCATCGGTAGACGCTGCCACGTCGGCCTGGGTATAGCGCCCCAGCTCGCTGACGAAGGCCGCGCCGCTGCTGCCGGCGCCGATGTCGCAGCCATAGAGCAGGATGTCGCCGCCCGCGCGCAACGATTGGCCGATCGCCTGCAAGTCCGTCTGGCGGCTATCCAGCTTGGTCGTGGTCAGCTCGTTGCTGCCCAGCATCAGGTCGCCGCTCTGGCCGTGGGAAATGATGTGGATGGCGGCATAGCCATGATGGGTCTTGGCCCAGTCGGCAATCTGACTCAGGCCGTCCCGGCTGGCGTCGAGCACCACCACCTCCATTCCGGCAGGCATCTGCGCCAGCAGGCTCTGGTAGTGGGTAACGTTCGACTCCAGGAACACCACCTGTTTTTGCGTGATGTCTGATGCACCCGTTGCAACCGCCTTGTCGGCCAGCAGCTCCGCTGCGGCACTGCGTGCTGCAGGCGCCGCCTCGGCCGGGCGCTGGTCGATCAGGTGCGACGCGTCGGCGTGCAATGCCGTCGCCGCCGTGGTCGCCACCGCTCCGTCGAACATCAGTCGTGGTTCCAACGCCTGCAGCAGCAAGCGGGAACGCTTTACAGGAGGCAGGACTTTGTCACTCGCCGATCCAGCCGGTTTCCACCATTTCATCATCGTATATCTCGTGAGCCCGGCTTCGGGGCCACAGGTTCGTAGCCCGTGGTTTTTGACCGTAATGCTCTGGAGAATAGTTGCTACTTGCTGATACGTAAACCTGTCATATTTTTACGGGAATTGGCGTCTGCCCTGCCTGCAGGCCCGACAGGCAGCCGCGTCATACCCTCGAACCGGCAAGGCGGCATATTCACGAAATGACATTCTCAAGTAAGGCTGAAGGCAATGCATTGCCGTGTGGATCGCCACTTGCCCACGACTGCTTGCGCCGTGTCGACGCGACGATAGTGAAGCGTCAATGCTGCCAGTTGTGGCGACGGCATCCTGCGGCTCCCCGCATCATGCCGGGCACGTTGCCGGACACGCCCGAGTGCTTAAGCGTAGCGGGCGAGGCGCCCATTCGCGCGGCGTGACCGCGAGGCCGGCCTTGGCCCCGGCGGTGGCACGTCACCATGTTCAATCCGCGGTGATAATCGCCTCGATATGCTTGGCCACGGCGTCGAGCGCCTCGCGCTGCGTTTCCGGCGTTTCCATGGCGCGTGCGATGACGAGCGCGCCGACCGCCATCGAAATGACGGCCCAAGCGTCGCCGTCGTGCGGCATTTTCTGCTGCAGCGTGCTTTGCATGCGCGTGATGCCCTGCTCGAAGAGGGCTCGCGTTGCGGCATCGGCCCGCGCGACCTCCGGGCCCAGCGTGGGGATCAGGCAGCCTGTCTCCGGCGAGGCGACATGCTCGGCGCTGAGGTAACCGCGAATCGCCTTGAGTATGGATTTCGTGTCCGGGCGGTCGAACATGGCCGAGGTTCGCGCCAACTCGTTTTCGATGATGGCGCTGAGCAGCTCGTTTTTCGATTTGAAGTGCGAGTAAAAGGCGCCCGAGGTCAGGCCGGCCTCGGCCATCAGCGCGTCCACACCGGTCACCCCGAACCCCTTCTTCTTGGCCAGCGCGCCCGATGTTTCCAGCAGTTTGGCGCGGGCGGTCGCTTTGTATTCGGGGGCATAACGCATGGTTGGATTCCTGCTTTGAGCAAGCAAACGCTTGTTGACACAGGGAAAACTATAGCATAGCCTGCGTTATAGTAACGATCGTTATTTAATCGACAACACTACCCACCACGATACGCATACCCTGCATTGGAGCATTCATGAGAACAGAGAAAACGGCTTGCATCCTGTGTTCCCGCAATTGCGGGCTGCAGGTGGAGATCGACGGCGGCAAATTCGTGCGCATCCGCGGCGACGAGGCACACCCGGTGTCGAAGGGCTACATCTGCCAGAAGGCGGCCCGCCTCGAACACTACCAGAACCACGACGACCGCCTGCGTCATCCGCTACGCCGCCAGCCCGACGGAAGCTTCGTGCGCGTCAGCTGGGACGAGGCGCTGGGCGACATCGCGCAACGGTTGGTCAAGATCTGCGATGCCCATGGCGGCGATGCCTTCGCCACCGCCGGCGGCGGCGGGCAGGGCAATCACCTGGGTGGGGCTTACCTGGGCCAGCTGCGTTCGGCGATGAAAAGCATCAACACCTACAACTCGCTGGCGCAGGAAAAGACCGGCGACTTCTGGCTCAACGGCCGCCTGTTCGGGCGCCAGACCTGCCACACGACTGAGGACATCGAGCATGCGGACTACGTGATCTTTCTCGGCTGCAACCCGTTCCAGGCCCATGGCATTCCGAACGCACGCGATACGCTCAAGGAGATCAAGAAGGACCCGAACCGAACGATGGTGGTGATCGACCCGCGCCGCACCGAAACAGCAAAGCAGGCGGACATCCACCTGCAGCTGAAACCGGGCACCGATGCCTATCTGCTGTCCGCCATCCTCGCCATCATCGTCCGCGAAGGGCTGCACGATCAGGCCTTCCTGGCACAGCACTGCCTCGGCTTCGAGGCGATCGAGCCCATCCTGCTGGCGATACCGGTGGCGGACTATGTGCGCCGCGCCGACGTGCCGCTGCCGGAGGTCGAGCGCGTGGCCCGCGGCTTCGCGACGGCCGCGACCGCCTGCGTGCGCGCCGACCTCGGCATCCAGCATACGCTGCACACCACGCTCAACGGCTATTTCGAAAAGCTCCTGTACCTGATCACCGGCAACTTCGGCATCAAGGGCGGGAACAATTTGCACGATTACCTGGTGCCCATCCTCGGCAACACCGACGAGCGCAACCCGCGCTTCAAGCGCACGGCCTATCACCAGATGTTCTCGGTGTCGGGCTTCCTGCCGCCGAGCATCCTGCCCGATGAAATCCTCAAGGCAGGCGAGCGGCGCATCCGCGCCATGGTGGTGGACAGCTCGAACCCGCTGGTGACCTGGCCCGACACGCCGGCCTTCGAGCAGGCCTTCAAGTCGCTGGAGCTGCTCGTCGTCGTCGACGTGGCGATGACCGAGACCGCACGGCTCGCCCACTATGTGCTGCCGGCCGCATCGCAGTTCGAGAAATGGGAATTCTCCGGCTTCAATCTGGAGTTCCCGGTCAATGCCTTCCACCTGCGGCATCCGCTGTTCGAGCCGCTGGGCGAATCGCTGCCGGAGCCCGAGATCTACACCCGGCTGCTGGAGAAGATGGGCGAGATTCCGACGCGCTTCCCGCTCTTGTCGGCCATCGCCCGGCACGAGCCGAAACAGACCGGGCACGCGGGCTTCATGGCCGCGCTGGCGCTCAAGCTCTCGCGCAACAAGCGGATGGTGCGGTACGCGCCGTCCATCCTCTACCGCACCCTGGGCCAGGCCCTGCCCGGCAACGCCGCACCCGCCGCCTTCCTCCTGCCGCTGGCGCTGCAGTTTGCCGGCAAGTACCCGCAGGCAGCCCGCCGGGCGGGCTTTGGCGGATCGAAACTGGCACAGGGCAACCAACTGTTCGATGCCATCCTGGCGCAGCGCTCCGGCGTGGTTTTCAGCAAGCGCGAGTACGACGAGGTGTGGTCGCTGCTGGGGCACGCCGACAAGCGAATCCGCCTGGCGGTGCCCGAGATGCTCGACGAGTGGCGCGCGCTGAAGGACGAGACGCCACCCGGCGCGGACTACCCGTTTGTCCTGTTCGCCGGCGAGCGCCGTTCGTACAACGCCAACCAGATCTACCGCGACCCGGCCTGGCGCAAGGTCGACCCGCATGGCGCGATGCGCATGCACTCGTCCGATGCGGCCCAGCTGGGCGTCGGTGACGGCGACTGGGTGGTCTGTGAGAACCAGCATGGCGCGCTCGAGGCCATTGTGGAAATCGATGATGCGATGCGCAGCGGCGTCGTCGCGCTGCCGCACGGCTACGGCATGCGTTACCGCGACAGCGCACCGATCGGCCCGGCACTCAACCGCCTGACCTCGATCACACACTGCGAGCCGCTGACACGCACGCCGTATCACAAATACGTGCCGGTGCGCATCCGCCGCAAAACGCATGAACCTGCCGCAGCCGCCGTATAAGCACGCGCGGCCGGCAACGACGAAATGCTGCAATCCAAGGAAAACGTGATATGTCGAACTACAGCAACGAAACCGTACTGAGCGTCCATCACTGGAACGACACCCTGTTCAGCTTCAAGACCACCCGCGACACGGGCCTGCGCTTCCACAACGGCCACTTCGTCATGATCGGCCTGGAGGTCGAGGGGCGGCCGCTGATGCGCGCCTACAGCATCGCCAGCCCGAACTACGCCGAGCATCTCGAATTCCTCAGCATCAAGGTGCAGAACGGCCCGTTGACATCGCGCCTGCAGCATCTGAAGGAAGGTGACCAGATCCTCGTCAGCCGCAAGCCGGTCGGCACGCTGGTGCTCGACGACCTGCGGCCCGGCAAGCATCTCTACCTGTTCGGCACGGGCACCGGGCTGGCGCCGTTCATGAGCGTGATCCAGGACCCCGACACCTACTCGCGTTTCGACAAGGTGGTGCTGGTGCATGGTGTCCGCGTGGTCAGCGAATTCGCTTACGCCGACTTCATCAACCAGGCCTTGCCCGAAGACGAATTCATCGGCGAGCTGGTGCAGGACAAGCTGATCTACTACCCCACCGCGACCCGCGAGCCGTTCAAGTACCAGGGGCGGCTGACCGACTTGCTCACGAGTGGCAAGCTGTGCGCCGACATCGGCCTGCCCGAGCTCGACCCAGCCGTCGACCGCGCGATGATCTGCGGCAGCCCCGCCATGCTGAAGGACACCTGCGACATCCTCGATGCCAAGGGTTTCCAGATTTCGCCGTCGCAGGGCGTGCCGGGCGACTACGTGATCGAACGCGCGTTCGTCGAGAAATAAGGAGGCCCGACATGACTTTTGTCGTTACCGAGGCCTGTATCCAGTGCAAATTCACCGATTGCGTGGCGGTGTGCCCGGTCGATTGCTTCAAGGAGGGGCCGAATTTCCTCGTCATCGACCCCGATGGCTGCATCGACTGCTCGCTCTGCGTGCCGGAATGCCCGGAGGAGGCAATCTTCGCGGAATCCGACGTGCCGGCTGGGCAGGAGGCATTCATCGAGCTGAACCGGGTGCTGGCGCAGCATCCAGGCTGGATGATGCTCAATGTGCGCAAGGACCCGCTGCCGGATCACGAAGCATGGATCGGTGTCGCCGACAAGCTGGCGCACCTCGACCGCGGCGGTGCCTGACAGGCTGTCATCTCGGCGGCTGCCCGCACGGCTGAGCGGCACGGGTGGCGCCGCTTGCCGGCAGGGCAAGTGCTAGCCGAGCTCGCAACGCTGGCGGTAGGCCTTGGGGCTGAGCCCGGTCATCTCGACAAACAGCCGGCGGGCAAACCTGGGATCGGCATAGCCGATGTCGAAGCAGAGGTTGTCGACCGACGCATCGGAATTGAGCAGCAGGTATTTCATGCGAGCCACCCGTACCAGCTGGTGATAGCGCGTCACCGGGATGCCCGCCGCCGCCTTGAAACGCCGCTTCAGGCTGCTCTCGCTCGCGCCGATCATGGCGGCCAGCTCGGCGATCGAAAACCGGTCAGCGTAGTGCGTGTCGATGAAGTGCTGCACGGTGACGATGCCATCATCGCTGTGCCGCTTGTGCTCGAATGTATCCGCCAGCCACAGCTCGGCCGCCAGCGATGAATCCTGCTGCGTGAGCACGAGGCAGCGGCTGACCGCCTCGTGGTTGCCCCTCGCCTGCAGCTGCCGGGCGAGCCAATAGATCGCCCCAGTCAGACTCGCGGCGGTGCATACCGCGCCATGGTCAACGAACTCGATACCGCTTTTCAACCGCACCGCCGGGTAGCGCTTACGGAACGGCGCCTCGAAGCGTCGGTGCGTCACCGCCTCCCTGCCATCGAGCAGGCCCGACTCGGCCAGCACAAACGCCCCGGTGGACACGCTCAGCATCGAGCTACCCGCCGCGACAACCGCCCTCAGCGTTGCACGGTCGATCGATGTATCGTTCAGCACCCGCCTGAGCTGGCCGTACTCGATACCCGGCACCACCACCAGCTGATTGCTGCCCGCAGCGGCCGGCCACGCCTCGACGGGCATCGGCAGCCCGTTGCCGAGCACGACCTGGCCGCCGGCCCTGCCGCAAAGCCTGACGTCGATCTCGGTTGCATCGGGGTATTCCGCTGCCACCAACCGGTAGATGGCGACAAAGTCGAGGATGGCCATCAATTGCGACCCCCAGCAGCCATCCAGCAAAAATATCGACAATGTCAGCACTGATCCGATCCGCCCGAAATTTGACCTGTTGCGCCAGTTGAAGAGGGCTGCCGAGCCATTACCATCGAGCCATCACCTAATCCGGAGAGACTCGACATGCTGTCGCAACCCTCGGCAGAATATTTCGCCCACGACTGCTTTGCCAAGCTGCTTGGCGTTGAACTGGTCGCCGCCAACGACGGCGGCTCGAAAGTGAGGCTCGACGCCAGCGGTACGCACCTGAACGGCCTCGGCGGCGTGCACGGCGGCGTCATCTTCGCGCTGGCCGACATCGCCTTTGCCGTGGCCTGCAACACGCGCGGGCAGAAGGCCGTCGGCATCAACGCACACATTCATTACATCAACAGCGCCAGCGCGGGCGAACTGTTTGCGGAAGCCCGGGAGGTATCCTGCAAATCCAGGCTGGCGCACTACCTCGTCGACGTGACGAACCGCGAGGGGACGCTGCTGGCGCAGTTCAGCGGCATGTCCTACCGGCTGAACTGATACACAGGCCCGGCAGTCAATGCCGGAGGAGCCGCCGCCTCGCAGCAGGCATGGCGGCGTTACATGGAGAACACGATAATGCACACGGTCGAAGCACCCACGCCCGTTACCACCGACAGCTGGCTCGACAGCCCGCGAGGCCGGGTCTTCGTCCGGCGCTGGCACCCACCCGGCAAGGACGCCACGACGCCCGGCCCGCGCTCGCCTATCGTGCTATTCCATGACTCGCTCGGTTGCGTCGAGCTGTGGCGGGACTTCCCCGCCATGCTGTGCAGCGCCACCGGGCGCGAGGTGATTGCCTACGACCGGCTGGGCTTCGGCCGCTCCGACGCGCTGAGCAGCCCGCCGGCCCTGGACTTCATCGCCGACGAGGCCAGGCGCGTGTTTCCGCTGATCCGGCAACAGCTGGGCCTGCAGCGCTTCGTCGTGCTGGGCCACAGCGTCGGCGGCGGCATGGCGGTCAACTGCGCGGCGGCGTTTGCGGCCGACTGCGACGCGCTGATCACGATCGCGGCGCAGACCTTCCCCGAAGACAAGACGCTGCATGGCATCCGCGTCGCCAAGGCGCAACTCGAGGACAAAAAGCAGATCGAGCGTCTGCAGAAATACCACGGCGACAAGGCAGGATGGGTGCTCGACGCCTGGACCGAGACCTGGCTCCATCCCGAGTTCGCCTCTTGGTCGCTCGACGCCACGCTGCCGCAGGTGAGCTGCCCCACGCTGGCGATCCATGGGCTGCACGACGAATATGGCTCGCTCATCCACCCCGAAACCATAGGCCGGCTGGGCCGGGGCAAATCGCGGGTGGAGATCGTGCAGGATGCCGCCCATATGCCGCACCGCGAGCAGCCCGAGGCCATCGCCGGCCTGATCGCCGAATTCCTGCGCGAGCACTGATGCGCCCAGGCCCGGGGCCGGCTTGGCTGGCCGGGCACCCTGGCCGGCGCGACGGACGAGGGGCAGCCGTCGGTTCGATGCCATGCCGGCTTGGGCACGCGGCAACAGCGGTGGCAGCTGGCGCGGGTTCTGGGCCAGCGCAGCGGCGTGCGCGAAGCCCTGGCGGGCGGCGTCGGATCGGCCCAGCCTGAGGAGCAGCTCACCACGTACGCTCTGCCGCAGGTGGGAGGGCTTGCGCCGGGGCTCATCGTGCAGCATGAATCGCATGGCGTACCCTCCGTCTTCGCGCCGGGAGGTGTTACTGCCCGGTGATCACCATCCAGCCCACACCGAAGCGGTCGGCCACCATGCCGAAGCTCGATGCGAAGAAGGTCTTGCCGAGCGGCAGCTGCACCTGCCCGCCATCGGCCAGCGCATTGAACAGGCGCGCGGCTTCGGCGTCATCCGCAGCCGTCACCGACAGCGAGAAACCGTGGAAGCTGGCATTGCCGTCGCAACGGCCATCGGAGGCCATCACCGTCGTCTCGCCGATGCGGAAGCTCGCGTGCATGATCTTGTTCTCGGCACCGGGCGGGATCATGCCCGGCTGCGTGGGCTCGGGGCTGTCGCTGTAGCGCATCAGCATGATCGTTTCGGCGCCCAGCGCCTTGCGGTAGAACTCGATGGCCTCTTCGCAACGGCCCTCGTAAAACAGATAGGCTTGCACCAGCATGATGTTTCCTTTCCGTATCCAGATGGTTAGGGGGTCGAGCCGTCTCGCGGGGCTGTCGTCCATGCAAGGCGTCGGCTCATGGCCACGACGGACGCGCAACACAAAAATCGACAGCGGCGGCTTCTTTTTCTGAAGTATTTGATACTCGATCGCATTGTGCCGAGTTTTTGCGACAAAAAGACGACGCCCGCGTGCTTGCCGCCAAGGCGGAAAGCAGCACGGGCGTCTGACGGTGGGAGACCCTAGCCGGTGACGCGGCGCAGCGCGGCGCGGCCTAGCATGCGCAGCTTCTGCGGCATGGGGAAACGCTGGAAATTGGTCTTGAGGATACCCTGGGTGAAGGCCGTCTTCTTCGAATAGTCGATCTCCACCTCGACAATCACCGGGCGCCCCTTGGCCGCCAGTTCCTGCGCATCACGCATGGTGGCCTGCAGATCGCTGGTGGCGGTGAGCTTGCGGTAATCGGCACCGACACCTTGCGCGATCGCGCCGATATCGACCGGTGTCAGCACCGTGCAGGGCTTGCGGTTATAGGGCAGTTGCTGGGCCTGGGCAATCTGCGAAAGCTCGCCGTCGTTGAACACATAGTAGACCACGCCGAGGCCATGGCTGACGGCGGTGACGATCTCCATGCAGGTCATGCGGAAGCAGCCGTCGCCGACGATGCAGTTGACCGCCCGCCCAGGCCAGGCCAGCTTGGCGCCGATAGCCGCGGGGATGGAGTAGCCCATGGCGTTGAAATCGGTCGGCACGATGCCCGATTCGGCCGCCAGCACGGGGAACAGCTCGGCCACCAGATAGGTGTGGTTGCCGTCGTCGACGACGGTGAGGGCGTCGTCCGGCGCGACAGTGCGCAAGGCATCGAAGAAATGCACCGGATTGACCCGCCCGCCCGAGGCATGGCGGCGCCATTCCTCGCGATAGCCTTGCTTGTCGCGCGCGATCTGCAGCAACAGGCGGTCATTGCGCGGTAGCGCCGGCCCGGCCTGGCGCAGCGCCGACAGCAGCGCCGGCACGGCCACGCGCGCATCGCAGGCGATGCCGACCATGGCCGGATAATTGGCGCCGATGGTATCGGGGTTGATGTCGATGTGAATCAGCTTGTCCGGCACGGTGACGCCGAAGCTGCCGGTAGCGATCTCGGCAAAGCGCGTACCGATGGCGAGCAGCGCATCGCATTCGGCAAACGCCTCGCGCGCGGCGGGCACGGCGGCCGGCCCGAAACCGAAGCCGGCATGCAGCGGGTGGCTCGCCGGAAAGGCAGCGAAGCCCTGCAAGGTCGTCGCCACGGGAGCCTGCAGGTAGTCGGCCAGGGCGGCCACCTCCGCACTGACCTGGCGTGCGCCCCAGCCAACGAAGATGCCGGGGCGCCTGGCACCTCGCAGCAGGCTCACGGCCCGGCTCAGCAATGCCGCCTCGGGCTGGGCCGGCGGCGCGGGCGGCGCCCAGGCCGGCAGCTCGCCTATCGTCGTGGTCTGCAGCTGCAGGTTGACCGGCAACTCGATGAACACCGGCCCCGGCTCGCCGCCAGTCGCGGTGCGATAGGCCTCGAACAGGATCGGCACGATGTCCTCGTGCCGGGTGATGTGGTAGGTCGCCTTGGTCAGCCCGCGCATGAACTGGTGCAGGTCCATCTGATGCAGCTGGAAGCGGAACGGCAGATCGGTACGCACCCCGCCGCAGATCACCAGCATCGGGATGCCGTCGAGGAAGGCCTCGCCGATGCCGCTGGCGGCATGGGTCAGGCCGGCGCCCGGCACCACCACCAGCGCGCCGACGCTATCGGACAGCCGGCTCATCGCATCAGCCATGAAGGCGCCACCCCCCTCGTGACTGACCAGGATGGGCGTAATCGATTCGGAGTTGTTGAGTTCGTCGTAAAGCTCGGTGTTCTGCACCCCGGGAATGCCGAAGGTGTAGCGGATACCGAGTTGCTCAAGGGCATAGCGGGCAAGCCAGGCGCCGGATTTCTGCATATTACTGTCTCCTCTTGATCTGTTTTTTCTACACGGTGTCTCGACCCGCCGTCACGAGCGACGAGGTTCAGTCCGGGCCCGTGGGCCGGGCCATTGCCGAGCGGCAGCCGAGGCCGGTTTTGGCATGCAGTGCCGGATACAGCCCGTGTAGCTGGCTTCTGGATGGACCATAAAGTGCGCTCAACACATCGGGCCGCCCGATGGGTCGCTCAACATCGGCTTGCCGGCCAGACTCGCGGCGGCCACGCGCGCGGTCAGCACGCAGCCACCGAGAAAGGTGCCTTCGAGCGCGCGCAGGCCGTGCATGCCGCCACCGCCAAAACCGGCGGCCTCACCGACGGCATACAGCCCGCCGATCGGCTGGCCGCCGTCATCCAGCACGCGGCATTGCAGGTCGGTCTGCAAGCCACCCAAGCTCTTGCGGCTGATGATGGATTCGCGGATCGCGATCAGCGGCCCGGCGGCCGGGTCGACGATCTTCTGGCGATGGCAGGTGCGCACCCGGTCCCCGCGATAACGGCGCAGATAGTCGAGCCGGCGCAACTGCTCGTCGTTCATCAGCGATGGCGGGCGGTCCAGCTGGGCATCGTAGCCGGCCACGGCCTGCTCCACCGCGGCCCGGCTGACCGAGCCATCGCCCTGCAGGGTATTCATGCGCACCACCAGTTCCGGCAGGGTGTCGGCCACGACGAAGTCGGGGCAATGCTGGGTCAGCGTGTCCACCAGCCAGCGGTTGCCAAACAGGATGTCGCACAGAAAGGCCAGCCATTTCTTCTGCCGGATGGAGGGATTGAACTCGGCCCCGGAGACAGCCAGCTCCTTCAGGGCGATACGGCGGTTCAGCAGCTGCCACGAATAGGGCCGCTCGGTCGCGCAGATGCGCCGGATCAGTTCGCGGGTATCGAAACCGGTAATCAATGGCTCGGGGCCAAAGCGCCGCCCCTGCCAGTCCAGCCACAGTGCCGATCGCGGTGGCACGAGACTCAGCCCGTGGTCGGGCTTGCGTGGTGCGAAATGGCGCACGCCCGCCGCGTAGTTCCACATGCGGTCGAGATGCGTGACCTGTGCACCGTACGCCTGCGCCGCATCATGCAGCGTGCCGTCGGCGAAACGGTGGGAGCCGTTGAGCAGCATATCGGGTGCACGGCCCCAGTCACCGTGCCAATGCTCACGCACACGCGCCAGATTGCCGTTGATGCCGCCCGCGGCAATCACCACGGCATCGCTCCTGAACTCGAACGCCCGCCCATCCTGCTCGGTCTGCCCATGGCAGCCACAGATATGCCCGGCTTCCCGCAGCAAGCCCGTCACCCGGTGGCCGAACCGGAGCTGCAGCCGCTGGCGCTGCGGGTGACGCTCAAGCGCCGCGATCAACACATCCATCAACGCTTGGCCCGTCCCCCACACCATGTGAAAGCGCGGCACGGAATTGCCGGGACGGTATTGGCCACGCTCGACCCAATTCGGCACCGGGAAGTAGCGCACCCCCCTATCCTTGAGCCAGGCATATACATCGGACGTGCAGCGTTCGACATAGGCTTGCGCCCATCGCTTCGGCCACAGCTCGTTTTCGCCGAACTCGGCAAAAGCACACCAGTCCTGGTAGGCAAGCTCGGGGGTATCGCGGATCCCCACGCGCCGTTGCTCGGCGCTGTCCACCACGAACATCCCACCAAACGCTTCACGCGCCAGGCCACCGAAATTGGCCTGCTCGTCGCGATCCAGCAAGGTGACGCGATAGCCGCTGTCGAGCAGGGCCAACGCCGTGGTGACGCCGGCGATGCCACCGCCAATGACCAGCACATCTGCAATCTGTTCCACCGCCACCTCCCGCACTTGTTGCGATCACTATACGCCGCTATGCTGAAGCAGAAATTGACCCGTGAGGCCACAAAATTGACAGCAAAGGCCAGCGCATCCAAGAGTTGGGTAGATACCGTGCTGGCATCGGCACAGCGTTTGGGCATCGCGCGTGCGGCCCTGTTGGCCCAGGCCGGCCTGACCGAATCCGATGTGGCGCAGCCGCGCCTGCCCATCGACGGCATTACGCGCCTGTGGCGCGCGGGTGGCAGCATGAGCGGCATGCCGGGCTTCGGCTTGCGCACCGGCATGCTGATCGGCCCGGCCAGCCTCAATATCGTCAGCTATCTGCTGATGTCGAGCGCCAGTCTGCGCAGCGCACTTGCACTGCTGCAGTCGTTTCAGCGGCTGATCAGCGACGGCGGCCGTTTTCAACTACTGGCGGGGGGGCAGGAAAGCTGGCTGATCTATCACCCGCAACAGGGCGACCTGGCATTCAGCCATCATCAGATCGAAGCGGTGCTTGTCACGGTGGTGCATATTGCGCACTGGGCCGTTGGCGAGCGGATTGCGCCCCAGGCAGTCCAGTTTGCCCATGCCCCCCATGCGGCGATGGACGAGTATCAGGCGGCGCTAGGTGCACCGATTACCTTTGAGGGCGCATTCAACGGCCTGCTGCTCACCAATGATTTGCTCGACCGGCCGCTGCCCCAGGCCGATGCAACGCTCGCCAGCCTGCACAGCGAATATGCGGCGGCCCAGCTCGAAGCGCTTGCCCAGCATGGCGACCTGCTGGACAGCCTCGATGGCTGGCTGCGCCAACACTTGGCGCAGCCGGATATCAACCGGGCTGCTGCAGCGCGCTACCTGGGCCTGTCCGAACGCACGCTGGCGCGCCGCCTGGCGCAGGCGCACGGGACCAGCTTTCTGCGCTTGCTAGACCAGGTCCGGCAGGCACAATGCCTGCTACTCATGAAGACGACCACGCTGGCGCTGCCGGAGATCGCCAGCCGTATCGGGCTGTCTGAGCCCAGCGCGCTTTGCCGGGCATTCCGCCGCTGGACCGGGGATAGTCCGCAACGCTGGCGTACCGCATCAATGGCCGAGGGCCTGCATCGAGAATAGTTGCAACCCAAAAACAAAGAGCCCGCACAGCGGGCTCTTCCAATCATTTGGCCGGTATCGGGGAGATATCACCCCGACCGCCAGCCCCTCACGCGAGGCAGGCAGTAATGGCGTCGCCCAAGACCGATTCCGGCACGTCACCACGGATCACCGCCTGGCCGATGGCAGAGACCAGCACGAAACGAATCTTGCCGGACTCGACCTTCTTGTCGTGCCCCATGAGCTCAAGGTAACGGTCGATCCCCAGATCAGGCGACTGGGTCGGCAACCGCGCGCGACGGATCAGCTCGACGATACGTGTCTGCTCGGCGGCACCCAGTATGCCCAAACGCCGGGAAACATCAGCCGCAATCACCATGCCGGCGGCAACGGCCTCGCCGTGCAGCCATGCGCCGTAACCGAGGCCGGTTTCGATGGCGTGGCCAAAGGTGTGCCCAAGATTCAGCAGCGCACGCACCCCGCCCTCTTTCTCATCCGCCTCGACGATGCGGGCCTTGTCTTCGCAAGAGCGCTTGATCGCATATTGCAGTGCATCCGTATCGCGAGCGATCAGCGCATCGATGTTCTGTTCCAGCCACTCGAAGAATGGCAGGTCGCCCAGAATACCGTACTTGATGACCTCCGCCAGGCCCGCGCGCAGCTCGCGATCAGACAGCGTCGCCAGCACCGAGGTGTCGGCAAGCACGAGGTTCGGCTGGTAGAACGCACCGATCATGTTCTTGCCCAGCTCATGGTTGATCGCCGTCTTACCGCCAACCGACGAGTCGACCTGGGACAGCAAGGTCGTCGGTACCTGAATGAAAGGCACACCGCGCTGATAGGTCGCGGCGGCAAAGCCCGCCATGTCGCCCACCACGCCACCACCCAGCGCGATCACAGGTGTCTTGCGCTCGCAGTTGGCGCGCAGCATGCCTTCATAGATCAGGTTCAGCGTCTGCCAGTTCTTGTGGTGCTCACCGTCGGGCAACACGATCGGGACGATACTGCAGTCCAGGCTGGCCAGGGTTGCCTGCAATTGGGCGAGATACAGGGGTGCCACCGTCTCATTGGTGACGACGACAGCCCGCTTTTGCCCCTTGAGTGCCGGCTTGATCAGGTCGGCATTGGCCAGCAGCCCCTCGCCAATATGGATCGGATAGGCGTGGTTATCGAGTTCAAGCTGAAGGGTTTGCATTGCCGGCATGGGTATTCGCTTCTTTCAGGCTGCAGATTTTGCGTTCGACCAAGGCAGTGAGGCTGTGGACGTTCTGATGGGCGGTATCGATCACGATGTCGGCGACATCGCGATACAGTGCATCGCGCTGCTCAAGCAAGGCCATCAGCTTGGCGCGTGGATTCTCGGTTTGCAGCAGCGGGCGGCTCTTGTCGTGCTTGGTGCGCTCGAGAATCGCATCGATGCTGGCGCACAGGTAGATGACCGTGCCATGGGCACGCAAGGCGGTACGATTGTCCTCGCGCAACACGGCACCGCCGCCGGTCGCCAACACAATGTTGGGGCGCTTGACCAGATCGACGATGGTTTCATGCTCGCGTTCGCGAAACCCCGCCTCGCCCTCGATCTCGAATATCACCGGAATCCGGACGCCGGTGCGATGCTCGATTTCATGATCGGAATCGATAAATTCGAGATGGAGCTTCTTCGCCAGCAGACGCCCAACAGTGGTTTTGCCGGCCCCCATCATGCCGACCAAAAAAATATTGCCTGCCATTTTCATGGCAGGCATTGTAACCAAACCGTCAGGCTTAGCGAAGCGAGAGATTCTCGTCGAGCACCTTGGGCGTGATGAAAATCAGCAGTTCGGTCTTCTTGTCACTCTTGGAGTTCGACTTGAACAGATGACCGAGAATCGGCACATCACCGAGGAACGGAACCTTGCTTTCGATGCTCTGCAGATCCTGCTCATAGATGCCACCGATAATCGCCGTGTCGCCATTGCCAACCAGCACGGTCGTATTCACCCGCTTGTTGTTGATGACGAAATCGTCGAAGCCAGCCACCTTGTCGACCTGATCCTTGGTCACCGCCAAGTCCATCGAGATCTTACCGTCCGGTGTGATGCGCGGGGTCACTTCGAGCGACAGTGCAGCATTCTTGAACTGCACGGTCTGCGTACACGTCCCGCCGTTACACGTCGTCACGCGGTAGGGCACCTCCGTACCTTGCTCGATCTTGGCCTTTTGACGATCGCCGGTCACGACGCGCGGGCTCGACACCACCTTGCCTCGTCCGTCGGTTTCCATCGCCTGCAGCTCAAGGTTCAACAGCACGCCACGCGCGGCGTTCAAGACGGCCACACCGAGCGATCCATTGGTCGTTGCGGCAGATGGCAGATTCACGTTGAAATCCGACGAGCCAAGGCTACCTACCGCCGTGCCGCTCGCCAGCGACGTAGCGCCGCTAGCCGAGCCGGAGAAGCCGGTCTTGGTCGAGTTCTTGATGTTCTGCCCTTGCAGGCCAAGCTTCACACCCAAGTCACGCGAGAAAGCGTCAGATGCGATCACGATGCGTGCCTCGATCACCACCTGCTTGGCAGCGACGTCAACCTTGTTGACCAGGGTACGGATCTCCTCCAGACGGGTCGGAATATCCGAGATGAACAGGGTATTCGTGCGCGTATCGATCACGGCGCTGCCGCGAGCCGACAGCAGCTTCTGCTTATCGTCGGACAGAATCTTCTGGAAGGCTTCCGCATTGTGATACTTGAGCTGGAAGGTCTCAGTACGCAACGGCTCCAGTTCGTTGACCTTCTGCTTGGCTTCGAGCTCGGCCTTTTCCTTGGCTGCCAGCTCGTCACGCGGCGCGATCCAAACGACATTGCCGTTCTTGCGCTGATCGAGGCCACGGCTCTGCAGAATGATGTCGAGCGCCTGGTCCCACGGCACATCCTTCAAACGCAGCGTCAGATTGCCGGTGACGGTGTCGCTGGTGATGATGTTCAAACCGGTAAACTCGGCGATCACCTGCAGCACGGTACGAACTTCAACGTTCTGGAAGTTCAACGACAGCTTGTCGCCCTTGTAACCTTGCTTGCCGCCCTGCACCAGCTTCGTCGGATCTTCGACGACAGTCTTCACATCCACGACAAACTGCGTGTCGGTCTGGTAGGCCGAGTATTCCCACAGCCCCTTGGGTTCAATCACCAGCTTGACGTTGGAGCCCTGGGCAAATGCGTCCACGCGCTGAACCGGCGTACCGAAGTCCGTGACGTCGAGACGACGCTCGAGCTCACGTGGCAGCTTGATGTTCACCAGTTCGACAATGAGGTTCTTGCCCTGCTGGCGAATATCGATACCGGCATTGGCGTTGCGCATGTCGACAACGATCTTGCCCTCGCCATCCTTGCCGCGGCGGAAATCAATACCGCGCACGCTGTTGGCGGTGATGACCGGTGTGGTGGGCTTCTGGGCCGGCGCGAATTGCGTCGTCACATTGGCGGACTGGTTGCCAGCGACCGTGTTCGACAGGGTCAGATAGAGCTGATTGCCGTCTACGCGCGTTTCATAGTTGGCGGACTTGTCCAGATTCAACACCACGCGGGTACGCCCGGTCACTTCGACCACGTTCACGCTGCGGAGCAGACCCGAATTGATGTTCAAGGTGCTCTTGCCCATCTCGTTGGTCGTGCCAGGGAAATCAAGTGCAATCCTCGGTGGAGTATTGACGGCAAAGCTGGCAGGTGCCGCAGCCGGATTCTGCATGGTGAACTTGAGCACCAGCTTGTCCCCTACCTGCGAAGACACATCAATGGCTCGAATGCTGTTGGTCACCGCATCCGCAGCCAGCGCTGCAGCGACATGGAAAAGCAGCGCCAGGCCCAGTAGTACACGGGCACCGACAAATCCAAAGATCGGTTTGGCCTTTATCATTATTTTTTCTCCTGTTGTGTCTCATCGAGCACGATAGAACTGGTCCTCTCTACCCAATCCCCATTGCTGTCCTCGACGATCTCCTTGAGCTTGACTTCGGTCTCGGTGATCGAAGTGATGAGGCCGAAATTCTGCCCGATATAGTTGCCAACCTTGACCCGGTACATCGTTTTGTCCGGCTCCGGCGTCCTGATCAATGCATAAATTGCCTTGTCCCGCTCCAGCGTCCCAACCATCTTCAGTTTCTCGAGATCAAACGACTCGAGAGGTTCCTTAGGCCTGTTGGTGTCGGGAGCAAAGGCGCTTGCCTTGCCACGCTCCATCTTGAGCTTAATCGGACTGAACGGATCGGTCAGATTGAAGGCATTGTAGATGTAAGGCTCGTAGGGTTTGACTTCGGGAAGCGGTTCGACCTTCCCCACCAACGACTTGCTGCTGTCGTCCATCCACTGCTTGAGGTCGCCGAACTCTTCCCCGGCACAAGCGGTCAGCAGGCCACACAGCGCCAAGGTGCCGATACCCAGCCAAGTAGGCATGCGTGCTCGATCAGCCATCATTTCTTCTTGTCCTTGTTCTTCTCGGCTGCAGCCTTCTTCACTGCCAATGCCTCTTCAGGCTCCAGGTAGCGATAGGTCTTGGCGATCGCGCTGAGAACGAAGCCGTATTCCTTACGCTCCTTTTCGTCCTCGGGCACCTTCACCTCGATGTCGTTGAGCGTCACGATCCGCGAGAGCTGGGCGATATCGCTGGCGAACGCAGCAAAGTCATGATAGGACCCGCCCACTCTAACCTCCACGGGGAGTTCTGCCATTTCTGTCGTCTTGATTTCCGGCCCCGGCTTGAACAGGATGAACTGAAGGCCACGGCCAAGGCCGACCTGGTTAACCTCGGTCAGCAAGGCATCGATCTCGGACTTCTTGGGCAGCTGTTTCAGCATGGCACCGAAGCTCTGCTCGATTTCATACAGCTGCTGCTTGTATGCATCGAGGTTGACGGCCTTGCCCTTCTTGTCCAGAAAGGTCTCCTTGAGCTTGGCTTCGTCCGTCCGTCCGACCTCAAGGTCGTCGAGCTGACCGCTCCAGACCTGCCAATACCCCAGGCCAAGCACCAGGGAGATGATAATCACCAGTGAGCCCAACTGAACCGGCAACGGCCAGTTGCCGATATCCTTGGGGTCGAGTTGTCGCAGTTCGTCGAGCGTCATTTCTTAGCATCCTTTGCCGCTGGCTTGGCGCCACCCTTCTGGTCCTTCTCTTCCTGACGCTTCAGTTTGACGTTCATCTTGAACTCGTTGAGCCGCTGATTGTCCACCCTGACAGCTTGAATCTGCTCGAGGTTGGGCATTTCGAACGCAGGAGAATCATTCAGCGCACGCATCAGCGTGGAGACACGGGCGTTGGACAACGAATAGCCGTTGAGCGTCACCACGTCGTCCTTCTGTGTGATCTTCTTGTAGTAGATCCCGTCCGGCGTCTGGCGTGTAATCTGGTCAAGCATGCGAACGACTTCGCTGCGATTTGCCTGCAGCTTCTCGATCACACGCTTGCGATCGAGCAGATCCTTGCGCTTGGCCTTGAGCACGTCGATTTCGCTGATTTCCTTATCGAGCTTGGCAATTTCCTGCTTGAGGAATTCATTCCGGCTGCGCTGGGTATTGATGCGTTCCTCGAGCACGGTGTAACCCGCGAGGACGATCAAGATACCGAGCCCGGCGGCCATCCCGGCGACGATGTAGAAGCGGGCCGCGCGCGCCTTGCGTTTCTCTTCCCGGTGGGGAAGCAGGTTTATGCGGATCATGCGTCAAACCTCCGCAGGGCAAGGCCACAGGCGATCAACAGCGCCGGGGCATCGAGCAGCAACTGGCGCGGCTTGATGCGGCTGGATTGCGTCATATTGAGGAAGGGATTGGCAATCATGGTGCCCACTTGTGTACGGTTCGCCACCACTTCATCGAGGCCATGGATGCTGCCACAACCGCCGGCGAGAAGAATGTGGTCGACTTTATTGAACTGTGTGGACGTGTAGAAGAATTGCAAAGCGCGAGATACCTCCAGCGCCAGGCCGTCCATGAACGGCTGCAGGACCTCGGGTTCGTAGTTTTCTGGCAGGCCACCGCTGCGCTTGGCGGCTTCCGCCTCTTCCGACGACAGGTTGTAGCGGCGCTGGATATCCTGCGTCAGCTGGTTGCCGCCGAAAGCCTGTTCCCGGAAATAGATTTGCTGCCCGTTGCGGACGACGTTGATGTGCATCATCGTCGAGCCAATATCGACAATCGCCACCACCTGGTTCTCGCCATCACCAGGCAACTGGCGCTGGATCAGCTCATAGGCGGTCAAGGTTGCGAACGACTCGACATCCATGACGACAGCCTTGAGGCCGGCCGATTCAACGGCGGCAACACGGTCTTCGACCTTTTCCTTGCGCGATGCAGCCACCAGCACCTCGACTTCATCAGGTGTGGCGGGCGATGGCCCCAGTACCTGGAAATCAAGATTCACCTCGTCGAGCGCAAAAGGAATGTACTGATTTGCCTCAGTCTCGACCTGCAATTCCAGTTCGTTTTCGTTCTGGCTGGAGGCGACCGTGATTTTCTTGGTAATGACCGCAGCCGACGGCAAGGCCAGGGCCACGCTCTTGATACGTGTCCCCATCAGGCGCCAGGCACGCTTGACGGCCTCGCCCACTGCCTCCAGATTGACGATATTTCCGTCAGTCACGGCGTCCTTGGGCAGCGGCTCGACCACGTAGCGCTCGATGCTATACGCCTTGCCGTTGTGGCTCAGCTCGACCATTTTCACGGCAGAAGAGCTGATGTCCACTCCTATCAACGGCGGCGATTTCGGCTTCAGGAAATCGAGGATTTTCAAACCATTTATCCTTTTTATAGTTCAGGCTCGTAGCATAAGTTTATGCTAATCTTATTCAAATGTAGCAGTAAGAAAATGTCATGTAAAGTAGCGACTGGCTTCTTTAAACCCCTGTTCCCACCTATAATTTGCTACTACATCTTTAACGACAACTACATCTAGTAGAATTCTTTTTCCTCATGTCAAACCGTTGGATTGTGTATCCGCTCGCGGCGCTCTTCGGCATCCTGCTGCTGGCGGCTGGCGCGGTAGCTTTGCTGGTCATCCTGACCTACCCCAGACTCCCCTCTCTCGACACCATCACCGATTACAAGCCCAAGATTCCGCTGCGAGTCTACACCTCCGACGGCGCACAGATCGGGGAATTCGGCGAGGAGCGGCGTGCCTTCGCAAAAATCGAGCAAGTTCCGCAGCGCATGAAGCAGGCGATTCTCGCGGCGGAAGACGAACGATTCTACGAACATGGCGGCGTCGATTTCATCGCC
Organism: Chitinivorax sp. PXF-14; assembly: GCF_040812015.1. Classification (NCBI taxonomy): domain Bacteria; kingdom Pseudomonadati; phylum Pseudomonadota; class Betaproteobacteria; genus Chitinivorax; species Chitinivorax sp. PXF-14. The sequence goes on along the minus strand of NZ_JBFNXJ010000001.1, from coordinate 173,467 downwards.
GTGACGCGTGCTGCCCTCTCCAATCTGATTCCCAACCACACCCGCTCCGGTGCCGGCACCATCACCATGCAGGTTGCCCGCAACTTCTTCCTGACGCGGGAGCAGACCTACAGCCGTAAGTTCAACGAAGCGCTGCTAGCTTTCAAGATTGAACATAATTTGAGCAAAGACAAGATTCTGGAGCTCTACGTCAACCAGATATTTCTTGGCCAGCGTGCTTATGGCTTTGCTGCGGCGGCCCAAACCTATTTCGGCAAAAACCTCGATCGCTTGAGTACGGCCGAGATGGCAATGCTGGCCGGCCTGCCGAAAGCGCCGTCCACCTTCAATCCGGTGGCCAACCCCAAGCGTGCGAAACAGCGTCAGGAATATGTGCTGCACCGCATGCTTGAACTCAATTTCATCAACGATGAGCAATACCAGCAGGCCGTGCACGAAAAGCTTCACGTGCAGCGCGGCACGGCGATTTTCTCCGGCAATGCGCTCTATGTCGCCGAGATGGTGCGACAGTTGATGTTCGAACGTTACAAGGAAGAGGCCTACACCCAGGGCTTCAAGGTCTACACGACGATTGGCGCCGCGCACCAGCAGGCAGCCTACGAATCGGTGCGGCGCGGCCTGACCGAGTATGACCGTCGCCACGGCTATCGCGGGCCGGAGTCCTTCGTCGAGCTGGCCAGCGACGCCAGCGACGACGCCTTCGAAGACGAGCTGCAGAAGGTTACCGATGCCGATGATCTGCAGCCAGCGCTGGTGCTCGCAGCAGACAGCAAACAGATCAAGGCCTACCTGAAAGGCGGGGAAATTGCGACGGTCAGCGGGGCCGGCCTCAAATTCGCCCAGCGTAATCTGTCGGACAAGGTCAACCCGGCCAACCGTATCCGCCGCGGCGCGATCATTCGCTTGCAACACGACGACAAGGGGCAGTGGAATATTGTCCAGCTGCCGCAGATCGAGACCGCCTTCGTAGCGGTGGACCCCAATAGCGGTGCCGTCCGCGCGCTGGTGGGCGGGTTCGACTTCAACCGCAACAATTTCAATCACGTAACCCAGGCATGGCGCCAGCCAGGCTCGAGTTTCAAGCCTTTCATCTACTCGTCCGCACTCGAAAAGGGATTCACCCCGCAGACCATCATCAACGATGCGCCGCTGGTGATCGACCCGGCGACGATCGGCGGCCAGAGCTGGGAGCCGAAGAACTACGATGGCACCTTCTCCGGCCCGATCACCATGCGCAACGCGCTGACCAAGTCGAAGAATCTGGTATCGATCCGCATCCTGATGTCGATCACGCCGCAGTATGCGCAGAGCTACATCACCAAGTTCGGCTTTGACCCGAAGAACCACCCCCCCTATCTGACGATGGCGTTGGGCGCGGGCTCGGTGACTCCCCTGCAGATGGCGGGCGCCTATTCGGTATTTGCCAACGGCGGCTACCGTGTCACCCCGTATTTCATCGATCGAATCGAGGACAGCCGGGGCAATGTGCTGGCCAAGACACAGCCGGAACAGGCGGGCAGCAATGCGCCACAGGTGATCGACCCGCGCAACGCCTTCATCATGACCTCGATGATGGGCGACGTGGTGCGGCGCGGCACCGCGGCCAAGGCGATGACTCTGGGCCGCAAGGACCTCGCAGGCAAGACAGGCACCACCAACGACCAGTTCGACGCATGGTTCGCCGGCTACCAGCGCAATCTGGTTGCGATAGTCTGGATGGGCTATGATCAACCCAAGTCATTAGGCAGCGGCGAAACGGGCGGTATCGCGGCCTTGCCGATCTGGATCAACTACATGGGCAAGGCGCTCAAAGGCGTGCCCGAATACGAGCCGGTCGTGCCCGAGGGCGTGATTGCACGCACCTTCGAGACCGAGAACGGCGGCTTCTCCGACTACTTCTACCAGGAGTTCACCCAAACCAATCCTAATCTGGGTCTGGACAGCGGCACACCATCCAGCCAGGCGCAAGATGAGGTGAAAGACATGCTGTTCTGACACCGCTGACAGCGTTTCCGCCCGGCCTGCCGATGCAGGCTGGCGGCGGGATAGGGTGGCCCGGCGCCACCCCTGTTTGAAACCCAACAGGTAGGCGCAGCCCCCAGGATAGGTTCATCATGCCCAAGGCACGAGACAAGAGTGGACGGCACTTGGCCATCCGCGAGATGATCGCCCACAGCGCGGCTCGTCTTATCGCCATCGATGGCATCGAGGATTTTGCCCTCGCCAAGAAGAAGGCGGCGCGGCAGGCCGGTATCGACGACCCGCAGAATCTGCCGACCAACGGTGAGATCGAACAGGCACTCAAGGCCTATCGCGACATCTATTTCAAGGAAGGACATGCGGAGCTGCTGGCGTCACTGCGCCGCGAGGCGCTGCGCGTGATGAGCCAGTTCCGGGATTTCTCGCCCTACCTCGTCGGCTCGGTGCTGAGCGGCACGGCGGGCCGCTATTCGGACATCAATCTGCAGCTGTTTACCGACTCGGCCAAGGAGGTCGAGATCGACCTGCTCAACCGGCGCATCGACTTCCGTCACCAGCCGCTCCCAAACGATCGGGCGGAAATGAGCGTCAGCTTCTACTCCAACGATATTCCGGTCAGCCTCACCGTCTACCCCCATGACGACATGCGCCGCACCAGTTCGCGCCACGACATGCAGCAACTGGAACGGGCACGCATCGATCAGGTCGAATTGCTATTGCAGGAGACGCCCGGGCCAGATGGCGCGGGAATCGCAATCGAAGCAGGCCAGACGGCAGAATGAAGAGAACAGGCCAAGATGAGCGGTGACAAGCGCCACACCCCGACGGACCCGGTCAAACCTATCAGCAGCGACAGCCCCTATCTGCTGCGCGGTGCGGTGGACATCGCCTATGTACTGGCGTCCCTGGTCAAGCACCACAGCAGCATCACGGCCTTTTACAACGAGCGCCAGGAGTTTGCCTCGGTCACGCTGCTCGCCATCGACACCAAGTCGCACCAGCTGATCATCGACCCGAGCCCCAGTGCCACCGCCAATGCGCAACTGACCCAGGCCGGCAAGGTGATGTGCGTCAGCTCGCACGACAAGGTCAAGGTACAGTTCGACACCGGGCCGTTCCGCCCTATCCAGTACCAGGGGCGCTCGGCCTTCACCGTGCCGATACCGGACAAGCTGCTGAAGCTGCAACGGCGCAACTACTACCGGCTCAGCATCCCCTACAGTCAGACGCTCAAGTGCGTCATCCCGATTGCCGGGCAGATGCCGGTCGAGGTCGAAGTCATGGACATCAGCCTCGGCGGTATCGGCATGATCGGCTATCCGCTGGAAATCGAGCTGGAACCCGGGCTGACCTATGAGAATTGCAGCATCAGCCTGCCCGGCGTAGGGCTCATCGTGACGACGCTGCAGATCCGCTCCAGCTTCGACTTCGTGTTGCGCACCGGCCTGCGCACGCGGCGTTCGGGTTGCCGCTTTCTCGACCTGACACCGCAGACCGAGCAGATCATCCAGCGCTACATCCTGGAGCAGGAGCGCAAGTTCCGCGCCCGCCAGCTCAGCGAATAACCGTTTCCCGGCTCAGCCCTGGAGCCATTCCGCCGCATCGAGCGCGAAATAGGTCAATACTGCATCGGCACCCGCGCGCTTGAACGCCAGCAACGATTCGAGCACCACGGCACGCTCGTCGAGCCAGCCGTTCAGCGCCGCGGCCTTGAGCATCGCGTATTCACCCGACACCTGGTAGACAAAGGTCGGCACGCCGAATTCGTCCTTCACGCGACGAACGATATCGAGATAGGGCATGCCCGGCTTCACCATCACCATGTCGGCGCCCTCAGCGAGGTCCAGCGCCACCTCGCGCAGCGCCTCGTCGCTGTTGGCCGGGTCCATCTGATAGGTGTACTTGTTGCCCTTGCCCAGGCTGGTGGCGGACCCCACCGCCTCGCGGAACGGGCCATAGAATGCCGAGGCATACTTGGCCGAGTAGGCCAGGATGCGCGTGTGGATCATCCCCCTGGCTTCGAGCGCCTGGCGCAGGCTGGCAATGCGGCCATCCATCATGTCGCTCGGTGCCACCATGTCGGCACCGGCCGCGGCATGACACAAGGCCTGCTTGGTGAGGATTTCCACCGTTTCGTCGTTGAGCACATAGCCGCTGCCGTCGATCACGCCGTCCTGGCCATGGCTCGTGTACGGGTCCAGGGCGACATCGGTGATCACGCCCAGCTCGGGGAAGTGCTCCTTGAGCGCCTCGATCGTGCGCGGCACCAGGCCCTCGGGGTTGTAAGCCTCGCGCCCGTCGAGCGTCTTGAAACTGGCATCGATGACCGGGAACAGCGCCAGCGCCGGAATGCCGAGCTTGACCGCGCGCTCGGCCGTATGCAGCAGGTGGTCGATACTCTGGCGCTCGACGCCGGGCATCGACGAGACGGGCTCGACGCGGTTGCTGCCATCGAGTACGAACACCGGATAGATCAGATCGTTTGCCGTCAGCACGTTTTCGCGCATCAGTCGGCGGGAAAAGTCGTCATGGCGCATGCGGCGCGGGCGGATCAACGGGAATTTGCCTTGGAAATTCATGCAGCTACCTCGATAGATTGACAGCTAAACTTAGAGCCAGCCGTGACAGTCAATTGTGCTATTCTGCCGCGCTTGCCCAAAGAGGACCTTGATATGTCGCAAAAGCCCACGCACCAGTATTTCGCCCCCTGCCCTCGCGGACTGGAACCCGCGCTGGCGGAAGAATTGAGCAGCCTGGGCGCGGGTGGCATCAAGGCGGTGGACGGTGGCGTCCATTTTAACGGCGACTGGTTGATGGGGGCAAAAGCCAATCTCTGGAGCCGCACCGCGAGCCGCGTACTATGGCGCGTGGGCGACGGCCAGTACCGGACAGATCAGGACATCTATGCGCTTGCACGCAACACCGAATGGGACTGGCTATTCGACGTGAAGCGGACCATTCGCGTACAGATGACCGCAAACAAGAAGGCGCCGATCCAGAGCGTCGAATTTGTCACGCTGCGCGTCAAGGACGCCGTGTGCGACCGCTTCCGCGACACATGCGGCGAGCGTCCGAGTGTCGACCGCGCCAATCCCGACGTGCGCATCCATGGCTTTCTCGACGGCACGCGCTGCACCCTGTATGTGGATTTCTCCGGCGAGCCGCTGTTCAAGCGCGGCTGGCGCGTGGCCACCAACGAGGCGCCAATCCGCGAGAACCTCGCCGCGGGCATTCTCATGCTCGCCGGCTGGACGCCCGAGCAGACGCTGCTCGACCCGATGTGCGGCAGCGGCACCTTCCTGCTCGAGGCGGCGATGATGGCGCTCAATATTGCGCCCGGGCTCAAGCGCAGCTTCGGCTTCGAAAAGCTCAAGACCTTCCACCGCATCAAGTGGCAGGCCTTGCTGGACGAGGCACGCACCGCCGCCCAGCCGCCGCACCCGCTGGCGATCTACGGCAGCGACAAGTACGGCGACGCGCTCAAGGCGGCGCGCGCCAACCTCGAGCACGCCGGCCTTGCCGATTGCGTGCAGCTCAAGCAGGTCGACCTGATGGAAGTATCGGCGCCGACCGAGACCGGCGTACTGGTCGCCAACCCACCTTACGGGGTACGGCTGGACGAACTCGACAAGCTGGCCGAGATGTACCCGCAGATCGGCGCCGTGTTGAAGAAGAAATTCTCGGGCTGGCGCGCCTATTTCTTCACGGCCGACCCGGCGCTGGCCAAGCTGATCCGCCTGTCGGCCTCGAAGCGCACGGTATTGTTCAACGGCGCGCTCGAATGCCGCCTGTTCGAATACAAGATGGTGGCCGGCAGCAACCGCAAGGACTCGGCCCAGGCCGATCAGCCGTAACGCTTGTCAGCCACGAAGGGGTTGGTCGCACGCTCCTGACCGAAGGTCGACATCGGGCCATGCCCCGGCACGAAACGCACGTCGTCGCCAAGCGTCCACAGCTGCTGCTTGATCGAATCGATCAGCTGCTGATGATTGCCGCCCGGGAAATCGGTGCGGCCGATCGAGCCGGCGAACAGCACGTCGCCGACGAAGGCGACGCGGCTCTCGGGCTCGAAGAAGATCACATGGCCCGGCGTGTGGCCTGGGCAGAAACGCACCAGCAAGCGAAGCGGGCCTAGCTCGACCACATCGCCCTGGGCCAGCCAGCGATCCGGTACAAAGGTCTTGGCGTCGCCGAAGCCAAACATCTGCGCCTGCTGCGGCAGGGCCTCGATCCAGAACTGGTCGTCCATGTGCGGGCCCTCGATCGGCAGGCCGAGCTTGCTGGCCAGTTCGGCCGTGCCGCCGACATGATCGAGATGGCCGTGCGTGAGCAGGATCTTCTTCAGCATCAGCCCATGTTTTTCCACTTCGGCCAGGATGCGCGCCACGTCGCCACCGGGGTCGACCACGGCGGCCTCGCGCGTGGCGTCGCACCAGATCAGCGAGCAGTTCTGCTGGAATGGGGTAACCGGGATGATCTTGAATTGCATGATGAGTCCGTCAGGGCTGAAGTCGGCGGCAGTCTAGCACGACAGCCCTCCCCTTGACCGCGGGGAGGGCTGCTGGCGCTACTTCCTGTCGCCCTTGCCGGCAGCGGCAAAATCACCGGCCACCACCTGCACCAGCTTGCCGGCATCGAGATACTTGCGCAGCGCCGCGTTGACCTCGTTCGCCGTGGCGGCCTTGATTTTTTCCTCACGCTCTGCCGAGAAGGCCATGGTTCGCTTCAGGTACAGCTGGTTGGCCAGCCCACCGGCCAGCGTGCCGTCCTGCGCGCGCGCCACGCGTGACGCCTGCAGCAGGCCGCTCTTGGCCTCTTCGACCTCCTGCTCGGTCACACCATCCTTGAGCAGGCGGGTAAGCTCTTCCTGCACGCCCTGCTGCACGCGCGCCAGGTTCTGCGGCGCGAAGATGGCCTGAATGCCAAGCCCGCCGTTTGCATCCTGGCTGCCCGCCACCAGCCAGGAGCCCGCACCGTAGCTGAGACCCTCCTTCTGGCGCAGGCGATCCATCAGGCGCGACTTGAGGCTGCCGCCACCGAAGACGTGCTCGCCGATCAACAGCGCCGGGTAATCCGCATCGTCATCCCGAAGCGGCAGGCGCTGCGTCGCGAGCAGCACGGCGTTGGCCTTGTCCGGTGTCTCGAAGCGCATCGCAGTCGGCTCGGCGGGCACGAACGGGCCCGGCACGCGCGCATAGCTGGCGGGGCTGTTCCAGCCGCCGAACAGCCTGGCCAGCTGCGGTTGCACGGCAGCGGCATCGAAATCGCCCACCAGCGCCAGTTCACCGTTGTTCGCGCCATAGAACTGGCGATGGAAGGCCTTGAGCTCATCGAGCTTGATCGCGTTGATGCTGGCCAGTGACTCGTCCACGCTCTCGACATAGCGCACGTCGCCCTGGGGATAGGGGTTGGCATAACGCGCCAGGGCGTTCTGCGCGACCGCGCCGGGCTCGCGCCGCTGGCCTTCGACATTGGTCAGCCAGCTGGTGCGGAACTGCTCGAACTCGCCCTGCGGGAAGGCGGGCTCGCGCAGTATCTCGCGCAACAGGTCGAGAAAGGCCGGCAAGGCGTTGCGGCGGGTCTCGAAGTTGATGCTGACCACGCCGCCATCGCCGCCGATACTCATGCTCGCCTTCAGTTCGTCGAGACGGTCGGCGATCTGCTGACGGCTCAGCTTGCTCGTGCCTCGGCGCAGCATGCCGGCCGTCATCGCGGCCACCGATTTCCGGCCCTTGAGGCTGCTCTCGTCGCCAAACCGCAGCACCAGGCTGCCGTTCACCGTGTTGCCACGCGTCGTCTTGGGCAGCAGCGCGAGCTTCATGCCGTTGGCCAGCGCGGTGCGCGTGGTGCGCTGCTCGATATTGGCCGGCGTCGGGTCGAAGGCCTCGCCCTCGGCCAGCGCGGCGCGGCCCTGGTAGCCCTCGACCAGCGGCGCGACCTCCGGTGTCGGCGGGATCGCGACACGCTCGGCCTTGTCGGTGGGAATGAATTCGCCGAGCGTGCGGTTGGGCTCGCGCAGATACGTCTCGGCAACGCGCTGCACATCGGCCAATGTGACTGCGGCAATACGGTCGCGCCCGACGAAGAACAGGCGCCAGTCACCGACCGCGATCGCGCTCGACAGGGCCACCCCGAGCGCGGACGGATCGTTCTGCAAGTCCTCGAAATCGTTAAGCAGCGAGGTCTTGGCGCGCTTCAACTCGTCTTCGGTGATCGGCCTGCGGCCCACGCCCTCGACGACATCGAGCAGCTGCTGCTTTGCCTCGTCGCGCGACTGCTGCTTGTTGAGCTTGGCGAAGAACAGGCCGTAACCGGGTTCTTTCAGCGCAAAGCCGTTGGACCAGGCTGCGGCGGCCTTGCCCTTCTCGACGAGTGCCTTGTGCAGGCGGCCGTTGGGCGTGTCGCCAAGGATTTCCGCCAGCACCCAGAATGGCGGATAGTCGGCATGGCTCGCCGCTGGCACGTGGTACATCGCGCCGACGAGCTGCATGTCGCCCACGCGCTTGAGCGTCACAGAACGGGCACCATCCTGCGCCGGCTCGACGGTATAGCTCGGTTCGAGCACGCGGGATGGCTTCGCGATTGCGCCGAAATAGCCCGCGATGCGGCGCAGCGTGGCGGCCGGATCGAAGCGCCCGGCCACCACCAGCACCGCGTTGTCGGGCTGGTAATACTTGCGGTAGAAGGCCTGCAGGTTCTCGATCCTGACGTTCTCGACATCCGAGCGCGCGCCGATCGGGAACTTGCCGTAGTTGTGCCACAGGAAGGCCGTCGCCACCATGCGCTGCATCAGCACGCCGGCGGGGTCGTTCTCACCCATCTCCATCTCGTTGCGCACGACGGTCATCTCGCTGTCGAGATCCTTCCTGGCGATGAAGGAATTGACCATACGGTCGGCCTCCATCTTCAGCACCCAGTCGAGGTTGTCGTCGGATGCGGCAAAGGTCTCGAAATAATTTGTGCGGTCGAACGAGGTGGTGCCGTTGTAGCGCATGCCGCGCTTGCCCAGCTCCTGCACGATGCTGGTGCCGGGCAGGCCCGGCGTACCCTTGAACACCAGGTGTTCGAGCAGGTGGGCCATGCCGGTCTCACCATAGTTTTCGAGACGCGAGCCGACCAGGTAGGTGACGTTGACGGTCGTGGTCGGCTTGGCGGCGTCGGGCGCCAGCAGCACGCGCAGGCCGTTAGCGAGCCGGTATTCGGTGATGCCTTCGACCTCGGTGTAGCGGCTGATGCCGGCAGGCAGCGTCACGGCCACCGGGGTCTGTTCGGACCAGGCCGGCAGCGGTGCGCACAGGCTGGCCAGCGCCAGGCTCAGGGCCAGCGCAGTGGATTTCAGTCTCATCTATTCCTCTTCGTTATTGTTTGCTGTCGGCCTGTGCCTTCAGTTCACCGGCGAACACGCGGGTAAAGCCTGCCGGGTCGAGCTGGCGCTTGAGCGCGGCATTGATATCGGCGGCCGTGAGCCGCGCCACCTTGTCCTGCAGCGCTGCCGCATCGCGCATGCTGCGGCCGAGCCGCAACTGTTCCGCCAACTCGCCCGCGAGTGCGGCATCCTGCGCCCGGCCGAGCTTGATTTCCTGCAGCAGGCCCGCCTTGGCGTCGCTGACTTCCTGCTCGCTGACGCCATCGTGCGCGAAACGGCTCAGCTCCTCGCTGAACCCGCGCTTCAGCCGCTCAAGGTTCTGCGGCGCGTAGATCGCCATGGCGCGCAGCTCGGCATCGTCATCCTGCGCGCTCACGTTCAGAAACGAGCCCGCATAGTAGCTGATGCCGTCCTGTTGGCGTAAGCGGTTGATCAGGCGCGAGCTCAGGCCGCTGCCCTGGCCAAGTATGTAGTTGGCCACGAGCAGCGCCGGGTAGTCGGGCGAACGGTCGGTCAGCCGCAGCGGCAGGGCGGCGACGAAGAAAGCATTGGCCTTGTCCGCCAGCTGCACACTGAGTTCGGCCGGCTGGCCCGCGTCAAACGGCCGCGCCACCCGCCGATAGGGGCTGGCGCTGCGCCAGTCGCCGAACAGGGCGTCGAGCTCGGGCTTGATCGCGGCTGCGTCGAAATCGCCGACGATGGCGAGCTGGGCGCTGTCGCCGCCGTAAAAGCGCTGGTGAAAGCCCTTGACCTGCGCCAGCGTCACCGACTGGAGCGCCGCTGTCGACTCGTCGAAGCTCGGCTGGTAGCGCACATCGCCGACCGCGTAGTGGTTGAAATGCCGATACAGCGTATTCATCGCCAGGGCTTGCGGGTCGCTGCGGCTTTCCTCGACGTGCGCCAGCGACTCGTTGCGCAGTTGCGCAAATTCGGCCTCGGAGAATGCCGGCTCGCGCAGCAGCTCACGCACCAGCCGCAAGGCCTGCGGCAACGACTGGCGCGAGCTCTGCAAGGTCAGCGCGCCGCCCTCGGCGTTGCCGTCGTAACGCCATTGCGTCTTCAGCGCATCGAAGGCCGATTGCAGCTGCTGCCGGCTCTTGTGCTCGCTGCCACGCCCCAGCATGGCGGCGGCCAGCCGGCCGATCTCGCGCTGCCCGGCGAGCGACTGCTCATCGCCAAAGTGCAACGCCAGCGTCAGCGACACCGCCTCGCCCCGGGTCTTTTTCGGCAACAGGGCCAGCCGCATGCCGTTTTTCAGTGCCGTGCGTTCGGTGCGTGCCTCGATATGTTCGGGCGTCGGGTCAAAGGCCTCGCCCTGCGCCACCGGCGGCTTGCCCTGGTAGCCCGCCAGCGCCAGCTTCAGGTCAGACTGGGGCGGGATGACGGCGCGTTGCGGCTTGGCATCCGGGATGAACTGGCCGAGCGTGCGGTTGCTCGACAGCAGGTAGTGGACCGCCACACGCTGCAAGTCCGTGGCCGTAGCGTGCTCGATGCGGTCGCGCAGCAGGAACAGGCTGCGCCAGTCACCCAGCGCGATGCTCTCGGACAGCCGCACGCCGAGCGCTTCCGGGTCGTTCATCAACTTGTCGAAGCCGTTGAGCCAGCGTGCACGCGCGGCCTCCACCTCGTCGTCGGTGATCGGCCGCTGTGCCAGGCCTTCGAGCTCGGTCAGCAGCGCCTGCCGCACCGCTTCGCGGTCACCATCGACGCGCAGCTTGGCGCCGAACAAGGCATAGCCGGGCTCGTTCAGGTTCATCTGTTCGCCGAACACCTCGGTCGCCAGCTTCTGCTCGACCAGCCGCTTGTACAGCCGGCCATTGGGCGTGCCGCCGAGTACATCGGCCAGCAGCTCGAAGACTGCGGCATCGGCGTGGCCGCCATCGGGGCCGTGGTACAGCGCCGCCACGATCTGCGCGTCGCCCGCGCGGCGCAGGGTGATCTCGCGTTCGCCGTCTTGCGTGGGCTCGGTGGTGTAGGTCGGCTCAAGCACGCGCAGTGGCTTTTTCAGCGCGCCGAAATGCTGCTGCACCCAGCGCAGCGTCTGCGCCTCGTCGAACTTGCCGCTGACCGTCAGCACGGCGTTGTCGGGCTGGTAGTACTGGCGATAGAAGGCCTGCAGATGGGCGATGTTGACGTTCTCGACGTCGGCACGGGCGCCGATGGTGTCCTTGCCGTAGTTGTGCCACTGGTAGGCAACGGCCGTCATCTTCTGCCACAGCACGGACATCGGGTCGTTCTCGCCCGACTCCATCTCGTTGCGCACGACCGTCATCTCGCTGTCGAGATCGCGCTTGGCGATGAAGGAGTTGACCATGCGGTCGGCCTCCATGCGCAGCGCCCACTGCAGGTTGTCGCCCGACGCCGGGAAGGTCTCGAAATAGTTGGTGCGGTCGAACGAGGTGGTGCCGTTGGACTGCATGGCCCGCCGCGTGTAGTCCTCGTCGATATGCGGGTGGCGCGGCGTGCCCTTGAACATCAGGTGTTCGAGCAGGTGCGCCATGCCGGTCTCGCCATAGTGCTCGTAGCGCGAGCCGACGAGATAGGTCACATTCACCGTGGTCGTGGGCTTGGATTGGTCCGGCGCCAGCAGCACGCGCAAGCCGTTGGCCAGCCGGTATTCGGTAATCCCCTCGACACGGGTGACACGCTGGACGCCAGCCGGGGCCGCGGCCAGCGGTGCCGCCACTGGCGCGGCCTCGGGCAGCAGGCTCAGGGCCAGGCTCAGAGCCAATGCTAGACGACGCATATGCATGGTGATGGTTTACTCCAAAAAGACAAACCTGGCGGGCGCCCAGCGCAGGCCCTGCGATCGGGGCCCATGCGCCGCTCGCAACGCCGCGTGAACAGGTGCTGGGTCAGGCCAGGGTTGCAGCCGGAAAAAGATAACGATATCGACAAGTGGGTGGCGTCCGGGTTCAGTCGCTGCCGCGACAGGCATCGCAGCCTCCACCATCAACGCAGTCGCCGCCATTGCCGCTGACAGCGATACGCCGGGCGGGATGCAAGCGCTCTGGCCGACGGCAGCCGCAGCGCTGATCGCGCGTCAAGGCCAGGAGCCGGTGCGTAAGCGGCTTCTGGCCTTGACGCGGCCCAGCAGGCCGGCCCATCAGGGCAAGGCGGCCAGCACCTGCGCCGCGGCCGTCACCGAGGCATACTCGCCATCGAGATTGGCGAGCGCCAGCGCATGCACCTCGTCGGCCGGCCAGTAGCGGCCATTCCAGTCGGTGCGGCCGAAGGTGAAGCAGGCATCCTGCGCGAGCCAGGTGTTGAAGCCGAGATTGCCGGCCATGCGCACGGTCGCCTCGACCGAGTTGTTGGTGGTCACCCCGGCGACAACCAGCGTGCCGCTGCCGGCAGCCCTGAGCTCGGCTTCCAGTGCGGTGCCGACGAAGGCGCTGTTGGTCTGTTTCTCGATCACGCGCTCGCCCGGCAGTGGCAGTGACTCGGGCTTGAAGTCGTTGCCGGGCTGGCTCGGGCGATAGGGCGAATCGGGCTCGGTCGACATATGGCGCACATGCACGACCGGCATGCCACGTTCGCGCCAGGCGGCCAGCAGGCGCGCGACCTGCTGCTCGGCATCCGGGTTGTTGCGTGCACCCCAGCACGGCTGGTCGATCGCCTGCTGCATGTCGATGAGCAGCAGACAGGCATTGGCCGGCAAGGGCGGGATCGCCGGTTGCGGCTTGGCCGGCTCATCGAGCAGCTTGCCGAAGTGGTATTCGTCCCAGTAGCTGCCATCGTCGAGCTTCAGCGAGTGGCGCTTGATGCCCTCGCAGCGGTAGCCGAGCGACAGGTAGAGCTGCTGCGCGGGCCGGTTGTGGGCGATCACGGTCAGCTCGATGCGCGTCATGTTCTGCTCGCGCGCCCAGGCCTCGGCCTCTTGCAGCAGATGCTTGCCCACCCCCTGCATGCGGTACTCGGGCAGCACGCCGACGATCAGGTAGCCGCGATGCCGGTCGCGGCTGATATTGCCGCCGATCAGCCGCAGAAACCCCGCCAGCCGGCCGTTACCGGGGTCGGCGACGAAGATCATGCTGTTGTCGGTGGACAGTGTGGAGCGGATCGTGCCCTCCATGATCGCGCCGCTCGGCAGGCGGTCACGCGCGGTCAACAGCATGAAGGGGGTATCGAGGATGAGCGCGCGGAACATCGCCGCGAACGCGTCGGCGTCATCCTCACGAATCGGTCGGATATGCATGACAATCCTTATTTTCGTATGTCATGCAATCTACCAAATATTGCCCTATCTTGACGAGCGCTTACTCTAAATGCATAAAAATCAGACGGCTGCGAGGCTGCCGGTTTCCACCGCCACGATGGCCTTGGCCTGATTCATGTCGTCGGCGTAGCCGCATGCATACAGGCAGCAGGCGAGCTGGTTGACGAGCGGCGTCGGCAACGGCTGGTGGCCGGCCAGCGCCTCCTTGATCCAGGCTGCCGTGGTGGCGGCGTCGATGGCCTCGGGCAGCTTCGGCAGGTGCGTGATCGGGCCGGCCTCGGCCTCGAACAGCACCTCGTGCAGGCCATCCTTGAACAGCTCGATCTGCGGACGCCGCTTGGGGTTGGCAAAGGCCTCGCCCTCGGTGCCGCGCATCAGCATGGCCGTGGCCGAGCTGCCGAGATAGAAATCGCGCATCTTGGTCAGGTATTCGGGGTGGCTCACGCTGACCAGCCGCACGCTGTTGCCGTCGAACGGGTCGATCATCTTGATCAGGCTATGCGCGCTGCCGCGCACGCCGAGCCGCTGGCGCAATGCGAGCAGGCTGGCGAGCCCCGGCGAGATGACCTGGGTCGGCACGAAGGCGATGCCGTCGCGGTCGATCGCATCCTGCGCGCGCGACAGGGTCGGCGATGGCTGCACCCCCAGTTCGCGCAGGATGGTGGCGGTGCCGACGCGGCCCATGCCCTCCAGCGGGCCGTGGATCAGCACCGGAATGCCGAAGCGGCCCTGCAGCAAGAGCGCCAGCAAGGGCAGCAGATTGGGCTGGTGGCGCGCGCCGTTGTAGCTTGGGATCACCACTGGCGAAGGCTTGCCGCTGGGGCGGCGCAGGCGCATCAGCCGCTCGTCCGCCGCGCGGTAGAAGCCGCAGAGTTCGTCGTGCGCTTCCGACTTCATGCGGAAGGCGATCAGGATGCCGCCGAGCTCGAGGTCGGAGACCCCGCCATCGAGTACGGCGGAGAACAGTTCGTAGGCTTCCTCCTGGTTCAAGTCACGCGAGCCATCGCGGCCGCGCCCGATCTCGCGCAAAAAACGGGGGATATTCAGCATGCCTGTTCCGATCTGTCGCGGGTCGATGCCCGCGCTGGTGTTGTTTCCGCAAGCTCAGGCCGGTATTGGCTTGAGCGTGATCATCCGCTTGATTTCCGGCACGCACGAACCGCACGAGGTGCCGCATTTGAGCTTTTCCTGCAGCCGCACCAAGTCGAGCCCGGCGGCAATCCCCGCCTGGATGTCGCGTTCCGACACATTGAGGCAGTTGCAGACGATTTTACCGCGACTTTCGCCGCCGACAGGCGGGTTGGCCGTCGGCGCCAGCATCCACGGCCGCAGCTCGGCGGCGGCATGGCCTTCGGCCATCAGCTCCTTGAGCCAGTCGCGTGCGGCAGTCTCGCCGGTCAGGCGTACACCTTCGATGCCGCCATCCGCCCCGACCAGCACGCGCTTGGAAATACCGCGCTTCGGGTCGGTATAGGTCATGCAGTTGCCTTCGTCCACCATGTCGAGCAGCACATCGAGCTCGTGCAGCAGCGCGGCGTCCGGCGCCTCGGTGCAGGCCACGCGCAGGATCGTCGCCGGCTCATCGCACCCGAACAGGCCCACGGTAGCATAGGTAAATCGGCTCAGATACGGCTGCAGTGCCTGCATGCGAGACAGCGCGTCGCCCTTGCGCATGATCACCATCTGCCACGGCAGCTCGACCTTCTCGACCTGCACCGCGGCGTGCTTGAGCTCGGGCTGCTTGGATACCGGGTCGAACTTGCCGGTGGTCAGCGCGTTAACGCCCACACCCGACATGAACTGCCCGCCCCAGTGCATGGGCAGGAAGGCCTGGCCCACGCGCACATCGTCGGATGCCTGCACGCGCAGCACCGTGGCGCCACGGCGGCTCTTGACGCGCACGATGTCGCCGGCCACGAGCTTGCGCCGGCTCATGTCGTCCTGATTCAGCACCAGCGTCGGCTCCTCGACGTGGTTGTACAGCCGCGCCACCGTGCCGGTGCGGCTCATGCCGTGCCACTGGTCGCGCAGGCGGCCCGTGGTCAGCCGCAGCGGATAGCGGGCATCGGCCGGCTCGGCCACCGGCAGGAAGCGCGTCGCGACAAACTGCGCCTTGCCCGATGCGGTCTCGAACTTGAAATCCTCGTAGAGCCGCGCCCTGCCGCTGCTCGCGGCCTCGGGGAACGGCCACTGCTGCGGGCCCAGGCTATCCAGCCGCTGGTAGCTCAGGCCGGTGATGTCGAGATCGCGGCCACGCGTGCTTTCCTTGTGCTCGTCGAACACCTGCTCCACCCGCTCATACGGGAACAGCGTGGGCAGGCCGGGGCGCAGCCGGGCTTCGAGCCGGCGTGCGAAATCGACCGCGATGCGCCAATCGGCGCGCGCCTCGCCCGGCGCCGGGATGGCCGGCCGCACATGCGAGATGCGCCGCTCGGAGTTGGTCACCGTGCCCTCGCGCTCGCCCCAGGTGGTGGCCGGCAGCAGCACATCGGCGTAGGCCGTGGTATCGGTCTGCCTGAATGCCTCCTGCACCACCACCAGCTCGGCCGTCTCCAGCGCCTCACGCACCAGGTTCACGTCCGGCATCGACTGCGCCGGGTTGCTGCAGGCGATCCACACGGCCTTGATCTCGCCGCTGCGCACGGCCTCGAACAGCTCCACCGCCGTCTTGCCGGGCCGCGCCGGCACCTCGTCGACCCCCCACAGCCGCGCCACTTCGGCACAATGCTCAGGGTTGGCGAGGTCGCGGTGCGCCGACAGCAGGTTGGCCATGCCCCCCACCTCGCGCCCACCCATCGCATTGGGCTGGCCGGTGAGCGAGAATGGCCCGGCGCCGGGCCGGCCGATCTGGCGTGTGGCCAGATGCAGGTTGATCAGCGCCGCGTTCTTGTCGGTACCACGGCTGGACTGGTTCAGCCCCATGCAATAGAGGCTCAGCGTCGCCTTCGACTCACCGAACCACTTCGCCGCCTGCACCACCTGCTCGGCCGGGATACCGCAGATATCGGCCACGAACTGCGGCGTGTACTCGCGCACCAGCGCCTTCAGCGCATCGAATCCCTCGGTGTGCTCGCGGATGAAGGCCTGGTCGCACAGCCCCTCCCACAGCAGCACATGCAGCATGCCGTTGAACAACGCCACATCGGTGCCGGGCAGGATGGCCAGGTGCAGATCAGCCGACGCCGCCGTATCAGTGCGGCGCGGGTCGACCACGATCAGCTTCAGCTGCGGGTTGGCCTGCTTCGCATCCTCGATGCGGCGGAACAGGATCGGATGCGCATAGGCGGTGTTCGAGCCGGCGATAAAGATCGTCTCGGCATGGTTCACGTCGTCGTAACAGGCCGGCGGCGCATCCGACCCCAGCGTGGCCTTGTAGCCCGCCACCGCGGACGACATGCACAGCCGCGAATTGGTATCGACGTTATTGGTGCCGATCAGGCCTTTGGCCAGCTTGTTGAAGACGTAATAATCCTCGGTCAGCAACTGCCCCGAGATGTAAAAGGCCACGCTATCGGGCCCGTGCTCACGGATGGTCTCGGCGAAACGCGCCGCCAGATGCTCCAGCGTCGCATCCCAATCCGCCCGCTCGCGCACCTCACCGCGCTCGCCGCGCAACTCGGGGTACAACAGCCGCGCATCGAGCCCGGCCGTCAGATGCAGTGTCGAGCCCTTGGTGCACAGCCGCCCGAAATTCGCCGGATGCGCCGGATCGCCCTGCACATCAATGATCTTGTCGTTATCAGTCTTGATGAGCACCCCGCAGCCTACGCCGCAATAACAACAGGTTGCCTTAGTCGTTTGCATGTATCTCTCCAGCTTTTGACTGGCCACATGCAAAGGTTGTGCCACCAATACAAATCAACTAATAATCAATATGATGCAGCTTAATTCCGGCCCGGCTGGCAGGCACAGGTCCAAATTGGTGCACCAAAACCGGCCACCCACGCCTTGACATGGTGCAACGGCAAGCCGACATCGCCACATGCGTTAGCGGTTATGCACGAATTGGGGGCGTGGGGGTGATTTGGGCGTGCCTATGCGTTGACACACCACTTCCCTGAGAAGGGCGAACCAGTCCGGCCATGGACATACACTTCTCCGGCATCAGTCGGTCGGAGCTTCATATTTGGACGCTCACTGCGGGTGGGGCTCACATTCCCACAGGCGTGGGCCGCCGCCGCAGGATAGCATTTCATGTGAATAGTGTTTACACGGCTCATCCCCACAGGTGTGGGGAACAGTGGCCAGCCAATTCTGGCCTCGGCGTCCGCCACCGGTTCATCCCCACGGGCGTGGGGAACAGGGCTCGTGTCTGCAAGAAGGTATTGAGCGCATCGGTTCATCCCCACGGGCGTGGGGAACAGGTGACAAAGTGACGCGAGGCCGGGCTCGCCAGCGGTTCATCCCCACGGGCGTGGGGAGCAGCTGATGGGGATCATCCCCAACAATACTGGCGGCGGTTCATCCCCACGGGCGTGGGGAACAGGCCTATGGCAACATCGACTCGCTGCACGGAATCGGTTCATCCCCACGGGCGTGGGGAACAGCGGCTTGCGGCAGAAGCGGTTGAGGATTCTGGCGGTTCATCCCCACGGGCGTGGGGAACAGTTGCCCTCGCCCCAACTGTATGCGGCGAGCGCCGGTTCATCCCCACGGGTGTGGGGAACAGTAAAAATGCCGAACACCACTCACCAACCCCGACGGTTCATCCCCACGGGCGTGGGGAACAGGGGTGGCGGATCATCTGGTTGACCCGCTGCACCGGTTCATCCCCACGGGCGTGGGGAACAGTTGGGGTCGTGGTACTCCTTGCCCTCAGCGGCCGGTTCATCCCCACGGGCGTGGGGAACAGGCCTCATGTGTGGTGGTCTTGAAAATCGGTGTCGGTTCATCCCCACGGGCGTGGGGAACAGGGATTCAGGATTCAGGGGGTGCTCGCACTGTGCGGTTCATCCCCACGGGCGTGGGGAACAGCAGGTCGGCCATGGATTACTGCTCCGGCGTCACGGTTCATCCCCACTGGCGTGGGGAACAGTTGGCACCGACATGCTCTTGCGTCACACGCTCCGGTTCATCCCCACGGGCGTGGGGAACAGAGGCTCGGTGCACCGAGCGTTGCATCCCATGTCGGTTCATCCCCACGGGCGTGGGGAACAGAGCCCCATATTGAAGTGTTTCACGGATTTTTTCGGTTCATCCCCACGGGCGTGGGGAACAGGCAGAATTGGCGCGCCTGTTCCGACGGCTTCACGGTTCATCCCCACGGGCGTGGGGAACAGGGAATGAAGCCATTCCGGGCGAACGCGTAAAGCCGGTTCATCCCCACGGGCGTGGGGAACAGTGCAGGACGCGGGGTTGATCTTGAGGGTCACCGCGGTTCATCCCCACGGGCGTGGGGAACAGGTTGTAGCCGGCCTTGACCTCGGCGATTAGCTCCGGTTCATCCCCACGGGCGTGGGGAACAGGCAATGCTCTCAGCGTCCAGGTAGGTGTTCACCGGTTCATCCCCACGAGCGTGGGGAACAGGGCGTGCTCGCCTATAGCAGACTGGATCGCAGCGGTTCATCCCCACGGGCGTGGGGAACAGCGCCTTCCTGGCCGGCATGCTGATCTCTGAGACGGTTCATCCCCACGGGCGTGGGGAACAGTCGCTGACCAATGACGCCAAAAAGCCCACATCCGGTTCATCCCCACGGGCGTGGGGAACAGTGCCCCCGAAGCTCTTCGGCCTGGACCGTGCCCGGTTCATCCCCACGGGCGTGGGGAACAGCTGCCGGCCCTGAACCATAGAGGGCTCCCCGACGGTTCATCCCCACGGGCGTGGGGAACAGTGCGGCGTGACTACCGACTTGGCCATCTGCTGCGGTTCATCCCCACGGGCGTGGGGAACAGTCCAGTGCGGTACCGCGCGCAGCCGCCTGCAACGGTTCATCCCCACGGGCGTGGGGAACAGGGCCGCCGCCGTCGTGCCGGTGACGCTGACCCAGGTTCATCCCCACGGGCGTGGGGAACAGCAGGTGGGGCTGTGAACGACGTTCCTACGCGACGGTTCATCCCCACGGGCGTGGGGAACAGGTCGACCGATCCATTGGCGCAGATATTTCTCGGCGGTTCATCCCCACGGGCGTGGGGAACAGAGCGGCGGCTGCCCCATCGCCACCGACCTAGCCGGTTCATCCCCACGGGCGTGGGGAACAGGCGGTGTGTGAGCAGACGGGCGAGGTGATCGGGCGGTTCATCCCCACGGGCGTGGGGAACAGCGCGGCGGAACTAGAAGATGAAGTGATCAACTACGGTTCATCCCCACGGGCGTGGGGAACAGACCTTGGCGTCACGCGCAATGCTGTCTGCCGTCGGTTCATCCCCACGGGCGTGGGGAACAGTTCTACCGCACCCTCTACGGCCAGAAGTACCTCGGTTCATCCCCACGGGCGTGGGGAACAGCTGGCGGCCAGCAGCCGGGCGGCGTTTTCCTGCGGTTCATCCCCACGGGCGTGGGGAACAGCGCGTCAGAGCAGGCGGGGTTGATCCACACCACGGTTCATCCCCACGGGCGTGGGGAACAGCGAGGACGCGATCGCCGCAGTCAAGTCTGGCGACGGTTCATCCCCACGGGCGTGGGGAACAGGGTTGAGGCACTGGAGATTGCGACCGAGGAAAAGGTTCATCCCCACGGGCGTGGGGAACAGTCCTGATCTAAATCATCATCTCCGCTGCCCGGCGGTTCATCCCCACGGGCGTGGGGAACAGCGAGGGGGGCGTATGGGATGGCGCGGTGGTGTCGGTTCATCCCCACGGGCGTGGGGAACAGTCCCAGCCCTGCTCACGGGCCTTGGCGACGAACGGTTCATCCCCACGGGCGTGGGGAACAGGCGGCTCATAAACTCGAAGCAGTGACCGCCGTCCGGTTCATCCCCACGGGCGTGGGGAACAGACAATGGTAGGAATACGCGCCCAAAGCGAATGCGGTTCATCCCCACGGGCGTGGGGAACAGAGCAGGGCTGAAAAAATGATCGTTCAAATCTGCGGTTCATCCCCACGGGCGTGGGGAACAGTTCGCGTGAGCGTTGCCAAGTGAGCATCAAGACGGTTCATCCCCACGGGCGTGGGGAACAGCGATTAGTGCAGAAGCCCATCAACGACGCGTTCGGTTCATCCCCACGGGCGTGGGGAACAGCGGAAATGTATTGTGTTTGAGCTTGTTGAATTCGGTTCATCCCCACGGGCGTGGGGAACAGGCGTCAATTTGGCCGGTATATTTGGACTATTGCGGTTCATCCCCACGGGCGTGGGGAACAGTGCCAAAGGTCAATATTTTTATGATGGGGCGTCGGTTCATCCCCACGGGCGTGGGGAACAGGGTGCGGTCGGCCGGGAACATGCGCAGCCCGGCCGGTTCATCCCCACGGGCGTGGGGAACAGTCCAGAATTGGAGCGCCCGGCCCGACCGGTTAGCGGTTCATCCCCACGGGCGTGGGGAACAGTTATCAACGCCAATATCCCCGTTATCAAAACGCGGTTCATCCCCACGGGCGTGGGGAACAGGATTTGATATTGGCAGGTTCGCCGTGTCAAGGAGGTTCATCCCCACGGGCGTGGGGAACAGGCTCGGATACAGGAATTCGCCAGAATCCCTATCGGTTCATCCCCACGGGCGTGGGGAACAGGATGCTCATCATGAAGCTGGCGAACGAGATCGCGGTTCATCCCCACGGGCGTGGGGAACAGCATGCCAGGGGCCAGCAGGCCGTTATTCACGCCGGTTCATCCCCACGGGCGTGGGGAACAGACCATATCTACCAGGTCGAGCCGGAGCGCGGCTGGTTCATCCCCACGGGCGTGGGGAACAGTGCGCGCAGGGAAAGTCGGACTCGAAAGAATCTGGTTCATCCCCACGGGCGTGGGGAACAGCTCGACCAACCCATCCCGGCAAAGAGGTAATCCGGTTCATCCCCACGGGCGTGGGGAACAGGTGGTTCCTCGACACCGAGGCCGGCGTCCCCTACGGTTCATCCCCACGGGCGTGGGGAACAGTTCGACGACAGTACCAAGGTCTCCACAACCGCCGGTTCATCCCCACGGGCGTGGGGAACAGCTGCTGACCGGCAAGGATAACCAGACGCATGACGGTTCATCCCCACGGGCGTGGGGAACAGGCCCGATGCGATGGTTCGATGGCACGGAAATCCGGTTCATCCCCACGGGCGTGGGGAACAGGTGTCGCGCTCCGCTTTGACTCGGGCGAACAGCGGTTCATCCCCACGGGCGTGGGGAACAGCAGTTCGATGATGTTGAAGGCGCGCGTATGGCCGGTTCATCCCCACGGGCGTGGGGAACAGGGAATTACACGATCAACCGATTTAAATTCGACTGGTTCATCCCCACGGGCGTGGGGAACAGATCAGACCGGCAACGAACATGAAGCCAGCGGCCGGTTCATCCCCACGGGCGTGGGGAACAGGTATTGTCATACGTAGTACCCTCAACATCGCCCGGTTCATCCCCACGGGCGTGGGGAACAGGGCTGCTGCCTCACTCTGCGTCAGCGCAGATGCGGTTCATCCCCACGGGCGTGGGGAACAGGTTGATGCGGGCGGCGACGCCTGCGCCGATATCGGTTCATCCCCACGGGCGTGGGGAACAGTTAGTGCAGGGATTTCCTAATAAAATCCTCGACGGTTCATCCCCACGGGCGTGGGGAACAGGTCCAAATCAACAACACCACAACCGATGCCGACGGTTCATCCCCACGGGCGTGGGGAACAGACGATATAACCGGCGTCGAATCGTTTAACCGACGGTTCATCCCCACGGGCGTGGGGAACAGAACGATTGCCCGGCGCGCGCATTGGTAACAATCGGTTCATCCCCACGGGCGTGGGGAACAGGTCTTGTTCGGGCTGCATCGCGCTTTTCCTTTCGGTTCATCCCCACGGGCGTGGGGAACAGGCAACAATGTTATTTATTTGTGTTCGATAGAACGGTTCATCCCCACGGGCGTGGGGAACAGGGTCAGGCGGGTGATTTCCGCGTCGAGCCATGCGGTTCATCCCCACGGGCGTGGGGAACAGTGCTATGGCGGCTGCGTTCGAAGAAGCGGCGCTGGTTCATCCCCACGGGCGTGGGGAACAGATTCGCGCTTAGTCCATGCCATGATTCAACCCCGGTTCATCCCCACGGGCGTGGGGAACAGGGCGACAGCGCAGCCGACCGGCTGAACAAGTCGGTTCATCCCCACGGGCGTGGGGAACAGAATGGCGGCGGAAATGATCGAGCGTAGCAGGTCGGTTCATCCCCACGGGCGTGGGGAACAGTTTCGTTCCATCTCCGCCCGCCTTTTTTTGGTCGGTTCATCCCCACGGGCGTGGGGAACAGTTGACATAGCCCCCCATCTCACCCGGCCTGCACGGTTCATCCCCACGGGCGTGGGGAACAGATGCCCGAGCCAGCCTCGATGCCCGAGCCAGCCGGTTCATCCCCACGGGCGTGGGGAACAGTTGTCGCCCGGCAGCAGAATGACGTGGTGCAGCGGTTCATCCCCACGGGCGTGGGGAACAGATGTTGCTGGTCGACGATTACCCGCATCGCACCGGTTCATCCCCACGGGCGTGGGGAACAGGACCTCTCCGGTCAACATGTCGCGCTCGATGTAGGTTCATCCCCACGGGCGTGGGGAACAGTGTAGAGGCGGCGCAGGCGGCGGATAGGGGGGAGGTTCATCCCCACGGGCGTGGGGAACAGTCTAACCGCTTCGTCGTGGGCGACTATCACTTCGGTTCATCCCCACGGGCGTGGGGAACAGATGCGCGAAATCGTGAAGCCGACCGCCGAAGCCGGTTCATCCCCACGGGCGTGGGGAACAGTTCGTAAAACCTTCTCGTCGCGCTTCGAGTTGCGGTTCATCCCCACGGGCGTGGGGAACAGTGCTTGAGGCCGCCTTGGTACTGGCCCACGATCGGTTCATCCCCACGGGCGTGGGGAACAGAAAACCAAGAAGCCGTTTTGCTTACGAATAACCGGTTCATCCCCACGGGCGTGGGGAACAGACACCGGTTAGCGCCGCGCTGGCCAGCGGCGCCGGTTCATCCCCACGGGCGTGGGGAACAGTGGTAATGCTCTGCGAGTCCTTTTGCGCCTGTCGGTTCATCCCCACGGGCGTGGGGAACAGTGCTGCGCGTCGCGTGGCGTTGCCCCGTCATACGGTTCATCCCCACGGGCGTGGGGAACAGCTGGTGGCGAGTGCCGCCGATTTCTCGACGTACGGTTCATCCCCACGGGCGTGGGGAACAGTGACGTGAAAAAAGCCGGCCTGTTCTGGCCGGCGGTTCATCCCCACGGGCGTGGGGAACAGGCGTGGCAGTATTGGAGCGGCAGGTTGCCGCGCGGTTCATCCCCACGGGCGTGGGGAACAGTGTAGAGGCGGCGCAGGCGGCGGATAGGGGGGAGGTTCATCCCCACGGGCGTGGGGAACAGGTAACCACGCCGCTCGCCACGTTGCCCGCTCCCGGTTCATCCCCACGGGCGTGGGGAACAGGCGCCACTGAGGAGCTTCAACGCCTGCATGCCCGGTTCATCCCCACGGGCGTGGGGAACAGGCAGGCTGCCGCGTCAGCACAAACTCAGGCCACGGTTCATCCCCACGGGCGTGGGGAACAGAGTTTGAACACGATTAACCGGGCCGGTTAAATCGGTTCATCCCCACGGGCGTGGGGAACAGGCGCAACCCCCGGCCTGATCGCCACCATGCGCCGGTTCATCCCCACGGGCGTGGGGAACAGCGGCGCGCTATTCGTGTCGGTGCCAAGTAGTGTGGTTCATCCCCACGGGCGTGGGGAACAGCAGCGCGAAACTATGCGCCGCATTTATGATCGCGGTTCATCCCCACGGGCGTGGGGAACAGTTACGCATAAAGTGACAAGTCACTAAATGTGACGGTTCATCCCCACGGGCGTGGGGAACAGTTCGCACTTTTCCCACTATCCCTAAATCTTCCCGGTTCATCCCCACGGGCGTGGGGAACAGTGCAGACACCAATCAATCATGTCCGCCCTACCCGGTTCATCCCCACGGGCGTGGGGAACAGAAATTCACCGACTGGGCCAGCAAGAAACTGTTCGGTTCATCCCCACGGGCGTGGGGAACAGCACATGGACAAGATGGCCATGGTGGCCGCAGCCGGTTCATCCCCACGGGCGTGGGGAACAGAGCAAGTTGGGTTAGACCTCAATGCCGTGATTCGGTTCATCCCCACGGGCGTGGGGAACAGTGCCAGTTCATGCCGAAGCCGGCAATCGATGGCGGTTCATCCCCACGGGCGTGGGGAACAGTTTGGCGACAGTCGCAAGAATTGCCCAGGTTGCGGTTCATCCCCACGGGCGTGGGGAACAGTTGCTATCCCATATAGGCACGATATGCACCGGCGGTTCATCCCCACGGGCGTGGGGAACAGCGCGCCCAGCTCGCTACCCAATCCCAGAACGGCGGTTCATCCCCACGGGCGTGGGGAACAGACCTCGCGCGCAAATTCGAGCTGGCAGAATGTCGGTTCATCCCCACGGGCGTGGGGAACAGACCTCGCGCGCAAATTCGAGCTGGCAGAATGTCGGTTCATCCCCACGGGCGTGGGGAACAGGTTTCGCAACATGTGCCGCACATCTTGCAAGTTCGGTTCATCCCCACGGGCGTGGGGAACAGGTTCGTTGGTCTTGTTCATCCCGTTTCTCCTTCGGTTCATCCCCACGGGCGTGGGGAACAGCCGTTGTTGGAGCGTTTCAGTTGGACAAACATCGGTTCATCCCCACGGGCGTGGGGAACAGGAGCAATGGGGCTATCGCCGGGGTGAGTACTGGCGGTTCATCCCCACGGGCGTGGGGAACAGATGGGTGGCCGGCGTGGCATTCGGCCTGCCGGCGGTTCATCCCCACGGGCGTGGGGAACAGATGGGTGGCCGGCGTGGCATTCGGCCTGCCGGCGGTTCATCCCCACGGGCGTGGGGAACAGACCGCCGATACCGCCAACAAGCCGCGACGCGCCGGTTCATCCCCACGGGCGTGGGGAACAGGCCGCCTTGGTGGTGCCGTTCGAGCGAGCCACCGGTTCATCCCCACGGGCGTGGGGAACAGTCCGGCTTGCGGCTCAGCTCTTCATAGAGAGACGGTTCATCCCCACGGGCGTGGGGAACAGGGGACGAGTTTGGTGGCGAGTTCATCGCTGACCGGTTCATCCCCACGGGCGTGGGGAACAGGAACTCGGCGAAGGAAATGTTGCGTTTGGCGGCGGTTCATCCCCACGGGCGTGGGGAACAGTTGCTGCTGGCCCTGCGGTGCGCCCCATGCAGCGGTTCATCCCCACGGGCGTGGGGAACAGATTGCAGCATTCAAACGCGGCGAACTTCGCGCTGGTTCATCCCCACGGGCGTGGGGAACAGTTCCGTAGTTGCGATAGCGTACTTTTATACCACGGTTCATCCCCACGGGCGTGGGGAACAGTCAGGCCGATTCGACCGATACGAATACGCTGACGGTTCATCCCCACGGGCGTGGGGAACAGGTTTCTTCGTCAAGATTGACGCTATCAAACGGCGGTTCATCCCCACGGGCGTGGGGAACAGACCAAAAATAAGTATTTGATCTAATGCAAAAATTCCAACACCGACAAAACCACCAAACTTCAGGCGCCTAACACCCGCCCAATTTCATCCATTTTGTTAAAGATCGGTATGGTCTTCCGAGGGGAGAAAAGACACCAACTTAGCCCCATCCAGCTCGATGGGAATGCGTCGATTGGTGCCCAATGTGACGAAATCGAATCCCGCCTCGTTATTGGCACGCCAGGCCATGACCGCATTACCGTCCTCGATGCCCTGCTCCACTTGCTGCCAGATATGTTCGCGGACTCGTCGGGAATAGTTACCGACATAAACGCCCGCACGGATTTCCAAGAGCCAGATGGCAAGCCGACCACGTAGCCGCGGCGGGGCGTTTTCAAGCACGATGACCAGCATCGCCGAGACTCTCCGGGTTGGGGATGGCCGGCGGGATAGCCTCCTCTGCAGGTTCAGGAGGTGTGAGGCCACCCGCAGCCAGGATTTCTTCTATGTCTGGAATGATCCGCTCCAAAAGGCGGGTCTGGCGAAACAGGTCACGACATTTGAGGCGCACCGCGCGCTCTGGCTGGGCCACAGGCTTGGCTGCGACAGCAAAGGCCGCCGGCACGACTGTCTCGAACTTGTAGAGGTCGGCCACATCGTAGACGAAGGACAGCGGCTTGCCTGAATGGATAAAACCCACGGCAGGCGCATAGCCGGCGGCCAACACAGCGGCTTCTGTAACGCCGTAGAGGCAGGCCGTTGCAGCGGAAAGGCAGCGATTGGGGATGTCCGCTGCATCCCAATCCTGCTGGTCGTAATTGCGTGCACGCCATTCCACGCCGTATTGCTTGGCAAGCAGCTGATACGTCGCCCTCACCCTGGCCCCCTCGATGCCGCGCAGTTGCTCGATCGAGCGACGTTGAGGCGGCTCCTCGTTGAAGCGCCGGCGGTACATTTCCCGCACGACCTTCAAGCGTGCGTCATCATCCAGCGCCAGCCTTGCCTGATACAACAACCGGTCGGAACGCGCCCCGCCGGGTTGTCCCGCCGAATATAGGCGTACGCCGGCCTCCCCTACCCAAACCAGCAAGGTGCCAACTCGCGCCGCCAGTGCGCAGGCCGAATGAGACACCCGGACACCGGGCTCCAGCAGCAGACAAGCCACGCCGCCAACCGGCACATGGGTCCTCACACCAGTCTTGTCGACGCAGATAAATGCACCGTCAAGCACATCGAGCTGGCAGCGCTCGATGAACAGGATGGAAAGGCGTTCTTTGATGGGAATAGGCTTAAGAGGCGGAAGCATCAAACGCGCGCCAAACTCAGCAACCCGCATCCAAAAGACTTTGCCGAGCCCAAGCCACCTTCCATCAAGCGGGCAACTGCCTCGCTGGATATGATCTGCAATACCCCTTGGAACGTGACGGTTGCCACCTTACCGGCGCTCCCGCCCTTGCGGAAAAACACGGGGGGATTGGATGTGACAATGACTGACTCCAAGCTGGCTGCCCCCTCCAGCTTGCGTTCAAGCCAAGCAATTTGTTCATCTTCACGAATCAGGGGCACACGTAAAGCGCGCTCAGGATGTTCTCTATCACGAATCTTTTTGGTGGGATTTGCCGTCAATTTGAAACGCAATGCAATACCGTCAGGAAGGTCAAGCCAATCGACAGACTTGGCCTCCGCAATCAGGCGCACACCTTTAGACTCCCTTTGAGGCTTCATCGCGGACAGCATTAGAATCCACACACCTTGCCCCACCTGCATCTGCTCGACACGATAAAGAAAATCACGTGCCTCGCCGTCCCTATCCGGAAACAAGCGCCATAGCGCTCGATGCCAATCGTAGGGGTTACGGCTGACCTCCCAATCGAGAAACACCTTACTCAGATACATGGCCACTCCCTGTACCCAACACCAGTACCGGCCGATTGGCAAATTGGCGCCGCCGGCCAAATATGGGATCGTCCCGTAACCTCAATATTGGGCCGGCACTTCCCGCGTCTGCGTCTGCGTAGACCACGTCGCCGATTGCCTCCTCTGGGCCAACTTGAGCCAGGGCGATCAGTGCATCGGCGGCCTCGACACGCCCTTCAAACAGAGGCCTAGACAGAGCGCAGGCCCGTCGGCCAAGGCTGGGCGTATAGACTGGCCGTTTTACCGCAGCTTCAATCTGATCGAGCGACCAAGTCGAGCCATGGCGCGGCCGAAGTGCCACAGTAAATACAGCGTCGCAAAGGTATTGACGTTTGGATACCACAGGAAACTCTCTCGATGAACCATCCACCTTTCGGGCATCCATAACGGTGTGGAAATCGGTAATTCGCACTACCGGTGCAGAATGCACCACACCGACGGCATCAGCCCTCCTGCGCGCTTCGGCACGCACTGCGAACTCGAGATCACGGTTGAGCACGGTAAGCTCGTCGCTTGCTGATCGATCTATGCCAAGACATGCCGCAAGCAGGCCCACCAATCCGGATCGCGTAGGGAAGCCAACAGTCGGTCGGAAATCCTCGTACGTGTGGTCACCCCAGGACTGCATCACGCCATCAAGCTTAAGTATCAGATAGTCGGCCATCTTGGCTCCCTTACACTTGCCCGTCAGCCAACAACCACGCCTCCAGTTGAGGCAGCTTGTTGAAGGTTTTCACCTCATCCAGTTGCTCTCGCAGCTGGAATACGGCGGCATACTCATCCAGGCCATACCCCTGATGAATCCCCTGCCAGTATTCAGTCAGTTTGCTGATTGAGGGAGCCAGATAGCCACCCTCTCGAGCGGCTTTGACTGGCGCTTCGAATGCATTTGCCAAAGAAATGGGCTGATCAGCCAAGGTAACCAGCGCAAAGTCAGCCAAGTTGTGGGCGGCAAAGGATTGCTGCTTCGCCGTCGGTACGACAGTGGCCATCATGTGCAGCAAGTGAGCCGCGATTTCGAGCGCACGCTCCCTGCCCGCCCCCCCAAGGTTCAATTGAAGCTGGGGTAGATTCAAACTGGCATAACGGTAGAACACCCCAGAGGAGAACTCCTGTGTATCAAGGTGGCCAGCACCAACCTCACCGGCATCAGCAATCAGGTCGTCAACAGCGGTAAACCAATCAATATCGGTATCAACGGCATGCGTCGTAATCGAGTGGGCCATCGCCATCGCGCCATCTACACTGCCCATGAGGCCACTGGTCGCCATGCGACCAGACAGCGCGATATCGACATTCCGTGCCATCGCCTGTTTGATTACCAACGCCTCATTGGCAACCAGCTTCTCGGTTTTCTTCGAATCCAGCCCCTCAGCATCTGCGCGTTTTACCAATTCACACAACTTCGCGAACTCTTCGACAGACCAAGGCGCAACGGCATCGGCTCGTGTATCGGCGGCGATGCCCTCCTTGCCACTCACCAGCGACAGCGTCCGTTCAACAAGCTTCGCATCAAAGCGTTCATGCAACGCCCTCTCCAATGAGCCTTGCAAGCGGCCAAGCTCACGAGTACGGATCGAACGTTCCCCTAAATACTGTTGGTAGTAATCACTGGTGCGCATGGCTCTTTTCAAGCTCTGGCTGGATACGCGCACTCGACGGGCACCGCCGAACACAGCACTCTTCTGCATGTTCATGTCGTCGCGATTTAAGCACGAAGGACTATGCGAGATGAGGACGTGGAAATTGACGAAGTTCTTGGACATGGTGATTCCCCTTTATTTGGTTTGAATGGATTGGCCAATAAAAAAATCGGCAATCAACTGTCGCTTCTTATCCGGGGTTTCCCACCCCACCAGCGTCCAGCCAAACTCCGCCCAATTGACGGTCGGTTCGATACGCATCAGCAGTCGGCGCAATTGGATCAAGTCGTTTGGTGCACCAGCCCGCGCAACCTGCATGACCCGAGCCTCCCCTACTTTCGCCGCCGCCAATTGCGCCCCCAAAGGTTTTGCGTCGGTAGCATGCCGGCAACACGGCAACATGAACGCGACACGGGCAGCCCATTTCGGCAGCTCCCTGTAACCTGCAAACAACTGGTAAAAGGCCGGCCTATCATAAAGGTCATCCGGATGGCCGATGCGCTTGCCCAATTGGGAACGGAACCCACCGTCCGCCTTGGCTAGCGCCTGATACCGGTCATGCAAGGCGATAAAGTCGATACCGCTCATTGGCCTTCCTCCAGAGGTTTGAGATCATTATTCAAGCTGACGCGCGCCAAGGCGACCGTACGCAGCAATATAGGATCACGCGTATAAGGCTCGGTCATTTCATCGAACAGGTTTCGGCAAATCGTCCCAAGTGCTTTGTTGAACAGTAGAAAGTCAGCAAACTCGTCTACAACAATGGGCTCAGATAGGTTGCGGTGTATGAGCGGCTCAGTGCGATGGTAAAACCGCTCCTCTCCAATCTCCTGCAACGCGCCCCCAACCCCGCGCAAGTGCTTATCGCGGTCGCCTTTTACAACTCGGTACAATTTGCCGCGGAGCAATTTCTTGTAGTCGAGCGCACGTTGAATTGTTCTTTCGATACGCCCCCCACCTTCTGCGCTACTCCAGCCAGCTGCAATCGAGAAGAGTTCATGCCGTCTCTCGATAACCGATGCCTGCTTGTTACGGTATCCGCCAACAATCAGGCGTAGCGGCGCTCCACTACACGACCGCCACTGCCGCACAACCGCCGCGGCAGACGACCCTTCTTTGGGACTAGGATGTTCAAACAGGAAACGGCTGCATTGTGTCCAGGCAGGCGCAATCGTTGTAAAAGCAAGGCAACGCTCGGTCTTCTCGTTTTTCTTGATCTCGAATTCACTCGGGCTATGTGGATGAGGCCACAAGCCCTGGACATCAAAGACGAACTTTTCCTTGTTGAACCCGGCGTACCCCCGCTGTGGCGGGCCATCAAGCAAGCCACACTCAGCTGCGAAGGCCGAAAACATCAATTCGACACGAGCCGGTTGCCAGAACAGCCCGCGCAACAATCCTATCGATGTTGCATGAATCCGCTCGGCAGGCTGAATCGGCTTCACCCAGACCGGTGGCTGAGCACGAGTCTCATCGTAGGCCGGCAGCAGCTTTCGTAAACTCTCTTCATGCAGCACATTTCGCCACACCGTATCGCGCAGATGCTCCCCTGCAATAAGCGTGGTGATGGGAACACCACGTAATGCCCCCTTGAACCCGCCACCAAAATTTGGCGCGCAGCTGGCTTGATTGAATAGCGCAATGGCAGCGGCAGGAGGCGACAAATGGGTGACCTCCCCTGCGTCGTTGAAGAAAGCGTGGTTATTGCCCTCAGGCAGCCCCACCAGCAGTTTTTGTACCGGAGTGGGTTCACCGGCCTTGACACCTCGGGCCTGCATGAACGGCTGCGTCGGATGATCAAGATCAAACCAATCGAGATAGGGAGCGATACCGGCATCAAACTCCACCTCATCCATTGGTGAATCAAGCCGATCCCACCACGAATCGACATCCCTCGGAGGGAAGATCGCCTGCACCAAACAAATGATCAATTGCAGACAGGCAAGCTCCATGTCATCTCGAGGCAGCACCAGTTCGAATGGGTTGTCTGTGCAAAGCACATGCCGGAGGGTTACCAGTGTGTGCCGCTGGCCATCAGCGACAGGAATGAACGGATCGACAAGCAGTTTCATTAAATTTTTGCCTCCATTAGCGCCCGCACAATGATGACGATCACTAGCGCAAGCAACACCAAGCCCTATGGCTCTATCTTGCCCACACCTCCCACAGCCCCTCGATCAGCTTGATGTTCCGCCCATTAGCGACCAGAGCCAGACAGATACTATCGCCAGTCGATAAATTATTCAAGACTGTTGGAAGAGTAGCCAATAACTCCTGACTCGGCTAAAATCTATTCATCCTCATCAAAATGGGGATGAACCGACTGCAGGAAGCGGAAGCCTCTTACACAGGTCCTGTTCCCCACTCTTGTGGGGACTGCTCGGGCGATACCTGGACGGCATCGCCCGATCTACTCATTTCCAGGCCGAACTCCATGTCGTAGCGAAATCGAGCCTCACCCACGGAACCCATCCACCCCTCCCCGTCTGCACGAACTGTCAGGCGATGGCGGCCGTCGTCATCCGCGGGTGGCAAGCACGACTGCCAACTGTTTGGAACGCCGATGGTGGCCAGGTCGAGTGCCTCGTCCGGATCCAATGCAGGATCGAGACCCAATGGCTTACCCTCTTCATCTATCAGCAAAACAGCGCGGGCCATCTCGCCATCTCGCGTCAAGACGCGAATCGCTTGCTCACTTTCAGCAAACTCGCTCATCGAAGTCATGCACCAGTGCGTCGCATTATTTGCCTTGGCCCGCTCCTCTCCGTAAAAACAGTCATATCCCATTGAAATATCGGCAGGTTCATCGAGCCATGGGGATTCTTGGTACACTCGCTCGATCCAGGATCTGTATGCGAATGGAAAGCATAGCGGCAAGCCATCAAGACCTTGCAACATCTGTTGAGTACGCCATAACACACGGGTATTGCCATAGATGGCCTTGTGCGCACCGTAGTCAGAGTCAACGGGCATCAACACCGTGCAATGAGGTTGCTCAAAACCTTTCGGCCTGGTGCTACGCAAATGCCGGTGCAAACGTCCAAGACGCTGAAATAACAGGTCCACAGGACATAGCTGCGTAATGAGCCAGTCCCCATCCAAATCAAGGCTCTGCTCGATGACCTGGGTCGCCACGAGCACACGCCCACCTCCCAACCGATTTCCAGGGCCGTAGGTCTGCAATACTTGCTGTTCAATCTGTGCTCGGTCGTAGAACCGGTAGCGCGCATGAAACAAGTCGACCTGGCACGTTGGGGCCATGCAGCGCAGCTGGCGAGCAACGCGCTGGGCGTCTGCGACCAGATTGCAAACAACGGCAACATGCGCACCGCCGTTAACCGCATCAACAATTTGAGCTAGCAGGGTTTCGTCCGGGAGCAGCCCCTGTTTCGTCAGGCATTCGATCTGTACCTTTCGCTCAGGAGGTTGTTGTGCAGGATCCTGTAATTGAAAGGAAGTCGATTCCCCATCCTGCTGGATGGAGGTAACTAAAGGGTATGGCGCCTCAGCATCCAGTTCAGGCTTCGCTCCCCACGCACCAGCAAGCTTACCCCGCTGAGAAGAGGGCAGCGTGGCTGACAGCAAGATTGCGCTTGCCCCAACCCTGCACTGTGCAGCCAATACCCGTTCAAGCAAGCCATACATATAGGCGTCGTAGGCGTGCACCTCATCCACAATCAGCACGCTTTTCATCAGACCGAATCCACGCACAAAACGATGCTTGAATGGCAGCACTGACAAGAGCACCTGATCGATGGTGCAAACACCAATTTGCCCAAGGAAAACCCGCTTACGGCTCTGGGCCAGCCACTCGACACACTGCACACGGATATCGTCATCTGCCTGCAAACTCGCTTGGTAGCCTATTTCCTTGAGGCGCTGAAATCCACTGTGATACTTCGCCTTTCCATGCGCCAGAACGACATTGGCCCCATCCTCAAAAAGGTGATCGGCAAGAATGGTCAAACGCGCCAGCATTGCGTTTGCGGTTGCCTGAGTAGGCAGGGCGAATATGACCCCTTCCGCTAGCCCAGCCGACAGCAATCGCCAAGCATAAGCCAGCGCCGCTTCTGTTTTACCCGAGCCAGTCGGTGCTTCGACCAAGGTGAGGCCGCAACTCAGAGGTAATTCGTCGACCAAGGTTTGCACCTGCCGAGGTAAACGGTTAGCAGCAAGCAGGGCCCCCACTCCCTGATATGGCTTTACTGCATGGACGAGGCCAAAACGGACCAAACATTGGTCTTTGGAGACCTGCTCAAGCCTACTGTTGAAATAGTTTGCTAGATCGCTAGTACTATCTAACGGCTGTGAGCAGTACTGAAAGTCTTCTTCATTGGAACCGATCCAATCACAGATCGAACAAAATCCCGCCAACAGCGCCACATCTGCATCGGACATTATTGGCGGTAATGCACGTAGATCCAGTCCTACCGGTTGAAGAAACAGCTGCTCGAGCACCAGTATCCAATCGCGGCGGGCTTGACGGTCATATTCAAGCAAGGAGCGATCCACCGGGACGGTTAGGCGTTGCTCTGATGCAATTCCATCCGGAATCACTCCGTGATGCCCGGTAACGGCAGCAACCCATGGTTGCCAAGCCCGCGCACATCGGCGTCGACTGTCGACAATACCGAACCAGTTTTGATATTCGCTGAAAAACCAAAAAGCACCGCGTGGCCCATGGTTAAAAGGACGATGGTTGTATTCATGCGTTCCCCCAACGCGACTCAGCAAATCTTCGGTCATGTCTATTCGGCAGCACAACACGGATTGGCTCGATTGAGCCTGGAATCGAATGTCGAATTTGCCCAGGTCGTGCATTGCAACAAAAAAGAGCACCCATGCCCGCACTATGTGTGATTCCTGTCCAGCACACAGCGTACAAAACAGGCGTTCAACGGTTGGGCTGGCATCCCACCAGGCGGCAGCAACCGCAGCTACGTCCAGAGAGTGGTATGGCAGTAGGTGATAGGCAATTCCATCGTCTATCAACGGTTTTGCCTTACCCCAGTAGTGAAAAACAGCTTGTGTCATGCAATCACCTTCCCATAGCCACTGCCACGCCAATCATTATTGGCACAACCAAACAGAAACTATCGATATGCGCATAAATATATTTTCAGTCTATGATCCACCCGACCGCCCCTCACTCATTCACCACCCCACTCGGCACATGCCCCGTCGGGACGTGCTCGCAGGCGGTGGCGCAGTTGTGCATCTGGTCGTCGAAGAACAGGTCGGCGCCGAAGGCGGCGAGGAAGGGGCCCTTGGGGCGGCCGCCGAGGAACAGGGCTTCGTCGATGCGCACGTTCCAGCTTCTCAGCGTCTTGATCACACGCTCGTGGGCCGGGGCGCCGCGGGCGGTGACGAGGGCGGTGCGGATGGGGTTGGCGTCGGCCGGGAACTGGCGCTGGATGTGGGCCAGCAGGTCGAGGAAGGGCTTGAACGGGCCGCCGGGCAGCGGCTTGTCGGCGTGCAGGTGTTCGTGTTGCTGCCAGGCGGCGAGGCCGTGCTGCTGGTAGACGCGCTCGGCTTCGTCGGAGAACAGCACGGCGTCGCCGTCGAAAGCGAGGCGCAGCTGACCCGAGCCGTTGGGGCTGTGCTGCGATGGCAGGATGGTGGCGGCGGCGTGGCCGGCGTCGAGCGCGGCGCGGACGTCGGCCGGGTTGGCGGAGAGAAACAGCTGGGCGCCGAGCGCCGGGATGTAGCGGTAGGGCGGCTCGCCGTTGGTGAACACGGCGCGCACGATGTCGAGCCCGTGCTCGCGGATCGAGTGCATCACGCGCAGGCCGCTGTCGCCGCTGTTGCGCGATACCAGCACGATCTCGACGCGGGTGCCGCCGTCGCCGTTGAGCGCGAGCAGCTTTTTCACCAGCGGGAAGGCGACGCCGGGCGCCAGCGCTTCGTCTTCGTGCTCGATCTGGTAGCGGCTGAAGGCTTCCACACCGGCGCTGTCGTACACGGCGTGGCTGGCGTCGAGGTCGAACAGGGCGCGCGAGGAGATGGCGACGACGAGCGGGTTGTCGATGTCCATGGCGTGCCCCTTCAGTTCAGCCGGCCGACGATGTTGATCGCGCCGTCACGCCCGAGCACGGCGTAGGTGCCCAGGTAGCGGCGCAGTTGGCCGCGCAGCTCGGGCTGCTCGACCAGGCCCAGGCTCGCGCGGTCGAGGATGACGAGCTGGCCGCCATCGCGCTGGGGCTCGCTGCGGCCATGCAGCAGCAGGCTTTCCAGCGCGGACATGGGCAGGCGGCTCTGGGCGAGGCGGATGCGGGCGTAGTCGCTGAGGCGGAAACGGGGGGCGGTGTGCATGCTGTGGCTCCTGGGTCAGGGTGTGGGCACAGTATGCGGGGTGCTGTGGCTCATGGCGTGAGCCTGTGTAGAGTGTGATTGAAAAAAGCTGTGGGCGGGATGGGGTGGCCTTCCGCCCCCCTTAGGCCGGGCAACAGACCAGCCGGCCAAGCCGGCAAGGGTTGGTCATCGTAGTCATCGTGTGAGGGAGAAATGGGGGAAGTGGGAATGCGGCTGCCGATTGTGGCGGCCGCCTCGCCTGCCCTCTGATCCAGCAACTGGCAAATCAACCAGGCCGGCAAAGAACGCCGACCAGGTCGCTGGTCATCCCACGAGGGGAGAGGGGGTTTGGTGCTGTCGAACTGTTATCTGTTGTTTCTTTGTTTCTTTGTTTCTTTGTTCCGCTGCCTCGAAAATCTGGCTAACAGTCTTCGCCGCCGTACACGCGCTGCATCGCTGCCACGGCGTCGATCAGTCGTTGTCTGAGGTTGGCTGGGGCCAACACTTCGACGTCGGCACCGTAGCGCAGGATGTCCATCAGTAGCTCGCGGTCGTCGCTGTAGGGTAGCCGCAGGCGGTAACGGCCGTCGTCCTGCCAGGCGCCCTGCTGCCCGGGATGCCAATGCTCGGCGGCGACCCAGCGCGCGCGTTCGGCGCTGAACAGCAGGTCGGCCCATTGCACCTCGGCGCCGCCGAAAATACCGTAGCCGGCAGCCAGTACGCGGTCGAGCTCGGCCTCGGCGATGTCGAGGGCGGCCTCGTCGCTCGGGCTGGCGCTGCGGATGGCGTCGAGCGCGAAGCTGCGCAGGCCGCCGCGCAAGTGGCACCAGGCGTCGAGATACCAGTTGTCGCGGTAGTGCACGAGGCGTTGCGGCGATACCTGCCGCTCGGTGTCGTCGTCGCGGCTGCGGTTGTAATAGCACAGCGCCAGCCGGCGGCGTTTGAGGGTGGCCGTGGCCACCAGCTCGAACTGGCGATACGGCATGGCGCGGGCGCTGGCGCGCAGGATGCGGATGCGCCGGTCGATCTCCTCGGGCGCGTGGCTTTCGGCCAGCACGCTTTGCAGGCGCGCCAGCAGCGGTTCGACATGCTGCGACAGCAGGCCGGGCGAGAGGCTGGCGAGCAACTGGCGCATGGTCAGCAGTGCGTGGATCTCCTGCGCATTGAACCACAGCCCTGGCAGCTCGTAGCGCGCGCCGCCGTGCTGGCGTTCGAAACGGTAGCCGCGCGCCTCGCGGTCCCACACGATGGGTGCGTGCAGGCGGTCGCGCAGATAGTCGAGGTCGCGCTTGAAGGTGGCGAGCGAGATACCGAGCTGGTCGAGAAAAGTGGCGACCGGCACGACACGATGGTCGTTGAGCAGCTGGTCGATCTTGTAGAAGCGTTCGGTGCGGTCCATGCCCGTCAATGTAAGGCGCGAGCCGGCGCCGCGCAATTCACAGCTGCTGTGGATAAGCCTGTTCGCAAGCCGGTAGGAAGCGGTCAAAGCCTTGGATGGGCAAGCATTTTTTCTTGCCTGCCCAAATTTTAGTCAAACCGTCATAGTCGCGTCATGTTTAGATGGATGCGTCGTCGCCGCCGCCCGTGTCGGGCAGGCTGTCCACATGCAGCACAGGCCCGCGCGGCAAGGTGAAGAAGAAGGTCGCGCCGCGGCCCAGGGCGCCCTCGGCCCACACCTCGCCGCCATGGCGATGGATGATGCGCTGGACGATGGCGAGGCCGATGCCGGTGCCTTCGAAATCCTTGCCGTCGTGCAGGCGCTGAAACGCACCGAACAGCTTCTCGACATATTGCATGTCAAAGCCCGCGCCGTTGTCGCGCACCAGGTACACCGCCTTGCCGGCGCGCTCGGCCATGCCCAGCTCGATCTGCGCCTCAGGCTGCTTGTTGGTGAATTTCCAGGCATTGCGCAGCAGGTTTTCCAGCACGATCAGCACCAGGCGCTCGTCGCCCCAGGCCGGCAGGTGCGGCGGGCAGGCAAATGCCACCTGCCGCTGCGGGTCGCCAAAGCGCAGGTCGGCAATGATGCGCCCCGCCATCGGCGCGAGATCGATCTGGCGCGGCTGGAAGCTCTGGCGCGAGACGCGCGACAGGTTGAGCATATCGTCGATCAGCTGCGACAGGCGCTCGGTGGAAGCGGCGATGCGGTTCAGATAGTCGCGCCCCTCCTGGTCGAGCTGGCCGTAATACTCTTCGCGCAGGATGGCGCTGAAGCCGGAAATGCTGCGCAGCGGCGTGCGCAGGTCGTGCGACACCGAGTAGCTGAACGATTCGAGCTCCTTGATCGTCGCCTGCAGCTCGGCAGTCCGGTCGACCACGCGCTGTTCGAGCTCGGCATTGAGCTTGCGGATTTCGGCCTCAGCCGACTTGCGCGCGGTGGAATCGACGCCGACCGCGATGATCTCGTCAATCTTGCCCGAGGTGCCCGCCCGCGCGGCCGTCTTCCACATCAGCGAGCGCAGCTCGCCGCTGCGAGTGCGCATCGTCAGCTCGAGCTCGCTCGCGCCCAAGCTGCTGGTGTCGAGCAGGAAGCGCTCACCCGGCTGGCTGCGGCCACCGGGTGCGAACACCTCGACCCAGTTGCGGCCGATGGCATCCTGCGGCACGAAGCCGGTGATCGCCTGGAAAGCCTGGTTGATGCGCAGGATGCGGCCATCCGGCGCCATATTGCAGATGATCGCTGGCGAGTTGAAGAGGATCTGCTCCGAGTACAGTTTTTCCGCACGCAGCGCCACCTCGGCCTGGCGCCGTTCGAGCTCGGCCCCCGCGCGCGTGGCGAGGATGGTCAGCAAGGTACGCGCCTGCTCGATATCGGGGATCGGCTTGTCGTGCATCACCACCAGCAGGCCATTGGGCTCGTCGTGGGCGCCCTTGAGCAACACGCCGACGTAGCTCTCGATCGCGCTGCACTTCAGCTTCTCGTCTTGCGGGTAGAGCCCGGTCGCGCCTTGCGCGATCACGCACACGCCTCGGCTGCAGACGTCGCCGCTGGGCGTGCCGTCGAGCTCCCACTCCACGCCGTCCACGATCTCACCGCGGGAGCAGAGCGCCACGGTGATAGCCGACCTGGGCTCGCCACGTGGCGCCAGCTCGGCCACCAGTGCATACCGCACGCCCAGCGCACCGCACAGCTCGATCACCAGCGAGCGGAAAAAGCTGTCGCCGACGGCGGAGGCCGTCAGGCGCATCATGTTCTCGACCAGCGTTTCGGCGCGCCGATGTTCGGTAACGTCGAGATTGATGCCGACCAGACGTAGCGGCTGGCCCCGGTCATCGCGCTCCAGCTGGCCATAGGCGCGCAGGAAGCGGACCTGGCCGTTGGGCCGCACGACACGGAACTGGATGTCGAGCCCCAGGTCGCCACGCAGCACGCCTTGCAGCTCGGCATCGAAACGCGGCCGGTCGGACGGGTGGATCAGCTCGCGCCAGTGCTCGAACGTGCCGCCGAACTGGCCGGCCTCGCTGCCGTAGATGCAGCGCTGCACCTCGTCCCACTCGATCCGGCCGGTGGCGATATCCCAGTTCCACACCCCCATGTGCACCGCGCGCTGCGCCAGGCGCAGGCGCTCGGACAGCCGGCTGAGCTCGATCTGCGCGCTGACGCGCTCGCTCATGTCGCGTATCGAGGCACTTAGCAACTCCTGCTCGTCGAGCTGGAAATAGGACAGCACGATCTCGACCGGAAAATGCGTGCCGTCACGCGCCTGCAGCACCGAATCGAGGCGGTCCGAGTGTGTGCGCCGCAGCCGCTGGAACAGTTGCAGATGGGCAGCGAGCGGGTAGTTCGGGTCGATGTCGGGCACCGACATGCCCAGCAATTGCTCGCGCGTATAGCCCAGGCGCTGGCAGGCGCTGTCGTTGACGTAACGGAAGCGGCCATCGCCATCGACCCAGAACAGCATGTCGGCGCTGTTGTCGACCACGAACTGGATGCGCAGCAATTGCTGCTCGGTGCGCGCCAGGCGCTCGATCTGGTGCGACAGCAGCCGCCAGATCGCCGCCAGCACGCCCACCAGCAGCATGGCCACCAGCAGCATGCCGTACAGGTAGCCGCGCCAGCCACCGAGCAGCCTGTCCTTGTCGATGCCGACGGTGACGATCAGCGGCAGGCCGGCGGTGCGCCGGAAGCTCAGCAGGTTGACCGGCCCATCCCCCGCCAGCGGCTCTTCGACCATGCCGTCACGCACCTTGGCCATGGCCGGGTCGAACAGCGACGACACGGCCTGGTGGCCACGATCGGGCTCGAAACCGCCCTGCGGATAGCGCAGCAGGATTTCCGCATCGTTGCGCAGCAGCATCACCGTGCGGTCGCCATCGAGTTCGAGCGCCTGGTAGAAGCGCTGCAGGTAGGAATAGTCGAACACGATCACCAGCACCCCGGCGAAACTGCCGTCGCGGTGATCGATGCGGCGCGAGACGGGTAGGATGGCAGCATTGTCGACGCGGCTCGATACCGGCTTGCTGACGAACAGCCCCTGGCCTGGGTTCGCCATGTGGTAACGGAAATATTCGCGGTCGTAGACGTTGATGCGCTTGAACGGAAACTCCTGCGAATGCGCAATGCCCACGCCGCGCTCGTTGTACAGCGCGATGCGCTTCACCTGCGGCAGGCTCTGCGACACCTCGGCCAGCAACATGTGCAGCGAGGCCTCCGGCGTATCGGCCATGTGCTCGCGCAGCAGCGGGCTCTGCACGACCCGCTCGGTAGAAGCGGCGAGGGTGGCGAATACACCCGAGATGTGCTCGTCGAGCGCGCGCGCCAGCACCGCATCCTGCTCCAGCGCCACGGCACGGGTATCGACCAGATTGCGCCACACCAGCCAGGCGGCGGCCGACAGCAGCAGCACCGCAATGCAGACCAACAGCAGGGCGAGGTTGAAGCGCAAGGAGGCGAGATGCGAGCGGTGAGGCGCCATGAAAAGGCCCGAAGTGGAGAGTAATGCCATTA
This sequence comes from Chitinivorax sp. PXF-14, assembly GCF_040812015.1. Lineage (NCBI taxonomy): Bacteria > Pseudomonadati > Pseudomonadota > Betaproteobacteria > Chitinivorax > Chitinivorax sp. PXF-14. Next base: position 132,513 of record NZ_JBFNXJ010000001.1, on the reverse strand, counting down.
TAGGCATGCAAGCCGGCGCCATTCGGCCGGCGCAATGGCCTGGGGTCAGGCCGCTCAGAACAGCGAGGGCTGCAGCTCCGGCTCGCGGTCCACCAGGCGCACGCCCACCCCCAGCAGCCTGACGGGCTTGCCACCCCGCTCGAAACAGCGCTCGCACAACTGCTCGTAGATGGCCAGCGTGGGCTCGAGCAGCGGGCACTCCATCGTGGTCTGGGTGAAATCGGCGAACTTCATCTTGAAATACGCCTTGCTGATGCGGTAGCTGGCATCGACCCGCGCCAGCCGCCGCACCATATCGTCGTAGAGCGCCGGCAGCTCGGCGCAGCAGGCCGCAGCGGTGGGCAGATCATCGACATAGGTGTTCTCGACCGACAACGATTTGCGCCGGCTGTCCGACTCTACCTCGCGGTGGTCGATGCCGTGCGCGAGCTGCCACAGCCGCTCGCCGAAACTGCCGAAGTGGTGGCTCAGCTCAGCCGGCGTCAGGCCGCGCACATCCTCGCAGGTAAACAGGCCGAGCTTGTGCATGCGCGCCTCGGTGACCTTGCCCACGCCGAACAACTTGCCCACCGGCAGCACGCGCACGAATTCGTCCACCATCGCGGGCTTCACCACGAACTGGCCGTTGGGCTTGTTCCAGTCCGAGGCGATCTTGGCGATGAACTTGTTGGGCGCAATGCCGGCCGACGCCGTAATACCGACCTCGGCGCGAATCTGCTCGCGGATCGCCTGGGCGATCCGCGTGGCGCTGCCCTGGCAGTGCGGCAAGCCGGTGACGTCGAGATAGGCTTCGTCGAGCGACAGCGGCTCGATCTTGTCGGTATAGCGCTCGTAGATGCGATGGATCTGGCACGAGGCCTCGCGGTACTGCTCGAAGCGTGGCGGCAGCAGGATCAGCGGCGGGCACAGCTTGACCGCGCGGCTCGACGCCATAGCCGAGCGCACGCCGAACTTGCGCGCCTCGTAGTTGCAGGTGGCGATCACGCCGCGCCGGTCCGGCTGGCCGCCGACGGCCACCGGCTTGCCGACGAGCGTGGGGTCGTCGCGCATCTCGATCGAGGCGTAGAAGCAGTCGCAGTCGATGTGAATGATCTTGCGCTGGGACATCATGCGGAAAGATAGGCGGCCATGTTGCTATTGTGCCCGTGATGGCTGGCTTTGGCATGGGGTGCCGGCGCCAGGCGGCCCCGGCGGCGGCGATATCTGATAATGTTGATCAGAGGAGACGGTGGCCACGCACCCGATCCGCGACATGGAGAACGAGATTGTCCGTACTGTCATGGTTGATGCCGAACGAACCCGCCCAGTCGCTGCGCATTCGCCGGCTGGGGCTCAGCGTGTTCATGTACGTCATGGCCACCGTACCGCTGGCCATCGGCGCCTATTTCGAGCTCACCTCGCCAATGCTGCTGGCGTTCCTGATCCTGTTCGGCACCACGGCCAACCTGGCGTTCTACCTGATGATCCGCTCCGGCATCAACCTGCGTTTCGCCGACCCGAGCCTGTCGCTATCGCAAATGCTGTTCGCCATCCCGCTCGATCTCTACGGCCTGGCGCACGCCGGGCCGATGCGCGGCGCCTACCTGTTGATCCTGCTCGTCATCTTCGTGTTCGGCTGCTACCGCTTGAGCACGCGCACGCTGCTCACGCTCAGCGTCGTCACCGTCGCGGTGTATGGCGCGCTGCTGCCGTGGATGCGCCACTACGACGGCTACGCCTTCTACCTGCCGCTGGAGCTGGCGCTCTGGCTCACCACCGCGGGCCTGCTGCCGGCCGTATCGCTGCTCGCCGGCAGCATCAGCAAGATGCGCAAGCGGCTGGCGCAAAACGCGCTGGAACTCGAGGCGCTGCTGACCAAGGTGACGGCCCAGGCCACGCACGACGAGCTGACAGGCGCCTACAACCGCCGCCACATCCTCGAACTGCTGGCACGCGAAAAGGCGCTGACGGACCGTGACCGTGGCCGTTTCTGTATCGGCATCGTCGATCTCGACCACTTCAAGCGCGTCAATGACAGCTGGGGCCACCATGCCGGCGATGTCGTGCTCACCACCTTTGCCGGCACGGCGCAGGCATCGCTGCGCGCCGGCGACGTGTTCGCGCGCTATGGCGGCGAGGAATTCCTGCTGCTGTTGCCCGATGCCGCGCCGGAAGCCGCCAGCGCCATGCTCGGCCGGCTGCGCGAGCGGCTCGCCGACACCGCGTTCGAATCGCTGCCCGGCGACTTCCGCATCACCCTGTCGGCCGGCATTGCGGCCTACCAGCACGGGGAAAGCATCGAGCAGCTGATCTCGCGCGCCGACGAGGCGCTCTACCAGGCCAAGCAACAGGGTCGCAACCGCGTCAACATCGCGGCCGGCTCAGGCCAGCTTGAGGCCGACGATGCCCACCAGAATCAGTAGCACGCAACCCGCGCGCCACACCGTGGCCGGCTCGCCCAGCACCAGCATGCCGACGACCACGGTGCCGGCAGCGCCGATACCGGTCCACACCGCGTAGGCGGTGCCGATCGGCAGCTGCCGCACGGCGAGGCCGAGCAGCGCCACGCTGGCGACCATCGCGCCGAGCGTCAGCACGGTAGGCAGCGGGCGCGACAGGCCATCGGTGTACTTGAGCCCGACGGCCCAGCCGATTTCGAGCAGGCCCGCCACAATGAGCATGAGCCAGGAAAGGGAAACGGGAGACATGGTCCACTCCGATCAGGGTCGGGGTCGTCCCCATGAGGATGCGCGCACCGGGTCGTCCCGGCGGCGTTGACAGGCGTCATTCTAGGCAAGGCAGTGGCAGCCGTCGAGCGCTGCGGGCGGCCAGCATTGCGGGTGGGCAAGGCAGGCGCCGCGCGCACTGGCCGGGGCACGGCCGCTTGCCATTCGGCCAGGATGAAACAGTTTGTTACACCTATCGCGGGCACCCTGGGGCCGGGTAGCGGCCTAAGCTACATAGCCTCATACCGCGAGGGCTCGCCATGGCAATCGCACCTGTTTCCAGCACTGCCCTATTTCCGGCCTGGCCGGTTTCCAGCCAGCCGCTGATCCCGTCCAGCACCGATGCGGGCACGCTCGCCGCAACGTCGGCCGACCTGTCGCTGCAGGATGCCATCGTGGCCGGCTTGGGCAGCCCCGCGCAGGCACCGCTCACGTACAGCGCCACCGGCCTGTTCGACGCGCTGGCCCTGGCCGGCACGCCGACGGCCGCGCCGATCGCGCCACAGCAGGACGCCACCACGCAAGCGCTGGACCTGCTGGCCGGCGGCATCGTCGACACCCTGCCCAGCGACGGCATCGCCAGCGGCATCTACACCCCGCACGGGCTGCTGCAGGCCATGCCCGACAATCTCAACACGGCCTGGGCGCAGATCCTCAAGGCCAACCCGGAGTTGAGCGGGCTGGCAGCCGGCACCTTGTTCGAACAAAACCTCGTCGATACCTTAGCCTGAGCGGCGGCATCAATTGGGTGCTGCTGCGCCGCGGCCGTGCCCGAATACCTCAAGCACGGTGGGTACACCACGGCTTCGTGTGCTGCCCGCGTCGATCCACCCGCACTCGTCGGATGGGCGACACGGCGCCTGGGCGTCAGGCTTCCAGCCAGCTCCGACGCAACAGGCCATCGAAATCGACATCGGCCGGCAGCGTGCCGAAGTGCTGGCCCCAGTCGCCGGCAAGGCGCGAGCGGCAGAAGGCGTCGCTGACGTAATCCGGCGCGTGCTGCAGCAAGAGACCTGCCTGCAGCGCTAGTGCTAGGTCCTGGGTGAGCCGGCGGGCGCGGGTTTCGAGCCCGTCGGCGTGCATGAAGTCGCGTTGCAGCCTGGCGACGAAGGTATCGAATGCCCGATGGCGGCCCAGCGCGGGGGCAAGCTCGGCCTGCAGCACTTCGAGCGTACGCGGCGATTTGCCGATGGCGCGCAGCACGTCGAGACACATGATGTTGCCCGAGCCTTCCCAGATCGAGTTGACCGGCATCTCGCGGTAGATGCGGCCGAGTATGCCGTCCTCGACATAGCCGTTGCCGCCGAGCACTTCCATTGCCTCGGCCGCGAATTCGGGACCGCGCTTGCACACCCAGTATTTGACGGCCGGCGTAACGAGGCGGCGGTACAGCGTCTCGGCTTCGTCGTCCTGTGCATCGAAGGCACGCGCCATGCGCAGGCCGATCGTGACGGCGGCCTCGACTTCGAGCGCGAGATCGGCCAGCACGTTTTTCATCAGCGGCTGGTCGATCAGCCGCGCGCCGAAGGTCGAGCGGTGATGCGCGTGATGCAGGCCCTGCACCAGCGCCTGGCGCATGCCGCCGGCGGTGCCGATGACGCAATCGAGGCGCGTGTAGGTGCCCATTTCGAGGATGGTGGGCACGCCGCGCCCTTCCTCGCCGAGCAGCACGCCCCAGGCATCGTGGAATTCGACTTCGCTCGACGAGTTCGAGCGGTTGCCAACCTTGTCCTTCAAGCGCTGCACATGGATCGGGTTCTTGCTGCCGTCGGGCCGCCAGCGCGGCACGAAGAAGCAGGATAGGCCGCCGGGCGCCTGAGCGAGCACCAGGTGGGCATCGCACATCGGCGCCGAGAAGAACCACTTGTGGCCGGTGATCAGGTATTCGCCATCGCCGATCGCCGTGGCGAAGGTGGTATTGGCGCGCACGTCCGAGCCGCCCTGCTTCTCGGTCATGCCCATGCCGATCATGCCGCCGCGTTTTTGGGCGAACGGCAGGTCGCGCGGGTCGTGCTCGCGCGAGAACAGGGTCGGCAACCAGGTCCGCACGCTTTGCGGGCCCTTGGCCAGCGCGGGTATCGCGCCGTAGGTCATGGTAGTCGGACACAGCGAGCCGGCCTCGATCTGGGCCTGCATGATGTAGCCCGCGGCGCGCGCCACGTGGGCGCCGCGCCTGGGGTCGGCCCAGGGACTGGTGTGCAGGCCGCGCTTGGCAACGCCGCGCAGGATCTCGTGCCAGGCCGGGTGGAACTCGACGGTATCGATGCGATTGCCGCGCGCATCGAAGGGTTTGAATTGGGGCGTGAACTGGTTGGCGAGCCGGCCCAGTTCAAACTGGTCGGCCCGCCCCAGATCGGCTCCCGCTTGGTACAGCCAGTCCGCCGCCCAGGCGGCGCCTTCGCGGCTCGCGCCTTCCTGCAGCACCTTGTCGATGGTGAACAGGTTGATGTCCCCCAAGGGCGGGGTCTGGTTTTGCACTTCGTGGGTTTGCCAGCTTTGCACGATCGTCTCCTCGATCTTCCTTGTTGTCCAAAATCGGCTGCTGCTCTTGCCGGCGGCTGGCCGGGTATTCGTTCGACGGCGCGCTTGTCGCCGTCAGGGCTGGGGGCGGCTTATTGCCCCCCCCTGATGACAGGGTGCGGGCGGGTTCGTTGCCACGCTACGGGCCAATCCCGGCGCGGTGTTCCATCGGCCGGCAAGGCGCGCCCAGACTGGGCTGCAGCCCGCTTCACCCGACCGCGCGCAGGCTGAAGGCGACCAGCTCGTCGGTCAGCGTCGCGCGAGCGGCTTCGTCCAGCGTCTCTTCGCCGGGTGCCAGCGGCCCGACCAGCGCCTCGGCCAGCGCGCCGACCAGGCAGGCGGCGGCCAGCTTGGCCGGCTGGGGGGCGATCTCGCCCAGCGCCATGCCTTCGTTGAGCAGCCCGGCAAACACCTCGGCGTAGGCCTGGCGCAGCTTGAGCCTTTCCTCATCGACCAGCGGGTCGACCGGCTCGGCGATCAGCGACCACGCCAGCCGCCGCGAGCGCAGCGCACGCTCGACGAACACGCGCACCGCGCCGGCCAGCCGCTCGTGCACCGAGCCCGCCACCTGTGCGACGGCGCTCACCACCTCGACCTCGTGGCTGCTCGCGGTGCGGAACACCTCGGCGAACAGGTCGGCCTTGGCCGGGAAGTAGCGGTACACCGTGCCGTTCGCAATGCCGGCCGCGCTCGCCACCTGGGCGATCTGCGTTTCCATGAAGCCACGCTCGGCAACCAGCGCCTGGGCGGCCTTGACGATGCGGGCGCGGACATCGGCTTTCTTCGCTTCAGTATTCGCGGTTGGGCGGTAAACCAAAAAGTGATTCCTGATTCATTTTTTGGTTAGCGTATGCCCGATCAGCAAAAAGATCAAGCAAATGATTGAATTATTCCGCAGACCAATCCCGCCCTCATCGGGTGGGCGAGGCTCATGGCTGTTTGCAGCCGAAGCCCGGGGCGAATTCCTGGTATTCGACCCGTGGCGCCCAGTCCTGCGCCAGGCGGTTGCCGCGCTCGGCGACGATGCAATAGCGCTGGCACGGCGCCACCTCGAGCGCGAGCGTTCTTTCCACGGGGATGCGGAAACCGGACACGGGCCGCGTCTCCAGCGTCAGCACGTGCTGGCCGGGCTCGATCGGCACCGGGTTCTGGTTGACGAGCGTGTCCACGCCGTCAACCTTGGTCACGCGCGTGGTGTAGGTGTGCATATTGGCCAGATGGTAGCGGTTGCCGTCGACCAGGCTGGTGCCGGCCGGGTAGCTGGCGCAGCCACCGAGCAAGGCGGCCGCGAGCACTGCACGGGTGGGATGGAATGACATGATGGCCTCCTCGCGCACAAGGGCCTGGGTTCATGCTGGTAAGACTGGCACAGATCACGGCCGTTCGGCAAAAACCCGTAACAAATTGCATCCAGACGCGGGGGCGCCGCGTATCAGTGGACGTGTCTTCCCACCACCACAGGAGAACCGTCATGAAACGCAGTCTGCTTGCCACTCTCGTCGCGCTCGGCCCGGTGCTGCTCGGCACCGCCCTGCCCGCCTATGCTTCCAGCCACCGTGAGGCACCGTTCATCACGCGCATGCCCAAGGTCGACGGCACCGACTTCTACATGTTCCGCTCATACGAGGCCGGGCGCGGCGACTATGTCACGCTGATCGCCAACTACAGCCCGCTACAGGACAGCTACGGCGGCCCCAACTACTTCTCGCTCGATCCCGATGCGCTGTACGAGATCCACATCGACAACAACGGTGACGCGAAGGAGGACCTGAGCTTCCAGTTCCAGTTCAAGAACACGCTGAAGGACCTGCAGGTGCCGGTCGGCGACCGCAAGGTATCGGTGCCGCTGCTCAATATCGGCGGCATCAGCAGCGTGAACCCGGAGGTGCTCAATGTGCGTGAGACCTACAGCGTCAACGTCACGCGCGGCGAGCGGCGCGGCCCGCAGCGCAACGCGGTGAGCAACGCCGATACCGGCGCGACGGTGTTCGACAAGCCGGTCGACAATATCGGCAACAAGTCGATCCCCGACTATGCAGGCTACGCCGCGCGCCACGTCTACAACATCAACGTGCCGGGCTGCGGCAAGCCGGGCCGCATGTTCGTCGGCCAACGCAAGGAAGGCTTCGGCGTCAACCTCGGCGAAATCTTCGACCTGGTCAACATCAAGGCGCCCGCCACCGCCTTCGACCCCGGCGCCGAGGACAAGGGCCTCAACATCGCCACCGACAAGAACATCACCTCGATCGAGCTGGAGCTGCCGATCGCCTGCCTGACCCACGGCGCGGACCCGGTCATCGGCGCCTGGACCACCGCCAGCATCCGCCAGGCGCGGCTGATCAACCCCGTCCCCGGCAGCGACAACAGGTCGGCCTCGAAGGAAGGCGGCGCCTGGGCGCAGGTATCGCGGCTCGGCATGCCGCTGGTCAACGAGCTGGTGATCGGCTTGAAGGACAAGGACCGCTTCAACGCGTCAAAACCGCGTGACGACGCACAGTTCGCCAGCTATGTCACCCACCCGACCCTGCCGGCGCTGCTCGAAATCCTGTTCGGCAATGTCGGCGTCAAGGCGCCGACCAACTTCCCGCGCAACGACCTCGTCACGGCCTTCCTCACTGGCGTGCCGGGGCTCAACCAGCCGGCCGGGGTCAAGGCCGCGGAAATGCTGCGGCTCAACACCGCCACGCCGGCCATGGCCCGTGGCGCACAGCAGCGCCTCGGCGTGATCGGCGGCGACAACGCCGGCTTCCCGAACGGCCGCCGCCCTGGTGACGACGTGGTCGACATCGAGCTACGCGTCGCCATGGGCCGCCTGTGCACGCTCAACCTCGGCTGCAGGCCGGCCGATGCGCCCGCGGGCGGCATTGACTTTACCGACGGCGCACTGGTCAACGACAGCCAGTTCGATGCGGCCTTCCCCTACCTGAAGACACCGCTGCCGGGCTCGCCGTTCGACGGCAAGCAGTAAGGAGGACGCCAGCATGAAGATGATCAAGTTGATGGCCATCGCGCTGGCCACGGCGGCACTCGGCGCCTGCGGCGGCGGGGAAGATGGCGGAAATGGCGGCGACACGCTCGCCAGCACGGCCCCCGCGCCGAGCGCCCCAGCAGATGCCTTCACCACAGCGACGGCGCAACAGGTGGCCGCCAGTAGCGACGCCAGCGAGCCGATCGCGGTCGACAGCCTCGCGTTGACCCAATCCGACAGCGGCGAGCCGGTGGCCGTCCGGTAGGGCTCGGCAATCATGCGGCCGCCCGCAGCCAGCGGTCGGCCGCCAACAGGAGAATGAAGATGAACGAGCAAGGCAATCTGGAACGGGTACGGGCGATCTACCAGGCCTTCGCGCAAGGCGATCTGCCCACCGTGCTGTCGCACTTCCACGATGACGCGATCTGGCATGTGGTCGGCGACCCGCGCCAGGTGGCGTTCTTCGGCCGGCGCGAGGGCAAGGCGGCGATGACGGAGTTCTTCGTCTCGCTCGCGGGCCAGGTCGAGGCGCTGGACTGCATGCCCCAGGCCTTCCACGCCTTTGGCGAGCAGGTGCTGGTACTGGGCCGCGACAGCGGCACCGTGCGCACCACCGGCCGGCGCTACCGGACCGACTGGGCACAGCTGTTCACGCTGCGCGAAGGTCGCGTCGCGCAGTTCAGGGAGTTCTACGACACCGCAGCCATCGCCCAGGCATTCCAGCCGGAGGCACAGCCATGAAACGCCTTCTGCTCGCGGGGGCCCTGCTGGCGGGGGCCCTGCATGCCGCGCCAGTGGTGCCCGCCAGCGATGCGAGCGTGGTTGAGACGCTGCCGGCACGGGCCGACCCGCTGGCGCGCGAACTCAAGGCGCTGCGCGCGCAGGCCCAGGCCCAGCCGCAACGGCTGGATCTCGCGCTGAGCCTGGCGCGACGCTATGTCGACAGCACGCGCCGGCTGGCCGATCCGCGCTATCTCGGCTACGCCGAATCGGTGCTGGCGCCGTGGCTGGCGCAGCCACAGGCGCCGCTCGATGCGCGCGTGATGCAGGCGATCATCCTGCAGAGCACGCACCGCTTCGATGCGGCCATCGCCGAGCTGCAGCATGTGCTGGCGCGCAACTCGGCCCATGCGCAAGCGTGGCTGACTCTGGCCAGCGTGCACCAGGTGCGCGGTGAATTCGAGCCGGCACGCGCCGCCTGCCGCCATCTCGCCCCCCTGCTCGACCCTGGCGTGGCGGGCGAGTGCCTGGCTGGCATCGCCGCGCAGACCGGCCAGGGCGATGCTGCCTACCGGCTGCTGGCGCTGCGTCAGGCTGAGGCGCCGGACTGGTCGCGCGGCTGGCTCACCGTGCAGCTGGCCGAGCTGGCACAACGGCTGGGCCGGCCCGCCGAGGCACGGCGCTGGTTCGAACGCGCCATGGAAAATGGCCCGCCGGACAGCTACCTGAAGGCAGCCTATGCCGACTTTCTGCTCGACCAGCACGACGCAGCGGCGGTGATCGCACTGCTGGCCGGCGACACCCGCGCCGACCCGTTGCTGCTGCGTCTGGCCGAGGCCGAGGCAGCAAGCGGCGCCCCGGCGGCAGCCGAACACATCGCCGCGCTCAATGCCCGCTTCGCCGCCGCTCGCGAGCGCGGCGACGTCACCCACCGCCGCGAGGAGGCACGCTTTCGGCTCAGGCTCAAACACAATGCGCCGGCTGCGCTGCAACTGGCGCTCGACAACTGGCAGGTGCAGCGCGAGCCGGCCGACGCACGCATCGTGCTCGAAGCCGCGCTGGCCGCACGCCAGCCGCAGCGCGCCGGGCCGGTGCTCGACTGGCTGCGCGCCACGCGCCTCGAAGATATCGCGCTGCGGCCGCTCGCCGCGCAACTGACAAGGAGTTGAGCCATGCCTGCCTTTCTCGATCGCCTGCTGTCTGCGCTGCGCACGCCGCGAGCCGACGGCTCGGGCTTTGGCCCGATACCGGACGCCGCCCGGCGGACAGCGACAACGCCGGCCCGCCCCGGCTGGCTCGCAGGCTGCGTGCTGCTGCTCCTGCTCGCGGCCCCCGCCCAGGCACACAAGGCTAGCGACAGTTATCTGATGCTGGCCGCCCATGGCGAGCAAGTCACCGGCCACTGGGATATCGCGCTGCGCGACCTCGACGAGGCCATCGGCCTCGACGCCGATCAGGACGGCCAGCTCACCTGGGGCGAGGTGAAGGCCCGCCACGGCGCCATCGCCGCCTATGCGCTGACACGGCTCGGCATCGAGGGTGGCGGCCGGCCGTGCCGGCTCGACGGCGGCCAGCAGACGCTCGAACGCCATACCGACGGTGTCTACACCTCGCTGCCGCTGACGGCCACCTGCCCGGCCGGCACCGCCTCGCTGCGGCTCGATTACCGGCTGCTGTTCGACCTCGACCGGCTGCATCGCGGGCTCGCCCGCGTGAGCCACGACGGCAGCACCGAATCGCTGGTGTTCAGCCCCGAGCAGCCGCGGCAATCCGTCACCGAGCGCGGCAGCTGGCAGACGGCCGTCGAGTTCGCGCGGCAGGGCGTCATCCATATCTGGACCGGCTACGACCACATCCTGTTCCTGCTTTCGCTCTTGCTGCCCGCCGTGCTGGTGTGGCGCGACGGCGGCTGGCAGGCCAGCGCGGGCTGGCGACCCGGCGTGGCGGATACGGCGCGGGTGGTGACCTCGTTCACGCTGGCGCATTCGATCACGCTGTCGCTTGCCGCGCTCGGCGTGGTGAGCCTGGAGAGCCGCTGGGTGGAATCGACGATCGCGGCCTCGGTCGTGCTCGCCGCCATCAACAATCTCTACCCGGTGATTCGCGGACGGCGCTGGGCGGTGGCGTTTGGCTTCGGGCTAATCCACGGCTTTGGCTTTGCCAGCGTGCTGGCGGAGCTGGCCTTGCCGCGCGCGCAGCTGGTCACGGCGCTGGTGAGCTTCAATCTCGGCGTGGAACTGGGGCAACTGGCCATCGTCGCAGCCTTCCTGCCGCTGGCCTATGCCCTGCGCGGCTCGTGGCTGTATCGCCGGCTGACGGTGTCGGCCGGGTCGATCGCGATCATCGTGCTGGCGGGAAACTGGTTCGTGCAGCGGGCATTCAACCTGCCCGGCTTGTGACTGGCGGCACCGAGCGGCTCAGTGGGTGCCGCCGCGCGGGAAGCGGGCGGCGTACTTGTCGATCCACTCGTGCGCGGCCTCTTCCGAGGTCAGCTCGCGCTGCTCCGTCCTTGCCACATGCTGCTTGTAGTTTTCGATGTAGCACAGCTGCTCGACCATGCGCGCGCGGAACACGTCGTCGGGGTCGAGAAAGGCCACGCCAAGCTTGAAGCCAGCGCCATGTGGGCTGCACCAGGCCACGCGCCCGGTGGTTTCGAACGGCGGGCGCACGAAGGGGATGCGCAGCGCCACCACAGCCCCCGGTTCGAGCCGGCTGAGCGAATCGAAGGCCAACCCGCCCAGGCTGACGTCGCAACTGCAATGACTGTCGTAATCGGCCTGATCGGCTTGCTGACAGGCGTTGATTTCGAACGGGATCGTCACGGGGTGGCGGATGAACTGCCTCATGGGCGGTCTCCTGAGCAATGCGGAAAAGATGGCGGGCGCCCTTTCAGGCTAGCCCACCATCGCCGCCACGGCAAAGCGACGCGACCATCCGCCCGCGCGGCAGCCGGCCGCTCAGCCGCCGAAGGTGTAGATGTCCATCGCCAGCACGCCCTCCGTGATGCCGGCATAGCGCCGCGCCACCGCCGGGTGCTCGCCGGCCGCGCCGAGCGCGACGTAGATCGGCAACAGGTGTTCCTCGGTCGGATGGGCGCGCGCCGCCGCCGGGGCAAGCTCGCGGTAGTGCAACAGCTGCTCGACCTCGTCGGCCAGCAGATGCTCGTGCATCCACTGCTGGAAGGCCGGCACATAGGCCGGGATACGCGGGCCGTCTTCCACGCCGAAATCGACCTCGTACAGATTGTGCGTGAGGCTGCCCGAGCCGACGATCAGCACGCCCTCGTCGCGCAGCGCCTGCAGCGCGCGGCCGAGCTGGTAATGGTGCGCCGGCCCCTGGCGTGGCTGCAGCGAGAGCTGGGCCAGCGGCACATCGGCGTCGGGGTACATGACCTTGAGCGGCACCCAGGCGCCGTGGTCGATGCCGCGCTGGGCATCGAGCGTTGCCGGCAGCCCGGCCGCGGCGAGCAGCTCGGCGCCGCGCTCGGCCAGCCAGGGCGCGCCCGGCGCGGGGTATTGCACCTGATACAGGGGCTCGGGGAAGCCGCCGAAGTCATGGATGGTCTCCGGCCTGGCCGTGGTATTGAGCTTGGGCGCCAGGCTACCCCAGTGGGCCGACACCATCAGCACTGCGCGCGGCCGTGGCAGCCCCGCCGCCAGCGCACGCCAGGCCTCGCCGGTGCGGCCGGCGTCGAACGCCAGCATGGGCGAGCCGTGAGAGACGAAAACGGTGGGCAGCGTGGTCATGATGCGGTTTCCTGATCAATGGTTGCCATTAGAACGATACCGTCGCCAAGGGTTCGCCCGGGGGGCGATCTGGCGTCGATATTGTCGGCCTGGGGGCGCGACGGCGCAGATGGCTCCGTCGATGGCAGGCAGTGTGATTGATTTCACAGCAGCAATAAATAAGCTAAATTGTGATTATTTATCGCCAAATTCGGGATAATTAATGGATCGCCTGCTGGCCATGCAAACCTTTGCCCGCGTCGTCGAGGCCGGCAGCTTCGTGCGTGCAGCCGAGCGGCTGGGTATCTCGACCACCGCCGCCTCGCGTCTGGTGGCCGATCTCGAAGCCCGCCTCGCCACGCGACTGTTGAACCGCACCACGCGCCGGCTGAGCCTGACCGAGGCAGGACAAGCCTATTACGAGCGTTGCCAGCAGATCCTGCACGACATCGACGATGCCGAAATCGCCGTCGGCAGCGAAACCCGGCGCCCGGCCGGGCTGCTGCGCCTGTCGGCGCCATTCACCTTCGGCCACCGCCACCTGGCGCCCTTGCTGCTCAGCTATCGCGCGGCCTATCCCGAGGTGACGGTCGAGGTTTCGCTGTCGGACCGCATGATCGACCTGGTCGAGGAAGGCATCGACCTGGCCCTGCGCATCACGCGCCAGCCCGCGCCCAACCTGGTGGCGCGGCGGCTGGCGCCGGCCCGCATCCTGCCCTGCGCGGCGCCGGCTTATCTGGCCCGGCACGGCACGCCTGGCACCCCGGCCGAGCTGGCAAGCCACAACTGCCTGGTCTACACCTATGGCGGCATGCACACCGAGTGGCGCTTTGCCGGCCCCGAGGGCGACACCGCAGTGCGCGTGGCCGGCAGCCTGCGCGCCAACAACGGCGACATGCTGCGCGCCGCCGCACTGGCCGGCGAAGGCATCGTGCTCGAACCAAGCTTCAATATCGGCGACGACCTGCGCAGCGGCCGGCTGGTGCCGCTCTTGCCGGCCTACCGGGTGGCGGCGCTCGGCATCCTGGCGGTCTACCCGAGCCGGCGCTACCTGTCGGCCAAGGTGCGCAGCTTCGTCGATCATCTGGTCGCCGGCATGGGCGAGGCGCCGCCGTGGGACACCTGGCTCGACACCCACCCGGCATTCCGCTGAATCCAGAAGCCGGTTTGCTGCGTATCACCCGGGTTGTGGTGCTGGCACGGCTCACCTAATCTTGTCTGGATGGGCCGCAGGAACGCCTTGAGGCATGGCCACCCGCCATGCCTGAACGTATTTCCATTCAATTTCGCGGATTTCATCATGACCGACCCAGCCGAACTCGGCCGTCTGCTCGCCCAGGTGGGGCGTGGCGATGAACGGGCATTTTCCGAGCTCTACCGGACCACCTCGCCGAAACTATTTGGCGTCGCGCTGCGTATATTGTTCAGACGCGACTGGGCAGAGGAGGTGTTGCAGGACTGCTATGTGAAGATCTGGCAGCACGCCGCCGACTATGGCGCCGACAAGAGCCAGCCGATGACCTGGATGACCAGCATCGTGCGCAACCGCTGCATCGACTTCCTGCGGCGGCCGCGCGAGGATGGCCTGCCCGAGAACGAGGACGGCGAGCCATTGCTGGATTTCGCTGACGAAGCCGCCGGGCCGCTCGCGCAACTGCTCGGCGAGCAGGACACGGCCTGGCTCGCGCGCTGCCTGCAAAAACTCGCCGCGCGCGAACGCCAGACGATCTCGCTGGCCTTCTTCCATGGCTTGAGCCACGGCGAGCTCGCCGATCATCTGCTGCAGCCGCTTGGCACGGTGAAGACCTGGGTACGCCGCGGCCTGGACAAGCTCAAGGATTGCATGGCCCCGATATCGCAAGAGGCCTGACAGGTAGCGCCCGATGAATTATCTACGCCCCGAACGACTGGACAAGCTGGCCGCCGAGTATGTGCTCGGCACCCTGCGCGGGCTCGCGCGCAAGCGCTTCGAGCGGCTGCTGGCCGAGCAGGCCACGGCCCGGCTCCACGTCAAGGAGTGGGAGACGCGGCTGGCCTCGCTGGCTGTCGCCATCCCGGAAGCCGAGCCGCCACGGCGTGTGTGGCGCGCCATCGAGTCGCGCATCGCGGCCGAGCGTGCCCGCCAGCCCAGGCCAGGCGTGCCCGCCAGGCCGGCTGGCAGCGGCTTCTGGCGCGGCCTGGCGCTGTTCATGTCGGGTGTTGCGGCACTGCTCGTAGTCTATCTCGGCGTTGCCCCGCGCCCCGCGCCAGGCCCGGCCAAGAGCTATATCGTGGTGCTCAATAGCGACAAGATGAAACCGGTGATGATGGCCGAGGCCGACGCGGCGAGCGGCGAGATCCGCGTGCGCGTGCTGGCGACGCAAGCCGTCGGCCGCGACAAGAGCCTGCAGCTGTGGGGCCTGCCCAAGGGCGGCAAGCCGCGTTCCTACGGCCTGATCCCGGCCACTGGCATCGTCAGGCTGCGCTTCGACAAGCCGATCGAACAGGTCTTGTCCGACATCACCGCGCTGGCGGTCAGCCTGGAGCCACAAGGCGGCTCGCCAACCGGCCAGCCGACCGGGCCGGTGCTCTACACCGGCGAAGTGATCAGGCCGATCTGACATGAGCCCCCGTCGCGTCGGCAATGACCTATGCTGAATTGAAGGCATCACTAAAGACATCTCGTTTACGTATGCAGGCAAGCCGTTCAGGAGAAACATCATGCTTAGCGCCCGGTCGCAATCATCGGCGCTCGTGCTGCTCGGACTGTTCAGCCCCTTGCTGCAGGCAAGCAAGCTGACGATCTACACCGAGGAGTACCCGCCCTACAACATGATGGAGCCGACCACGGAAACCGTGACCGGCGTATCGACCGACATCGTGCGCGAGTTGATGCACCGTGCCAGGCAGGATCACGACATCCTGCTCGTGCCGTGGCAACGCGCTGTCAGCCTGGCCCAGGCGCAGCCCGACAGCTGCGTCTACTCGATGTCGCGCACCGAGCCGAGAGAGCCGCTGTACAAATGGATCGGCCCCCTGGTGCAGAACGAATGGGTGCTGTTCGGCCGGGTCGAGGATGATCTCAAGCTCAAGAAGCTCGAAGATGCCGCGCGCTATCGCATCGGCAGCTACCAGGGCGACGCGATCGTGCAATACCTGCAGGAACGCGGCTTTCTGGTCGACGTGGCGATCAACGACCGCCTCAATCCCGCCAAACTGGCAGCGCGCCGCATCGACCTGTGGGGTACCGGCAGGCTGATCGGGCAATACATCCTGCGGCAGGAGAAAATGATCGGCATCCAGCCGGTGCTGACCTTCAACCGCACCGAGATGTACCTGGCCTGCAACAAGGCCATGCAGGAGAAGCGCGTGGAGCAGTTCAACACCCTGCTGCACGCGATGGAAAAAGACGGCACCATCAACCAGATCTATTCGCAGTACGGCTACCAGCGCTGAACAGCCGACAACAAAAAAACAGGCCGGATATACCGGCCTGTTTTCGTATTGCCTTGCGCGCTGGTCAGCGAACGAGGAAGCGCAGATCGTTCATGCTAGCGCTCAGCGCGGTGTAGTTGACCATCGGCGGCGTGACCGTGCGCCCAGCGACGCTGACGCTGATCGAGCCGCTCGCGCCCGCCACCGTGGTGCAGCTCAGCACGCTGTTGTTGCGGCCAAGGCTGCACTTGCCCTGCTTGTCGTTGATGGTGACGGTCGCGCCTTCCACCGCACGGCCGGTCTTCAGGTCGACCAGGGTGCCGGACAGGGTCAGCGTCGCCGGCATCGCCGAGACTGCCGCAGCCTTGAAGTTTGCAACGGCCGGGAACTCCAGGTTCAGCGTGCGGGATACGTTGGCGGTGGCCGTGCCGCAAGGCGCGTTGCTGCAGACGGTCAGGTTGGGGTTCGAATACACGCCGACCTTGGGCCAGTAGTAGCTCATCACGTCGCCGAACTTGCCCGAGACGCCGTAGCCGAAGGAATCGGCATAAGCGCCCTTGCCGGTGCCCGAGTGGGCGATGTCGTGCATGGCGCCGAAGTTGTGGCCGACTTCGTGGGCGAAGGTCGTATCGTCGCAGTAGTAGCTGGTCGAGGTATCGCGCCCGTCGGATACCACAGTGTAGGCGTAAGCCGACTGGTAGGGGATGTACTCGGGATGCAGGCCCTGCCCCAGCACGTAGCCAACGCCACAGCTGCCGCCATTCTTGACGTAGCTGAACGGGCGCAGGAAGGTCACCAGGTCGGCGCCATACTGCGTGCGCAGCGCATCAGTGCCGATAAAGGCGCCACGGCTGGCTTGCACGTCGCCCAGCGCCACGCCATTGTCGTTGTCGGCATAGTTCACTTCCTTGGTGAAGACGGCGCGCAGCTTGCCGTTCACCTGGCTGTCCGAGAGCGCGCGGTTGGCGATTGCGAACAGGTTCTGAATACGGGTCAGGTAGGCGCTGTCGCCAAGCTTCTGGCGGAATGTCGTGGAAAACAGCACCAGCACATCGACGGTGTTGGTGGCGGAAGTCGTGGTTGCAGCCGTCGTCGTCGTCGTCGTGGTGCCCGTGGTAGCCGTCGTGCCCTTGGCCGTAGTTGGCGCCTTGGCCAGCACCTGCTTGGCCTGCTGCGCAAGCTGGGATGCCGCTGCGGTCGGCGCATCGATGTCGTAGTGGGTGCTGTCCGGGTTGTGGTAGCCAGCGGCCCTCACATCGACCATATAGGTCTTGCCACCCTGGGTTTCGATGCGGTAGACGGTGTCCGGCGTCGTCACGGTGCCGAATACGGCATCCGGGCCATAGGTCAGCGTCGCCTGATAGGCCTTGCCGTTGTCGCGCGAGTAGGCAAGCCAATCCACCGCGCCGGCCATGCCAACCTCGCGATTCACGAACACCAGCGGCAGCTTGCTGCCATCGGGCAACGGCAGCTGCACGATGTCGTTCTCACGCGCCTGGGACAACGTATCGAGCTGCAGTTCGACCTGGTACATGCCCTTGCCCGCGGCACGCGGATGGCCACGCTCATCCAGCGCGAAGCCGACCATGTCGCCCGTCGCCGAGCGGAAACCTGCCGCGGCCCCGGCCTTGACCGCCAGACGGGCATCGGCACCCTGCTTCAGGGCAAAAGTGCCGGCGTTATAGGAAATCGAGCCGACGAAACCCTGGCCGTCATATTGCAGCGTGACGCGCGCACCATTGTCGCCAGACAGGTGGCCGTGCCAATAGGCAACGCCGTTGCTGAACGGCGACTGCGACTCATACACCACCTGCTTCTTGCCGATGACCGGGAAGGCGATCTCGACGGTGTCGCCGACATGCAGACTGAATAATTGCTTGCCATCGAGGCGGAAAGCCTGATAAAACGCCACCCCATCTTGCGCAGCGGCAACCGGCGGGTGAGCGTTGTGTGCAAACGCGGCAGCGGATAGCGACCCCAGGGCAACGGAGAGCACGGAAGCGGCAATCTTGTTGGTGTTCAACGTAAACATGAGCATCAGCCTCTGGTTGGTCAACCCGCCATCGGGTAAGTGACGCCGATGTTATAACATAAAATTAGAATTTACTAATATTATTTTAATATCAACACCTTACCTGGCCTGAGAAAGCCCCCCGTTCACGCCTGCAAATCGCACCAGGATTAGTTTATATTTTTTGCCGCATGCGTTAGGCAAGACTGCGCCTGACACTCAAAAAGCCCCCCGGCAGCCCCACCTCAAAGCCCGTCTCACCTACCCACCCAGCCCTCCAATCGTGCCCAGCTGGCGGCATCCACACAGCCCTCGGCCAAACGCCGCCGTGTCGGCACGCTTTACACGGCACGCCGGGCGCCACAAGCCACGCAAGCCCGGCGACGCATGTAACGAGGCCATCCCACCATCCCCCAGGCCCGGCCAAGCCTCGATATCAAGGCAAAGCAGTGGCGGCCGCGCAGCCCTGGCCGATCACCACATTCCCTTGTCCGGACATATCGCCCGCCTGGCCTGGTGCTTGCATCGTTTGACCTTCCTCTCCACCCGGCTCCCGCCGCCCACACCTATCAACAACAATCCGCCAGCAATGGAGACCCAGATGGCAAACGATCATGCGCCCTTCCACCCGATCATCTACGTCCGCGGCTATGCCATGACCGAGAGAGAGCAGGACGAGACCACCGCGGACCCGTTCTGCGGCTTCAACCTGGGCTCCACCGTCTACCGCGCCACGCCGGACAAGGACAAGCCCGCCCGCAAATTCGTGTTCGAGTCGCCGCTGGTGCGGCTGATGTCCGACACCATCGCCAGGCGTGACGGCAGCGAGGTGGGTTATCTCGATGTTTATGAGAACGGGCTCGACATCCTCGACGACGAGTGGACCGGCACCATCCGTTACCAGTCCATCGTGATCTACCGCTATTACGACCAAGCCTCGTCACTGCTGGGCAACGGCAAGACACCGGAGATGGAAGACTTCGCCAAGGGCCTCGGCCGGCTGATCCTGCGCATCCGCGAGCTGGCCTGCCAGGACCCGCGCAACAACGTAACTCCCGAGGATTTCCGCTGCTATCTCGTCGCCCACTCGATGGGCGGGCTGGTCTGCCGCGCCTTCCTGCAGAACCCCGAGCTCGGTGACGACGAGGCGCGCCGCTGCGTCGACAAGGTGTTCACCTATGCCACGCCGCACAACGGCATCGAGATGGCCGGCCTGAACATCCCCAAATGGCTCAACGCAGCCGACATGAACAACTTCAACCGCCAGCGCATGGCCGGCTACCTCAATCTGGCGCCGGTCTACAGCAAGACCGAGCGGGTCGACTGGCTGCCCGATACCGCTTTCCCCGCAGAGCGCTTCTTCTGCATGGTCGGCACCAACCGTGCCGACTACGATGTTGCCCTGGGCCTGTCGCGCTCGTTTGCCGGCCACGGCAGCGATGGCCTGGTCAAGGTCGAGAATGCCTCACTCTGGGGCGTCAACGCCAAGGGTCAGTTCACCACGCCCTGTGCCACGGCCTACACCTACCGCTCGCACTCGGGCAACTTCGGCATCGTCAACAGCGAAGAAGCCTACCAGAACCTGACGCGCTTCCTGTTCGGCGACATCCGTGTCGACATCTGGCTCGACGTCGACGCCGTGCAACTGCCGCCCGACCTGCAAGGCAAGCCCGTCAACGCGCTCTATCAATTTGAAGTGCTCGCCTCGCCACGCGGCAAACGCTGGTATCTGACACGGCGCGTGGCCGAGGAAGACTCGGTCGCCTGCCGCAGCCACACCGAGCTGACCGACCCGGCCAACAAGCTCGCACGCAAGCTCTACCTGTCGACGGTGTTTCTTGCCAACAGCGGCAAGGTCAATCCGGACAGAAAATCGCTGGCCTACAGCATGACCCTCGGCGTACGCGTACCGGACTACGAAGTCGAACGCAAATTCTGGGCCGACACCCACTATGAAGGCAGCTACCTGTTCCGCGATTCCGTGGTAATTGAAATGATCCCAGCAGAAACCCCAGGCGACGCCTGGAGCATCAACTTCGCCTGGCAAAGCGACACCGTCGGCCGCGCCACCACGCCCATCGCCTACAAAATGCTCAAGACCGGCAAGCTGGAGATCCCCATCCCGTTCGGCAACAACGCCGCGCCAGGCATCCAGGGCAAGCTGCGGTTCATCGCATCGGCGTGGAATGGGTGAGAGGGGTGTCCGCCTGCCAACGGAAAAGTAGAGCGGGTATTCGAGGCGCAAACAAAAAGCCCTGATTCGAATGAATCAGGGCTTTTGATATTTGGTGGCGGAGCGCGGAACTGAACCCACGACCACTTTCAAGACTGAATAGTAACACATTTGCCTCGCGAGCGTAATTTCGATGATTTGGCCGAATCAGCCCGCCAACTCATAGCCCACGCCGCCCCCTGCCCGGCGTTTTGGGAGCACTCCGAGGCCCATCAACTGCTTGATGTGCGACACCCAATCTTGTCGCCAGTAGTCAGCTACGCCAATTCTCAAACGCGCTGTAGTTCGGCCGCCCCTTCCCTCGGTTCAGCTTGCCAAGGATCGTGGCATCGATCCGCTGATGCAGGAAGGCAACGACTTCGTCAAAACGCTCTTCCCCGAGCAATTTCCACGAGGTGCCGAACTTTCGCTTGAGTGCCTGGTGAATGGCCATGTACTTGAAATCGGACTTCCCGGTTTTATCCGCCTTCTGATACTCCTGATAGCGGTCGATCAGATGCTGGCAGTAGGCAACCTTTGCCTGCGCCGCGCCAATTGAACTCGGGGGCGGCTGAATCGATGGGCCTTTGGATTTGGTGTTTTTGATAGTGACGGTGTGAGCCTGAATAGCTCCCGGGCTCTGGATGGCCACATTGCCACTATTACCGACGATGGTTACGTCGCCACAGCTGGCCTGGAGTTGTTGAGCAATACGCGCGGCAGCCGGTGATATTTCCGCGACACCTTTTTCTTCATGGTCATGCTTAATGGACTGCAATCGGCCAACGGTAAATGCTTCCGTTTCGGTATCGATAATCTTGTGGTGCCTGCCGCACATCAAAATGAGATTCGTTGCTGCATTGCGCTCCTCCTGCGTTTGGTTCGGGTCGTATCGGGGGCCGCCGGCATTCAACGCTCGAATGTGGCAGACCTCTCCGGTCACCGTTCCACTGCTTTCCGCAATCGGCGCGGCACACCCTGGGAATGCACATTGATTTTTCGAGCGCGCAAACAAAGTCTTTATGGTTGGCAACGAAGGTGCGGTCATAAGGGAGATCGGAGCAATTTGATTTGAACTGAGGTTAGTTTGCAGCAGGTTTTACGGCAAGTGTGAAAATCACTTCCATCCCATCGATACAGCGTATTCGTCTCGCATTCTGAGCAGCGTCGGTTTTCATGCAAATTTGCATGGAATCACTGACGATGACAA
Organism: Chitinivorax sp. PXF-14; assembly: GCF_040812015.1. NCBI lineage: Bacteria > Pseudomonadati > Pseudomonadota > Betaproteobacteria > Chitinivorax > Chitinivorax sp. PXF-14. Next base: position 111,028 of record NZ_JBFNXJ010000001.1, on the reverse strand, counting down.
GACACTGCACCTGCTGCGGCACACCCTTCGAACCCCGCCCACAAGTCCCCGACCAAGCCTACTGTTCGGCACCCGACTGCCAGCGTGCCCGCAAGCGCCAGTGGCAGCAGGCCAAGATCCAGTCCGACCCCGACTACCGGATCAACCAGCGCGCCGCCCAACGAGCGTGGTCGCAGCGCAATCAAGACTACTGGCGCAACTACCGCGACGCCCGGCCCGAATACGCGCAACGCAACCGCGAGCAGCAGCGACTGCGTGAAGCCAAGGGCATAGATGTCGATCTTGCAAAGATGGACGTGTGCGACCTGCCGACCGGTCTGTATCGAATCACGCGCCATCCAGCGTTTCCAAGGGAGATCGGCGATCCTTGGGTCGTCCAGATCGCGCCAGTCTGTGTGATGTGTCCGTGCAAGATGGACGTGTCAAGAGAGGACTTGATCGACACCCCGTCAATCCGCCCGTAACTTCGCCCCCAAACAGGCTCTCGAATATTCTGCATGGCAACGATTCCGACTGTGTGCGCTGCCGCCGTGGCGCGGCGTCGTGTTCATTGAAAGGAGTGGCAGACCCGAGAGCACCAATCACAGAGTGACCGGGCCTATGCAAGAAATCGAACCTCCTCCACACCCACCGGGGTCGGGCCCGGTGTTTCGGGCTGCGCAATACGTGCGGATGTCCACCGAGCACCAGCAGTATTCGACGGAGAACCAGGGCGACAAAATCCGCGAGTACGCCGCCCGGCGCAACATCGAGATCGTCCGCACCTACGCCGACGAGGGTAAGAGCGGGCTGCGCATCGACGGGCGGCAGGCACTCCAACAACTGATCGCCGACGTGCAGGCAGGCACGACCGATTTCCAGATCATCCTGGTCTACGACGTGAGCCGCTGGGGGCGCTTCCAGGACGCGGACGAGAGCGCCTACTACGAGTACATCTGCCGCCGCGCAGGAATCCAGGTCGCCTACTGCGCCGAGCAGTTCGAGAACGACGGCTCGCCCGTGTCCACCATCGTCAAGGGCGTCAAACGTGCAATGGCGGGCGAATACAGCCGTGAACTGTCGGCGAAGGTGTTCGCAGGCCAGTGCCGCCTAATCGAACTCGGCTTCCGCCAGGGCGGGCCTGCGGGCTACGGGCTGCGCCGTGTGCTGATCGACCAGTCCGGGTCGGTGAAGGGGCTGCTTTCGCGCGGCGAGCACAAGAGCCTGCAGACCGACCGCGTGATCTTGCAGCCTGGCCCCGACGTGGAAGTCGCCGTCGTCAACCAGATCTACCGCTGGTTCGTCGAGGATGGTCTGTTCGAGTCGGAGATCGCCGACAGGCTCAACACCAAGGTCATCGTCACCGATCTGGGCCGGGCGTGGACACGGGCCACCGTGCGCGAGGTGCTATCCAACGAAAAGTACATAGGCAACAACGTCTACAACCGGCGCTCCTTCAAGCTCAAGAAGACGCGTGTGGTGAACAACCCGGAGATGTGGATCAAGAAGGAAGGCGCGTTCGAAGGCGTCGTGCCGCCGGAGCTGTTCTACACCGCGCAGGGCATCCTGCGTGAGCGTGCACACCGCTTCAGCAACGACGAGCTGATCGAGAAGCTACGCCGCCTGTTCCAGCAGCACGGCTACCTCTCCGGCCTGATCATCGACGAGGCCGAAGGAATGCCCTCGGCGGCGGCCTACGCGCACCGCTTCGGCAGTCTGATCCGCGCCTACCAGACGGTGGGTTTCACGCCGGATCGGGACTACCAGTATCTGGAAGTCAACCAGTTCCTGCGCCGTCTGCACCCGGAGATCGTCGGCCAGACCGAGCGGATGATCGCCGAGGCCGGCGGCGTGGTCGTGCGTGATCCGGCGACCGACCTGCTCACGGTCAACCGAGAGTTCACCGTCTCGCTCGTGCTCTCGCGCTGCCAGTTGCTCGACAACGACCGCCGCCGCTGGAAGGTACGTTTCGACACCAGTCTGACGCCCGACATCACGGTTGCCGTCCGGCTCGATGAGACCAATCAAGCCGCGCTGGACTACTACCTACTGCCCCGGTTGGACTTTGGGAACTCGGGCATCCATCTGGCCGATCACAACGGCCTCGAACTCGAGAGTTACCGCTTCGACAGCCTGGACTACCTCTACGGCATGGCCGAGCGCAGCCGCATCCGGAGGGCCGCATGACGAAACCACACCACGCCACCGACCTGCAGATGATCCCGGTCGATCAGATCGCCGTGCTCAACCCGCGCGACCGCAATGGACGTGTGTTCGAGGAGATCGTCGGCAACATCAAGACCCTCGGCTTGAAGAAGCCGGTCACTGTCACGCCGCGTGACGATCTGGAGGACGGCAAGCGCTACCTGCTGATCTGCGGCGAGGGAAGGCTCAAGGCGTTTAAGTCGCTCGGTGAGAAGGAGATTCCGGCACTGGTCGTTACGGTCAACGACGAAGACGCCTTCATCATGAGCCTGACCGAGAACATCGCCCGCAGGAAATACAGCGCGCTGGAATTGCTGATGAGCATCGAGCAGTTGAGTCAGCAGGGCTACGACAAGCGCGTCATCGCACAGAAGACCGGCCTGAGCCTCGACTACATCAAAGGCATCCTGCTCCTGTTTGAGAAAGGCGAAGAACGTCTGCTCGCCGCCGTCGAGGCCGGACGGGTTCCGCTCAACGTCGCCATCACCATCGCGGGCGCCAGCGACGAAGAAGCGGTGCAGGCCGCGTTGCAGGACGCCTACGAAAGCGGCCAACTACGTGGCGGGCAGCTGATGCAGGCCCGGCGCGTGCTGCAGCGTCGCAGCGCCCTGGGCAAGACGCTGGCCCACCGGCCTGCGCGCAAGGGAGCATCCGTCACGACGTCCAGCCTGGTGCGCAACTACCAACACGAGGTCGAACGACAGAAGCTGATGATCAAGAAGGCTGAGTTCACGCAGCAGCGCCTGTTGTTCGTGATCGAGGCGCTACGTCAGTTGCTGGCCGACGAGCATTTCTCCAACCTGCTGCGCGCCGAAGGACTGGACACCTTGCCCAAGCAACTGGCCGAACGGGTCTGGGCCGGAGGCCACGCGGCATGAGTCGGCCCCCGCTGGGCTTCATACCCGATCCTCTGACACTTCCGCTGGATCGCATCCTGCCGTCGCGCAAGACGCCGGAGGGCTTACATACCTCGCGCAAGTTTAAGCAGATCATGGCCTCGATGGAGGCGGTCGGCCTGATCGAGCCCCTGAGTGTAGGCAAGGCCGACAAGGTGACTGGCCAGCACATTCTGCTCGACGGGCACATGCGATTACTGGCGCTACGACAGCTCGGCTACGCCGACGCGCCGTGCTTGATCGCCACCGACGACGAAAGCTACACCTACAACAATCGGATCAATCGCATCTCGTCCATTCAGGAGCACCACATGCTCCGGCGTGCTGTCGAGCGTGGCGTCACGCCCGACCGGCTGGCCAAGGCGTTGAACGTGGACGTCAGCCAGATCCACAAGAAGGTGAGTCTGCTCGACGGCATCTGCCCGGAGGCGGTCGAGATGCTGAAGGATCTGCACTTCGCCGCCAATCTCGGCTCGGTGCTGCGCAAGATGAAACCCACGCGGCAGGTCGAGTGCATCGAACTGATGCTCACTGCCAACAACATGACGGTCGCCTACGCCGAGGCCTTGCTCGCGGCTACACCACCGCCACTGTTAGTCGGCGAAACCAAACCAAGGAAGCTGCGGGGCGTCACCGCCGATCAGATGGCGAAAATGGAGCGCGAAATGGGAAACCTGCAAGGGCAACTGAAGCTTGTCGAGAAATCCTACGGACAAGACGTGCTGCTGCTCGTATTGGCGCGCGGCTACCTCAGCAAGCTGATCGACAACAAAGCGGTGTTCCGCTTCCTGTCGCAGCGCCAGCCCGACGTGCTGGCCGAATTCGAGAACATCGTCCAGACGGTGACGTTGGACGGCAAATGAATGCGTCCGATCACCGATGCCAGCGCTTCCTCGCCCGCCACGCCACGGCCAGCTGATGAGCACGACGAGGCAGATGTGGCCATGCACCGCAGCGCCCCCGAGGCCGATCCGACCTGTCTCTATGGCCTGATCGGCGACGTTGCTCGGGCGGGCAGCGACGGCACGGAGACCAACGCATACGCCATCGCCGCCAACTTCATGGCGTATCTGTCATGTGCCATCGGGCGTGGCGTGTATCTGCCCGTCGGCAATACCAGGCATCACGCGCGACTGTTCTGCCTGCACATCGGGCGTTCCGGCCGTGGCCGCAAGGGCGATGCGGTGTCGCTGGTGCTGCGCATCGATCAAGCACTGCGCGCGATGGACGAATCCTTCGCGCCGCAGGTTCATCGCGGTGGCCTGTCTACGCGCGAAGGACTGGCTGCGCTGATCCACGACGGCTACCGACAAGGTCGGCAGGACGTACCCGCCGTCGAAGATAAGCGACTGTGGGTGGTCGAATCCGAGTTCGCCAACGTGCTGCACCAAGGGCGGCGCGACGGCAACACGCTGTCGGCGGCACTGCGTGACTGTTGGGATGGCGTCGACCTCAAGCCCGCCACCAAGTCGAACCGGCTTTACGCCAGCGATCCGCACGTCTGCCTGAGCGGCGCGATCTCACCGGGAGAACTGACGGGGCTGATGAGCACGCGCGAACTGACCAACGGCTTCGCCAATCGCTTCCTGATGATCTGGGCAGAACGCACGCGGATGTTTCCGTTCCCGAAGGAAACGCCACAGGCGACGGTCGAGAAGTTGGCGGCGCGAACGCAAGAGGTGCTGGCCTTCGCTGGAGCCGACCAGCCCGGACGGCGAGAGCACCTGCGCATGGAGTTGTCACCGCAGGCCCAATGGCATTACAGCCAGCTCTACCGGGGTGAGCTGAACTCGAACCTCGGCGATGGCATGCTCGGGGCCATTCTGGAACGCCGGGCACCGATCCTGTTGCGCTTGGCAATGCTGATAGCACTCACGGATCTTCAAACCCGAATCGACGCCCAGCACATCGACGCGGCGATGGCATGGATTCGCCATGCCACCGCGTCGGTGCGCTTCATCTTCGTCAGTGCCGCCGATGAGGCAAAACTGGCACAAGTGCTGGAGTTGTCGAATCGCGTCCAGGACTTCCTGCGCGAGCGGGGTCAGGCCACGCGCAGCCAGATCAGCGCAGAATGTTTTCGGGGCAAGGTGCCGAAGGCGCGGCTCGACGCCAGCCTGGAACTCCTGTTGGCCAGTACGCCGCCAAAGATCACAGTGCAGTGGAACGAACGCGCCGACGGTGCACCGGGGGCACCACTGCGGGTGTATCGGCTGGCATCGGGGTAGCTGGGGGATTTTTTCGCTGATTTCGCTGAGGCAAATTAGCCGCAAGTGCTTGTCACGGCACTAATTTCGCTGATTTCGCTAATTTCGCGGGGGCCCTATGCACGGACTCATTCTCAATGGAGTGCGGCATCCACGGTTCGCCAGACAATCGGGTTAGGCGTACTGATCGACGACGGGATAAACAGCGTCGCCCCAAAGTGCATTCGGGTTGTCCATCATCAGCGCGACGATTACGGGAACGAGCTTACCCAGGAGACGAGTGCAATCACGCAACTGGTCGCGGTTGACCTTGCCGTCCCAAGTCGCGCCGCCGTGGATCAGTTGATTGCGCAGCGTGTAGAGACGATTGAACATGACCGAGAGCAGTGCGGGCGTATTGCCGCCGGCCAGCGCGGACTGCGCCGACTTCTTCGCACTGGCGAAGCGATCCTTCCATTCGTCTTCACTGATCCGGCCACGCTGGAACTCCCAAAACAGATGAAAAACGTAGGGATTGTCGAGCAGTGCGCGGATGCTGCCGGAGAACTCCGTCCAGATCAGGTCGTCGATGCGTTTGCTGGTGTCGAGGTCGCAGAGCTTTTGGAGAAAGGCTGTGAACGTGGCCTTGTCGGACGTGCGGTCACTGTCGTCGAGTTCCTGCGCGTAGGCAGCATTGAAGGCGATCCACAGAAAGATGAATTTTCCGTCCATGTCTTCCGACTGCTCGGCACGATGTAGCCAACTCAAGGCTCTGTGGATGCGCAGCGTCAGGCTGGTCGGATGTCCGTCGCGCACCAACCGATGACGCTGCTTGAGTGCAGAGTGCTCCAGCGAACTTCCGGCCATGGGTTTAAGCGTGGACATGGATCAGGCTTCCGGTTGAGACGATTCTGCTGGTTCCCGTCGCGCGATCTGGCTCCAGCCTTTGTCGAACGTGAACGTCCGCGCGTGGCCAACAGGGTTCTGAATCCTGAGAACCCGTGCCTTCTCTGCATCGGTCGCATGCTCGACCACGTACAGCCAGTACGCATCCCCTTTCGCGTGGGCATAGTCGAACTGCGTGCGGGAAAGACCCACGGGTCGGTTTTCCAGACTGCCCGTCATCGACTTGACCTCGACCCAACGAACTGGCTGGCCGCCGCCGTTGACTTCAAATAGATCAAAACCCGGGTTGCCCTCCGGTGTGCGTTGCAACCCGGGTTCGAGCGAAATGATCAGGGTAATGGCGTGATCCTCAATCTTCATCCGTGCGGCCTGATCAAGGCCGTCTGGATCGGCTTCCTCGTCGTCGGGATGGGTGCCGAGGTAGGAAATGAACGGCCTTCCGCCAGCAGAACCCGGCGCCCGTTTTCCCTGTCCCCCATTGCTGGTTCCACCGCCCTTGCCACCACCGGTGTGGCTACCAGAGCCACCGGGTGCCCCGCCGTTCCCCTGACCGCCGCCACGTGGCGTCCCAGTGCCAGCTCCACCGTGACCGCCGCGCCCTGTGCCACTCGTTGCGCCGTCGCCGCCGTCCGGGTCGTGCGTTCCTGGCGGAATGTCCGGCATCCCGTCTCCATACAGGTCTTCCGCGTCGCCGTAGACATCCTCGTCAGATGGATTTGTGTCGTCCGCCTCAGCTTCGGTCGAAACATCGTCGGACGACGCATCGCCAGATGAAGCCTCGTCCTCTGGAGGTGCACCAGTGATCCCAAGCCGGGAGGTCAGATCTGCCACACTGGTAATGCCGAGCTTTCGCAGCAAGTCGAGGGCGGCAGGATCGATACCAGCTTCTTTGGCCAGCTGGTCGATGATCGGCGGCTTGAAAGCGATTTTGGTCAGCAGGAAGGGATTGGTTTTCCAGCCGAGGGAATCGAACACCACCAGGTTCGGTGGCATGAGTTCGCCGTTGGCATCGGGCACCCAAGATGCCTCGTTGAGGTTGCGCAGGAAGGCCGCCGGAAAACTCGTAGCGTATTTGCCGTGGTGCGACCACGTGTACGCCCCATCAAAGATACCGCGCCCGCGACGTTCCTCAAGGTCGCCCAAACTCTCCCAGATCAGGCGAGCACGCTCGACACGTTGCTCTGGCGTGAGCGTCGGTAGATGGTCAAGCAAGTCTTGGAAGCCTTGCAGCATCCAGTCTTCCACGTTATCGCTGTAGCCCGAAGTCTCTGCATGGCCCGCTTGCAGGCGAAGCGCCTTCAGTCGGTCGCTCCAGTGCGGCTCATTTGGGGCCTTCTCCGGACGTGGATAGCGCAATGCACCACAAGCCTCCAATAATTCGCGCATTTCTTCGCCACGCAAGCAGGCGTATCTGTCGTCAACGATCAAGACATCCGGAACACCGGCGAAGAGTTGCTTCAGGCGATCTGTGGCGATGTAGATGCCGCCCGGTTTGGCGACGTAGCCCTCGCCGTCGCCGGCATCAACGACCATCACGAATGTAGTCTTGCGCAGCGCCGCGAGGAGCTTTTCCCGTTGCGTCTTCGAATCGGTACTGAATGCTGCACGGATGCGGTCGATGTCGGCGGCGTAGTCGTCGTCGGCAACGTCGACTGTCTCTTGCTGGTACTTCGGAAGCAGGTTCCAGACTACGTCATCGACCGGATCGGGTTCGGTGATGCCGAGAGAGATAAGGAAACTGCGTGCCTCGACCGTTGCACACACCGCTGGGCGAATCGTCGGGAAACCGGTCTTGATGGTGCTGGGCAAAAATGCCTTGGCCGTTCCGTTTTCACGGGAGACAACATGGGTCCCGTCGACGAGGCGAATCAGTGGAATCTTGTCGAGGCTACGGCGCAAGGCTGCTTCTTGGCCGCTCAGGAACTCGTAAAGCTTCAGCACCCAATTGTCGGACTGGGCCTCGAGAAATCCCTTGGACAGACGCGGAACCAGGGTTGCTGGCGTCACCTCGGTGATACCCAGTTCCTGCATTAGGTAGGTACGAATCTCCGGTTGCCTGTCCGGGGTGATGTCGCCCGTCAGCCACGCTGAGGCCTTGGAGCCGAACAGTACCTCGATCTGCTCCGGGCTGAAGAGTTCACGAAGCTCTTGCGTGCGGGCCAGTTTCGCTTGTGAGGCCGGGACAAAGCCCCCATCGAAACGTGGCAGAAGCGGTTCGTTCAATAACGCCTGTCGGACAGTTTCGAAGATAGGCGCGAACATCGCCCCTTCGGGAAACTTCTCTCGACCGAGCGGCAAACAGCGCAAGGCGGAGGTGTCCAGCATTGCGTTGTCGCGCATCCAGCGCATTGCTTCCACCAGCAGACTGGATGTCTCCTTAACCAAATGCTGGTTCCACGGCTCACCGCGTGGAATGTTGTCGCGGCTGGGCGTTGTTCGATACGGCCCCTGCACGAGAAAGCCGAGATTGGTCGGAACCACCGTTGGGAAGAACACCACCAGGGGCGAAGCAGCCACAGGCTGCACTGACCACTGACTCGGTGCATCCTTAACCGCGACTAGAGAAAACGCGACCTCTACCCGACCAACCTTTTCCTGCGCACCAGAGAACACGTCGCGGTGGAACACCAACCAGTTCTCGTCGACTTCGGGCTTGCCGGTTTCTTGGCCGATCACCGTGATGCGATGAACGTTGGGGCCGAGCGATTCTGGATCGCTGCGCAGATAGACGCCCGATGCACCGCCTTGGACGTTCCAGTTGATCTCGTTGATGTGGCGCAGAAAAAGCAGCGCCCCTGGACCCAAGTGCCGGAACCCCGCCGTGATCTCCTGTCGCGCGGTTTCGTCATCTGACTTCAGAGGAAGGACGATCAGCGTCTCGTCCGTCGAACGTTCTGTTCGATTCGCACGCCTCGGCTGCACGTAGCTCTCGACGACAAAGTCCTCGTCGCCGGAGTGAATTTCCGGGCGGTCGGTGAAGGTATAGACGGACTTGAAGCCGATGCCGAACCGGCCAATAGAGAACTTGTCCTTGGTACTTTCGGCAATGCCGCACACACCGCGCACGTCAGCCTCGTCGAACGGCCTGCCGAAGTGAGAGAGCCACAGCCGGGTCGGGGCCAATTCGAACGTGACCTTGCGCGGCCCGGGCGCGTCACCACGCCGACTAAGCGCATCTTCCGCGTTCTGCAGCAATTCAAATATGAAATGCGTCCGGTCGTCGTAGCGGTCGGCGAGCAGCATTGGACCGATCCGACCGATGTCGGTGCCGTAGCGCCGCTGGTTTTCTTCGCAGATTGCTTCGTAGTTCGACGCCACCACCGCTCCCCTCTCGGCCAGGCATCTGACTGATGCCAAGTTTGCCCAAGTCTGCCCAATTGCGAAATATTATGACAAGATATGGTGCTAAACCAAGCTCGGTGCAAATGACATGAGAAAGCCGATGAGCGACCAGCCAGACGAGATCCTCACGATTGATGAGGTTGCTGCTTTCCTGAAGGCAGGCAAACGCACGGTCTATCGCCTGGCCGCCAGCGGCAAGCTCCCCGCATTCAAGCTTGGGGGCACGTGGCGGTTCAGACGCAGCGATCTGGATCAGTGGATCGCCAGTCGCGTCGGCAAGGCGTTGGTGGACGACGACGAGGTGGAGGAATGAGCCCCAGCGCGCCCGTACTCCAGTCCAAGGCCAATCCACAGCAGCTTGAAGCCATTCTGGCCACCGATGGCCCGGTGCTCATCATTGCCGGGCCAGGATCGGGCAAGACCTTCACATTGGTCGAGAGGATCGTCTACCTCATCACCCACAAGGGAGTCGCCCCCGAGTCACTGCTGGTCGTCACCTTCACCGACAAGGCTGCGCGCGAACTGACCACCCGCATCTCGAACCGGCTCGCCGAGCTGGACATCCAGTTCAACCTGAACGAGATGTACCTCGGCACCTTCCACTCCATCTGCCTGCGGCTGCTGGAGGACTACCGGGAGTTCACCCGGCTCAAACGCAGCTTCACGCTGTTCGACCAGTTCGACCAGCAATACTTCATCTACCAGCACATCAAGGACTTCCGCGCACTGCCAGACGCCGAGTTGGTCATGGGCGATGATCAGACGGGCCGCTGGGCACAGTCGGAGAACTTGCTCAAGTGGCTCAACAAGGTCAGCGAGGAAGCGCTCGACGCAACCACACTCTCAGCTGCCCCCGAACCAGAAGTTCGTGCGTTGGCCACCTGCTTCGCCAAGTATCAGGAGCTGCTGCACGAGCACAATTCGCTGGACTTCTCAGGCATCCAATACGAGGCCTTGCAACTGCTGGAAAAGCACCCCGAGGTGTTGGCACAACTGCGTGAGAAGCTCACCCACCTGATGGTGGACGAGTACCAGGACACCAACACCATTCAGGAACGCATCCTTCTGCTCCTGGCGGGCGGGCGCCGCAATCTGTGTGTGGTGGGCGACGACGACCAGGGCTTGTACCGCTTTCGCGGTGCCACCATCCGCAACATTTTGGAGTTCCCGGCGCTGTTCGACGACAGCCAGTGCAAGCAGGTCAAGCTGACCGTTAACTACCGCTCGCACCCGGACATCATCCGCTTCTACAACGAATGGATGAAGGAGCAGGTATGGGACGACGGCACGCGCGTGTTTCGCTTTGCCAAGCAGATCGTCCCGCGTGAGGATGACTTCCCCGATCTGCCGACGGCGGTCCGGCTGGCCGCCAGTGACGACAAGGACGACACCACCAACTGGCACGCGGAGGTGTTGGCCTTCCTCAACGGGTTGAAGGACTCGGGCCAGCTTTCCGACTGGAATCAGGTCGCCTTCCTGTTCCGCTCGGTCAAGAACGACAAGGTCGTGGCACTGGCACGCTTCCTCGAAGCGCAGGGCGTGCCCGTGTTCTCGCCCCGCTCGAACATGTTCTTCGAGCGCGAGGAGATCCGCCTGATGATCGGCGCGTTGATCTTCTTGTTCCCTCAGTTTCCCAAGGTGCGGGCGTGGGCCGAAGGCGTCACGCTGCCCATTTGGGATTTCTACGATCACCAGTGCTTCAAGCCCTTCATCGATGAGCTGCGCAAGCCGGAAAACAAGCCACTGCTGGACTGGGCACGTCCGCTGGCCAAGCGCCACGCCGTGCTGACTCAGAACACCGACTACGCCTTCTCCGGCCTGTTCTATCAATTGCTGCAGTTCCCGTTGTTCTCGCGCTTCCTCACCGACGAAGCTGTGCAAGGCGTGGACAAAGGGCGCGCCGCGCGCAACCTTGGCACCTTCTCCAAGCTGCTCACCAAGTTCGAGTACCTGCACTTTGTCAGCGTGCTCAACCCCGAGTGGCTGGAAAAGAATCTGCGTGATCTGTTCAACCAGTTCCTGCGCTTCCTGCAGGACGGCGGCATCGGCGAATACGAGGATGAGGCCGAGTACGCACCCAAGGGCTGCGTCTCATTCCTGACTATCCACCAGTCCAAAGGGCTGGAGTTTCCGGTCGTGGTGTGCGGTTCGCTAGAAGCGGTGCCGCGCAAGCAGTACGGCGCGCTTGATGTGCTGCTGGAGGACGGCGGCTACCTTTCCAAGGAACGCTTCGAGCCGCTCGACCACATCAAGAACTTCGACTTCTGGCGGCTGTTCTACACCGCCTTTTCTCGCGCCCAGAACCTGCTGGTGCTGGCTGCGCAGGAAAAGCAGGGGCGCGGCAAATCGCCGTCGAAGTATTTCGAGCGCCTGTTCTACGAACTGCCCCGTTGGCGTGATGTTGATTTATCGGCACTGACCTACGAGGCAGTCAAGCAGATCAATCTAAAGCGCGAATACTCGTTCACCTCACACATCACCGTGTTCGAGAACTGCGCCGAACAATACCGCTTCTTCAAAGAGCTGGAATTCGCGCCTATCCGCGAGAGCCCGATGCTGTTCGGTACCTTGGTGCACCAGACCATCGAGGACATCCACAAGACCGTGCTGCGCGGCGAAGAAGGCACCATCACCTTCGATGCCATCAAGGGCTGGTTCTCGACCAACTACGCGATGCTGTCGAAGAAGGAGCGCGTCTACCTCGCGCCCTCCTCGCAACAAGCGGCGCTGCTGCATGTGCTGCGCTACTACGAGCGCGAGAACGGCCACTGGGACCGCATCAAGGAGGCCGAGGTCGAAATCTCGCTCATCAAGGAGCAGTACATCCTCAAAGGCAGCGTCGACTTGATCCGGGGTGAGCACGACACGGTCGAGATCATCGACTTCAAGTCGGAGAAGAAGCCCGACATGGAGAAGGATCGGGATCGCCTGCGTCAGTACCAGCACCAGCTGGAGGTGTATGCCCACCTGGTTGAGGAACGCACCGGCCAAAAGGTCAGCCGGATGCACCTGTACTACACCGGCGAGGACGGCGGGAACCCTTACGTTTCGTTTACTAAGGACGACCGCGCCATCGGCAAGACCATCGCGCGTTTCGACGACATCGTGGCGCGCATCGAGCGGCAGGACTATCAGATCGCTATACGCCCGGCCAAACTGTGCCTGAGCTGCGACATGCGTGCCTACTGTGACAACAAGAACTGGAAATTCAGGAAAAACGACTGATGAGCAAGAATACCCCCGCGCAGGAAAGCCTGCAACTGGCCACGCCCGATGGCAGCACAACCAACGTCGAGAAGTACGAGTTCGAGCCAATCAGGGGCTACCCGATGCTCAACTGGCGCGGCAAGCGCCCGTTCACCTCGACGCAGTATTACCCGGCGCAGTTGAAGGAAGTCCACGGTGAAGAGGTGGATGGCTGGCGCAACAAGATTTTTTGGGGCGACAACCTGCAGGTGATGAGTCACCTACTGAAGGAGTTCCGGGGCAAGGTTGATCTGATCTACATCGATCCGCCGTTTGATTCGAAGGCAGATTACAGAAAGCAGGTTTCTCTGCGAGGCAACAAGACGAAAGGCGATCAGGCAGCCTTCGAAGAGAAGCAGTACGGCGATATTTGGACGAACGATGAGTATCTACAGTTCCTCTACGAGCGACTTCTCTTGCTGCGCGAACTGCTAAGCCCTTCTGGAACGATATTTCTTCATTGCGATTGGCATAAGAGCCATCACATTCGTTGCTTGCTTGATGAAGTGTTCGGCCAGAACAACTTTTGCAATGAGATTGCGCGCATCAAGTCAAATCCGAAGAACTCGGAACTCACTGCGTTCGGGAACATCCACGACACGGTATTCTTTTACCGGAAGGGCGGAGGCGACTATGCGTGGACACCGCTTCGCGAGGAGAAAGACTCAGAAGACCTCGCCCGCATATTTGAGAAGGTAAATGGTGAGGGCCGCAGGTACACAACGGTAGCCCTGCATGCGCCAGGAGAACGTACCGGAGAAACGGGGCGGCCTTGGCGCAACATTCCTCCGCCGCGCGGACGGCACTGGGCATATGTTCATTCACAACTCGATGAGTTTGACGCCCAGGGGAAAATTGAATGGTCGCCATCTGGCAATCCACGACTGATCCGGTACGCAGATGAAGATGAGGGGAATCGGGTTCAAGACGTTTGGACGATGAAAGACCCACAGTATGTTGACTATCCGACTGAAAAGACAGAATCGTTGCTGGAGAGGGTCATATTGGCCTGCTCCAAGCCAGGGGATCTTGTTTTCGACTGTTTCATGGGTTCAGGCACGACCCAAGCGGTCGCCATGCAGCTTGGCCGTCGTTTCATAGGTGCAGACATTAACCTCGGATCGATCCAAACGACAACTAGACGGCTGATCGGTGTTGCCGATGGTCTACGCCAGAAGGGACTTGAAGGCGAGACCAAATATTTCATCGGCTTTGAACTGCACAACGTCAACCACTACGACATCTTCCGTAACCCCGTGCAGGCCAAGGAACTGCTGATCGAGGCTCTGGAAGTACAGAAGCTGGAATTCAGCACCGTGTTCGACGGCGAAAAGGACGGGCGGATGGTCAAGATCATGCCTGTCAACCGCATCGCCACACGCGCCGATTTGAACGAACTGATCCACAACTTCGACCAGAAGGCGTGGCAGCACCGCCACAACGAGAATCCAAACCGCCCGGTCGAGAAGATCACCCTCGTGTGCATGGGTCACGAGCCTGACTTGGCCGCGCAACTGGAGCTGGCCGCCAAGCCCTTCAAGATCGATGTCGAGGTGGTGGACATCCTACGCGACAACGCCAATCTGGAATTCAAGCGCGATTCGCAAGCTAAGGTGGCCATCAAGAACGGCGAGCTGATCATCGAGAAGTTTTACCCGATGAACTTGCTGCAGAAGCTCTCGCTGCAGAAGGAGTCGGTCGAGGACTGGAAGGAATTGGTCGAGTCGGTGCTGATCGACTGGAACTACGACGGTGCAGTGCTGCAACCGGCGATGTTGGATATCCCCGGCAAAAGCGAGATGGTCAAGGGCGCGTACAAGGTTCCGAGCGATGCGGGCACGATCCGCGTGAAGATCACAGACCTGCTGTCAGAGTCCTGGGAAGGGAGCGTCAGCAATGGCGACTAAACGCGCGAGCGCGAAGACCAGCACTGCGGGCGCATCACTGGATTTCGCCTTCTTCCGTTTCCTTTGGCAGTTTTACAAGGACAACCGAGGGACGATCCGGCAGAACTACAAGGAGCTGACCCGCAAGTTCCTCGACTTCAACAACCCGGAGAAGAACCCCAAGGCCTTCCTCCGTCAGCCGCAGTTCGAGGCGCTGGAAACCTATGTCTTCCTCAAGGAGTTCCTCGGCAACGCCAAGGTCGAAGAAGTCTTCCGGGCTTGGTACGAGCGCAGCGGGAAGTTTGAGGGCCGAAAGTTTGGCTCCTTCCTTGGCACCGCCGGGCAGGAGATGTTCTCGTTCGGGGAGTCCGACGAGCTGGAACTGAGCTCGTACAAGCTGTTGTTCGAGAAGATGCGCAAGAACTCGCGCGCCTACCCGAACTACATCTTTGCGCTGACGATGGGCACGGGCAAAACCATCCTCATGGCGACCTGCATCTTCTACGAGTTCCTGCTGGGCAACAAATTCGAGAAAGACGCACGCTACTGTCACAACGCGCTGGTGTTCGCACCTGACAAAACGGTGTTGCAGTCACTGAAGGAAATCGAGTCCTTCGACATGACCCGTGTCGTGCCGCCAGAGTATGTGAATTTCCTGACCACGCACCTGCGCTTCCACTACCTAGAGGAGGCCGGTACCTCGCTGGATACGCTGGATCGCTCGCGCTTCAACATCATCGTCTCCAACACGCAGAAGATCATCCTCAAGCGCCAGCATAAGGAAAAGACGTCAGTCGACAAGCTGTTCGGCGCGACCGGCGAAACCCTCGCCGCCAACGGCGTATATGCCGATGCCGCCGATCTCTACAACTTCGACCAGCCAGAGGAAGAAGGCGAGCTCACCACCAATCAGCGCTTCGAGAAGCTACGCCGCCTGGAGCAGTTGGGCATCTTTGTAGACGAGGCTCACCATGCCTTCGGCAAGGCGCTGGCCAAGGACATGGGCGTGGGCGCGAAGGAAACTGACACCAGCCTGCGCACGACCATCGACATCCTGGCCGCCAGCCTGAACGCGGCAGGCACCCGGGTGGTAGCCTGCTACAACTACACCGGCACGCCCTACGTGGGACGCGAGGTGTTGCCGGAAGTGGTTTACGCCTATGGCCTCAAGGAAGCCATCGACAAGGGCTTCCTCAAAAAGGTGACGCTGCACGGCTACGCCAACACTCGCACCGACGAGTTTGTCGACATCGCCATCGAGAATTTCTTGAAGGAATCTGGCGAGTTGCGCCCGGAAGGCTTGCTCCCTAAGCTGGCATTCTTCGCGGCCACCATCGACGAGCTGACCGGCGAACTGCGACCTGCTGTGGAACGTGCGCTACTCAAACACGGCATCCCAACCTCGCGCATCCTGGTGAACGTGGGCGACGACAAGCTCACCACCAACGACGACATCCGTGAGTTCAATCGACTGGACACCGAAGGATCGGAAAAGCAGTTCATCTTATTGGTCAACAAAGGCCGAGAAGGCTGGAACTGCCGCTCACTGTTCGGTGTAGGACTGTTCCGCGAGCCCAAGTCCAAGGTGTTTGTCTTGCAGGCCACAATGCGTTGCCTGCGCGCCATCGGGCAAGCCCAGCACACCGGGCACGTATTCCTCTCGGATGACAACCTCAACACGCTGAACGACGAACTGCAGCAGAACTTCCGCATCAGCGCCGACGAGCTGCAGAAGACCGGGAAGGACAAGGAGCGCGTTGAGATCCGGGTGGTCGAGCCGCCGGTCAAGATCAAGCTGGTTCGCGTGCGCAAGCAGTACCAGATGCGCGAGAAGCAGTTGGTGACCGGGCAAGAGTTGATACCTGAGCGGGCAGATGCTCAGAAGTGGAGTGAACTGGTCGAGAAGTACCGCCTGATCGAAACGCAGCAGGACGGTTTGACGGTCGCTGACGCGGCGCGTGCTTCAGGCAGCCGCACCTTTGACCTGACCTCGCGCCGGGAGAAGCGGACCTTCTCACAACTATCGCTTGTGGCCGAGGTGTCCCGCTATCTGAACCGAAGCCCCCTCGAGATCGAAGAGTTGCTCGACGCCACCAAGGAAGGCTCCACTGAACTGGTGGCCATCACCAACGAGTTCAACGAGCTGCTGTACGACGAGATCATCCCGCGCTTGTTCCGCCAGCTCTACGACCTCGACGAGTCGCAGCAGACCGAAGAGCACGAGGTCGACCTGATCAAGTTGCCCCCGAACGGCTACTACGAGGTGTCGGCGGCGAAGGACAAAATCGTCCGCATGAACGACGCGCAGATTAAAGACGAAGAGCGCGCCAAGAGCTTCCACCTCGACACCTATTGCTTCGACTCGGGCTCGGAGAACTGGCTGTTCTGGGATCTGCTGCGCGAGCAGCGGGTGAAGAAGATCTACTTCACCGGGATGCTGACCCACGGCCAGTCCGACTTCTTCATCCAGTACATCGATCCGGACTCGCGCACCGTGCGCAGCTACTACCCCGACTTCATCTTTCAGCGCGAAGAGCCGGATGGCAGCCTGAAGTACGTGATCGTCGAGGTGAAGGCCGACAACCAGATCGAGGACGCCGTGGTGCAGGCCAAGAAGGACTTCGCCCAGCAAATTGCCGTGGCCAGCGGGATGGAGTACCGCATTCTCAAGTCGTCCGATGCGGACAAGCGGCATTTTCGGGTGCTGCTGTAAGAGCTATCAGTTGCCGTTGATTTCGTAATCGTAGGTGCAGGGAAAACCAAATGACCAAAAAAAGAATCTCAAAGAGCACGCTCTCTATGTTCCTTCGCACGAAGTGCGACCGGGAACTCTATTTGTCCCTGCATGAAGATTCCGAGCTTGATGCACATGGAATGCCTGTTCCACTTCAAGCACGGCCTGGAATTGGTGTGCTGCAAACCGCAGGTCGAGATTTTGAGGATGAGCGAAATGATCAGCTGATCCAGGCATTCGGCACGCTGGTCATCTACCAACCAGACAAGGCTGGTACGAACAAGCCCGTTAAAGCTCCGCTGGCATCACTACTCGGAAAGGTGACGGCACTACCTTCGATCATCCTGCAAGCCAAGTTCGAACCGTCATCTTTTCAGAACGGCGTAATGGCAAACATCGGGCTGCAACCGGTGCAGGTTGACCAAGTTCCGCCAATCGCAGGACTCATACCTGACATCATCGTTGCGCGCCAAGCAAGGGCCGATGACGAAGAAATATGCCCAAACGGATCTAGAAAGCCAATCAATCAGGCGTCAGAAACACGATGCGCGTTGAGCATCATTGATGTGAAGCACACCAGTGAAGCGAATCCAAGCTACTCGGCTGAGGTGGCACTTTATGCGCTTTTTCTTGCGAACTGGATTGCCGATCAGGGACTGCAGAATAGTTACTTCGTCACGACTCACAGCTATTTGTGGACACGTTTCAAGCAGGGGCAATCGGTACTCGATGGACTGATGTCTGGTGCTGCTTCGGCAACACCGAATCAGTATCTGGACGCACTGATTGCCGACAGCGAAGATGCCAATCTCCGCTTTTATCTGCCAACCGTTCTGCATTTCTTCCGGGAAGACTTGCTCCGGGTCATTGCCGTCGGCGATGCCTTGCCCAACGGTTGGGTGAACCTCGAGTGGCACGTGGATGGTCGCTGCAGTGCATGCGACTGGCTGGGACATGAGAAGTGGGCGAATGCGAAGGATAAGGCGCGAATTGCGGCGCAGCCAACCCATTACTGCTACCCAGCGGCAAAGCTCACCGGTCATCTGAGTCAAATTGCAGGCATGACTCGTGGTGCGAGGAAAACGCTCCAGATCAATGCTATCCAGGACACTGCAGGGGCAGCGGCGGCTCCTTCTGCGCACCCTGCCTTTCAGCAACACAGCCATCTCAAGAAGGAGCGTAGTCGCATTCCAGCACGCGCGAATGCACTCATTTCCGCGACGACAACGGTGGACAACTCTGCGGTGCTCGCAAGTTTGGCACCTGCACCGCAGCTCCATGCCTCTATCGCAGTAAATTTCGATCCAAGCGCCGGACTACTTACGGGCTTGTCCATACTTGGTCGCGCGACTGCCTATGTAAGCGGGCAGTCCCCACGTCAGTTTGCTCCGAAGTGCTTTGTCGTCGACCAGAAGAATTTGGCAGACGAATGGGTTGCCCTGGAGGGGCTGCTATCAACCTTGTCGGACATGGTCGATCAGGCAGAAGCATTTGTTCGTGCGGCAGGAAAAACACCGCTGACCGCACAGATCGCTTTTTGGGAGCAGCGACAGTTTGAAGAGCTATGTGCGGCGATGGGACGGCATTTGCCAAAGGTGCTGAGCCTGACGAATCGGAAAACCAAAGCGCTAGCCTGGCTGTTCCCGGCTGATGAGCTGATCGAGAAGCCGGACGGTGCTGTCAGTCCATGCATTGTCTTCATCGACGAAATTGTTCGACGAGTGGTCTTTGCACCGACACCCCACGTCATTACGTTATTCGACACTGCGGAAACGTACTACTCGGGGCCGGGAGCTGTTCGTCTCGGAGATGCTTACTATCGGGAATTCCTGACCAACGGTATTCCGAGAGAGCGGATCTACGAGATCTGGAGCAACGTCACCATCATCAAGAGGGGCTCAGTTACCGTCCCTCGAAATACAGTGATTCAGGAGTTCGGCAATGCCTTGGAAAAGCAATGCCGTGCGTTGAACAGCGTGGTCGAGCGGTTGCGGACGGACTTCAAGGGGCAATTGAAGGCTAATGCTCCGAAGCTGACGCTCTCTATACCCCAGGGCAGTCGTGACGTCGCGTTCGATAGCAAGCTGTGGATCTGGTGGGAAGAACTGCAATATCAGACCAGGAAGCTGGAATCTCATCAGCGCCTAGCGCTTGATGCCGAAGCATTGGAGGCAAGTTACGAGGCTGTACGTCTTACCAATGGCCAGCCCACGGGAACGCCGAACGAGTACATCTACGATGTCTTGCCCGGGTCAACCGAAGCCAAGCTTGACGACAATGAAGGCTATCTAGCCTTGGGCAAAGAGGGATACCCAGGGCTTCCACTTCAGCGTGCCAGGGATCTGATTCCCGTCACAGCCCCTCCTTATTTAGGGCAGGGTGACACCCTTCTGACCCCGTTGTGGTCGGCTCTCTCTGTAACGCTGGTGTCATTCGACCGAGGCACACGCAAAGCAGTACTGAAGTTAAGTAACTGGCGTGAGGCAGCATTCGCGCCGTACCTGCTGGCCAATTCAACGGTCGACCTGCTGAACGATATTTTCATAACCAAGGGCCAAGGCTCATTCAAATGGTATGAGACAGTCAAAAAAATCTTAGCCTCTGTCGGCAACCCATCGATTGCGGTTGCCGATAGAAATGCTGCCACTGCAATGGGCGCTAACGCAGCAAGGCCAGGTACCGCAGCGATCACCCCACTTGCTCGCATTCTGTGGGAAGCGGACACCGTCCATGCGGCATCGGTTGTTGCCTCGCCTCAGGCTGCATCAGTAGCCGCCTACGCCAAAGCCAAGCACAACCTGAATACCAGCCAGACTGATGCCGTTGCCCACGCCGCAGAAAAGGGGCTGACCATCATTTGGGGGCCGCCAGGCACCGGAAAGACCCAGACGCTCGCTGGATGTATTCATGGACTCGTCCATGACGCTGTGCAGAGGAATCAGCCGCTGAAGGTGCTGGTCGCCGGGCCGACCTACAAAGCGGTTGAAGAGATCATCGGTCGCGTAGTTGAGTCGCTAGATGCTGACCCAACATGCTCGGCAGAGGTCTTCGTGGGATATTCCTCGTCGCAGACTCCTAAACCCTTCGCTGCGGCCAACCCTCATTTGCGTGTTGAATCATTCAATCTCAGCCAAGCCAACCAGGAAACGCAGGACTGCCTCGCTAGTTTGGCGAATACTGAGACGGTCACCATTGTCGCCACTTCGACAATGCAGGCATACAAGCTCGCAGACTGGGGTTGCGGTAGCTGCGTTGGCTCTGTTTTCGACGTCGTGATCGTTGACGAAAGCTCGCAGGTTCAGGTCACCACGGCAGTTTCTCCGCTTGCCACTCTGAAAGAAGATGCGCGACTGATCATTGCAGGCGACCATCTTCAAATGCCACCCATCATGGCTCTGGAACCACCCAAGGGTGCCGAATACTTGGTGGGCAGTATCCAGAAATACCTGCTCGAACGACCATTTGGCAATCAGATCACTCCATGTCCATTGGAAGAGAACTACCGGTCGGCTGAGGACATCGTTGCCTACGCCCGCACCATCGGCTATCGAGCAACCCTACAGGCCGCAAACGCTGCCACGGCGCTTCACTTATTGGCAGCGCCACCAACTCCCGCGTCCGGATTTCCAGGAGGCATGCCTTGGTCTCCCCTTTGGCCGCACATTCTGGCTCCCGAGAACAAGGTGCTGACTTTGCTCCATGACGATGACCTCTCATCACAAAGCAATTCCTTTGAGGCAAAGATCGTCGCTGCCTTGACTTGGTGTCTCAGGCAAACAGCGAGTGCTGAGCTTGATGGACGCGGCCCGGTTACGCATGCGGTGCCACAACCAGATCAGTTTTGGGGACGGTGTATTGGGATCGTTACACCGCACCGCGCACAGCGCGCGTTGGTGATCCGTGAACTGAGAGCGATATTTCCATCTGACCCGCCAGATTTGATCGACTCAGCAGTTGATACCGTTGAAAAATTCCAAGGGGGACAGCGTCACACGATCATTGTGACTTTCGGGGTCGGGGACGCCGACGTGATCATGGGCGAGGAAGCATTCCTCATGCAACTTGAGCGGACCAACGTCGCCATCTCCCGCGCAATGGCCAAGTGTCTGGTGGTCATGCCGATGACCCTCGCAGGACACGTTCCTCAAGACAAGAAGGCGCTCGAGACTGCACATGCGATCAAAGACTACGTCGACGAATTCTGCAACCAGGAAATCAGCAACCAGATATCGCTCGGATCAACGTTGCGGCAAGCGAAACTGCGCTACCACCGATAGCAGCTAGCGCAATCAAACTCTTTCGACGTGAAAATCAAACTCGACGGCGGCTGCAGACTCGGCTTTCATCTGATCTGCTTGCCGCTTGCCGACATCTGCTGATTTGGCCGAGCGGGTGGAGACCAAGCGCCAATCGACTCCGGACTCCTCCAGCGAATCTCTGAAGAGTTTTTTCGCATCAACCAGTGCAGACGGAATTATTCCGAATCGAACGTACATATGAAGCGATTCAGCCGACGCTGCGCTGTCGGCTATATTCTTCCAAACCTTGCCGAGCGAAGCTGCAAATACTTTCTGTCCGCCGTGATCGAGTTGCGGTCCAGCTGAGTAGTCAATGGAGTCAGGCCCACCCAGAAACCAGTTTCTCAGCCATTGATCTTGGACATACGTCCGCATTCCGTAATAAGGGGGGGACGTGATCACAATCGACGGCGCAGTGCCAATCGACCTGAACAATTCTTCCGACTGAGCATCGCCGTGTAGCACTTGAGATGTCGGACACGGTGACGCTTGCTCAAGGCCCACCAAGCGTTCGATCTTGCGACGAAGCACGCGGAGCACATCTACCTTTGGTGCTTCAAGATTCCGTTCTTTCCAGAATCTCACGGCGTAATCAGGCTTTGATGCGTAAGTCCGCGGCATTTGATTTGAAAAGTAGCCCGCGTTCTCGACGTGTTTTGGAAGTGGGCCATGCAAACATCCAAGCGCTGCAGCGCGCAAAATGGACGATGCATCTGTTTCATCGTCGAGACCGAGCAATCCCTCACGCAAGGTGCAAATATCACGGAGCGTCGATTGGTGATATGCCGAACGAAAAAATGGAGTATCTGGCAATGCGACCGGGGCGATATCTGAAATGAACTTTGCCGCAAGCTCGAGTGGTGCCTCAATGTCACAACTCGCCAACTTGGCTTTCGCAATTGCGACAGCGACGGGCGATGAGTCAATGCCCCAGGCAGAAAACCCGAACTTTCGCGCTGAGAATAGAGTTGTGCCTCGACCACAAAATGGGTCGAGCACAACTGGCTTTTCCTTTAGATGCTTTTTGAGGACCCTGTTCGGATACTCGAGCGGAAACATCGTAAAGTAAGGGCAAATTGCGTTCAGCGCATTTTCTTTGTTATAGGCAAGGGCCACGTTCTTGGTACTTGTGCTTGGCGTAAATTTTGGATATAAGGGCCAGTTTACACGGCTATGAGCGTGTAGGGAACGTTTCGCACTCATAGATCAGCTCTCCCACGCAACAACAAGCATTCGGCTTGCCTACGTGCAATCAGCCCTGGCAAGACTCTTCCGCCCCCGTAGATCCATCGGCCCAGTTCCTTTTCGGCCGCATCCCAGTCTCGTTGGTTCACTCGCCGCCGCAACGTCGACGTCTGCAACCGCCCTGTGCCAAGGTTGAATGTGAAATCCACGATGGCGGCGAGCCGCCCCTCGGGCTCCGTGGCCAGCATGGGGCAGTAACGCAGCGTGGCGGCAAGTGCCGATTGGAGATCGCGCGCCAGATAGACCTCGGCTTCGGCCTCGGTGATCTGCGGGTGATTGGGGTCGCAGAGGTGGCCATAGCCAATCGTCCAGAAGCCTGCGGGGCAGATGTAGGGGACGGCGGTGATCTTGATTCCGCGTTTCACCTTGCGCTCGTATCCCTCAAAGCGCTTGGCCAGCTCGATGGCCGCTTTTGGTACCTCAATCACGACCGCACCCGGTCAAACACGCGCCCGAGGAACCAGAAGTTCAGCACTCCGGCCCACAGCGCCTGATCGGCCTCCGTCCATGCGTGCAGAATGGCCGTACCCCAGCCAGCTCCTGCGGTCACGGCTGCTGCGAAAGCAGCCGTCTTGGCGGCGCAGTACAGGGCCATGAACCAGTAGGTGATCACGGGGCGCACGCTGATCGACAAGGCGTCGGCCCAGCGAACCCCGGTTTTCTCGCCCTGAGTCCGAACGGCTTCGCGCAAGGTTTCGATGGCTCCGACGTTCCACGCGGCATCGGCACCCGCGCCGATTTCCGACATTCGCTGCGCGCCGCGCAGCTTCTCGAACTCCAGCGCCTTATCCTGCATCGCCAGTTCGTGGCCACGCTCTCCCTTGCGGTCGAGCCATTTGAGGATTTCAGGGGCGAGGCGGAAGGCCCCACCAAGGAGGCCGCCAAGTAAAGTCTCGATCATTGCGGGCCTCCCATCAGTTTCAACTTGATGGCGGCACCGACTAGCAGTGCGGCCAGGATGCCGGTGGTGATGACCTTGACGGTGGTTTGCCAGGCTGTGCGGCGAGCATCGCGCCAGGCTTCCAGCAGGTCGCGCAGTTCGCGGATGTCGCGTGCGGCGTGGCCGTTTTCCAGGCCAAGGTGGGTCAGGACACGCTCGGCCCCGCGTTCAGCGGCGCGATCTAGCAGTTCGTCGAAGTCCTCGCGGCGCAAGAGGAGCATGTTCTCGACGAGCGCAGGCTGTTGTTGTTCGGGTTCGGTCATTGCGGTCTCCAGAAATGTGAAACCCGCCTCGTGGGCGGGTTTCTGGTGGGTACGAAGATGGGAAATCAGATGGCGAGGCCTGCGCTCCAGCCGGTGGACTTGAAGGCCGAGAGCTTGGCCTCGTCCTCGATGTAGCAAAGCCAGCCGATCTTGGGCGCGTGGTACTCCCAGGCATCGGCGATGCGCACGGCGATCTGGTTGGTTTTTCCCGCCCACACACCCGTGGCAGCCGCAGGCACGATGTAGCGGTCGCCGTTGGCGGGGCTGGCAGGGGGCGTGGTCAGGTCGCGGTCTTTCACGGACAGGCCGACCACAGCGCCGAGGCGCTTGAGGTTGGCGTCCATGCCGGTGTCCCAGCCGCTCTCGCCGAGCGTCCAGCCGTAGTTGAGCCCAAGGTTCGGGTCGGTCGATGACATGGTCTATCTCCAGAGGTTTGATGCTTGGCGAATGCGCCGGACTGCATCTGGATCGCCGGTGCGATGGCTTTGCTGCGGGTGCTGTCGCCAATGCCGCCCGACGATGGGCAGGTACAGCACGCCGCCGCGCTTGGCTACGAGCAGGGTCAGCAACCAGTCGGCGAAGTTGTTGAGGTCGGTGGTTTCTTTGAGCACGGCGTCGACGGCGGATCGACGCATCACGATCAGGCCGTGCACGTGGCTAGCGCTGTTGGCGTGTTGCCAACGGCTGTAGGCCAGACGTCGCACCGCGATGTCCTGGCCGCTTTCGTCGGTCAGTGCTTCGTCGGTGTAGGCCATCACGGCCTGCGGGCAGGCATCCAGCGCATCGGCCAGTTGTGTGAAGGCACTGGCTTCGTACAAATCGTCGGGATCGACAAAAGACACCAGCGGCAAGGTGCCTTGCGCATAGCCTGCCGCGCGTGCCTCGCCGATACGGCCCGGAATGCCGGGCAAAACGTGCAAACTGATCGGTGCTTCCTCGAGGCTGGCGATGCAGGACTCACGCCATTCGGCAGGCTCGTTTAGCGTGAGCAGATGAACATCGATGCGCGGCTCCATCACACACCTCCCCAATACTGTCCCCAGCGCAGGCCGTAGCCCGCACGATCCATGGCCCGCACCTGCGGCTGCCAGCTGCTCAAACCATCGCGCTCGGCACTGATTTCGACTGTGATGCGGTCGCCCAGCGCACCCGCATCCAGCACGGCCACTGCTGCCGTCCAGATGTAGGCGGTGCCGAGCAGCCCCGTCTCGTTACGAACCAGCACGTTGTTGCGATTGCGGATGTGTACCGTGTAGGTCACGCCCAGTTCTGGCCCGATATCGCCCTCGTCTTGCTGCACGATGTAGGCTGTCTGCTGAGTGCGGTCGCGATGTGCCCACGCGACGTTGAGATCACCGGCCACAACGGCAGGCTCAGTCTGGCCATTGAGGCGGATACGACCGGGTGGATACGGCAAAGCCTGCCGACCAGCCAGCACCATCGGCTGCCCATTGGCGGCCAACACAGGATCGCCCTGATCGGTCGAAGTGCGAGGAATCGCGCCCACGAACACCGATTCGCCCGGGGCCCGCTCCGCACCTTCGGATGCCAGCCATTCGCCGACACCGATCAACCGAGTCCCCGAGGCATGTGCTTGGGGTGTGGTGTCGAGCACGCCGCGTGCGAGATCGATGGTCGCGTTGGCAGCATCGAAGGCCAAGACGGCAACGGCCTCTGCAATCGCCCCACTGGCAGCCATCAGATACGCGTAGTCGCCCTCGGCCAGTCGCTCCGGCTGGCTGATGGCCGTCACCGGCACACCGATGGCATCGACCTCGCTGGCAGGCAAGGCTGCATCGAGCGTCAACAGTGGTGCGTAGTCTTCGCCCACCACGGCAGTGAGGTCTCCGCCCGACGCGCCGGTAGCCAGTTGCCAATTCAGTTGCCCGGTACCGCCTGCGGCCGCCAGCGCACCGAGATAGGTGTCCGTATCGGTCAGGTAGGCCAGATCTGCGCGCGACAAGCGCCGGGCCAGTTCCCAATACGGCACCTCGACGGCCAGAACCAAGGCGGGCGACAACGGTTCGATGGTCGGCTCCTCGACGTGCGGTGGCGGAGGCGACAGCACGGTGTTGCTCATCCCGAACACATCTTCCATGGCTTCGATGCGCCACTCGGCCGCGCCCAAGGTGCCTGTGTCGATGCCGGTGACGCGCACCACCATCTGATCCACACCCAAGCGCGGCCAGTTCAGCAGAAATACATCACCCGGCAATGGCGCACGCTCCAGCGTGTCGCGTGCCACCGTCAGACTCATCCGGGCCAGCGGCGAACCCAAGGCGCGCAGGTCACGCAAGGCCAGCCGCGCGGCCAGCGGCCCGTAGTTCACACCCGGGTAGTCGCGGCGTTGATTGATCACGCCGCCTTGCAACTGGATGGCGGCCAGGTTCTCGACCGTGACGGCGGCATCACCGCCGGTTTGCCAGTCGGTGTAAACGACGGTCAGTTCATTGGGCAGCTCGCCCCACTGGGCACGTTCGAAGCGTTCCAGCCGCACAATTTCGTCGGGCCCCAACAGCGGCAGGCTGTCGATCCAATAGTCGTCGCGCAGCAGCTTGAGCTCAAACGTTCCTTGTTCCGGGTCGGTGTAGAGGATGCCGCCAATGTGGTCGATAACCTGGCCGATGAAGCTCTCGATGGGCTGCTGGCGCGTCCAGATGAGATTGAGGCCGAAGCCCTCACTCGACAAAGCCCATGCCGCATTCCAGAAACTCCAGCCGATGGTGCTCTGCGGATAGCCCATACCCCAGTGCGGATCGGTGAGGCACTGCACCAGAATGTGCGCCGGGTTCATACCGACGCTGATCTCACGGCCTTCGTCCTCATCCCAGGTGCGGACTTCGGCATTCCATTCCATCCACGGCGCATCGAACCAACCCGCAGTGAAGCGCCGGACGCGCACTGCCCACGGTTTGATGTAGGGGTTGTTGGCCGCGAACAGGATCTTGCGTGCCACCAAGGACAGCACGCCCCGAAATGCCGGAATGGAACCGCCGAGGCGACTCATCAGGTAGTCGTTGCGTCCTTGTCCGGCATGACCAGAAAGCACATCGATGGTGCCGACCACGCCGCCTTCGCGCTCGTCGCCGCCAAACAGCGTGGGCTTGTTGATCGAGAGGCTGCTCAGCCCATGCCCGCTGGACAGCGGCGCACGGTCGGCATCCCCCCACGCGGTACGGTCTCCCATCTGGATTTCCTGCACGGCATCGACGGGTCCCTGGCACAAGGCCAGATGTAGCCCCATCCGGTAGCGATAGCCGACGGTTTGCTTCTTGCTGCTGCCACCCATCAGCCTTGCTCCCGCTGGCTGGATTGATTGCGGGCGTGTTCGACCACACGTTGTGCCATTGCATCGCCGGTGGCCAGCAAGGTTTCTGCGTCACAGCCATCGCGCAGGAAGGCCCGGAAATCCAGATCGTGACGCGCAAACCATGTGCGCGTGCCGTTCACGCACAGGCCTACGGCGCGTACGTGATCGATGGTGATGACGGTCTGAGTGGTCATTTCTTGCCACCTTTCTTCTTGATCGGGTCGGCTTCCAGATCGCCGTACCAGACGACGTTGGAGCCACGCAGCAGCACGGTGCCGAACACGACGGGAATCGGTCGGCCTTCTTCTGCGGTGGGGGCATCGACGTCAGACAGGGATGCCGGTTTGGGTTCGGGCGGTTTCGGCGCGAGCGCGACCGAAACCAGCGCCGCCACCACGATGACGACGAGGTACCACATGGCGATTCCTCCAGGGATTCAGAACACGCCCGTCGAGAACGGGTTTTTGCTCGGGATGGCTGGAAAGCCGCCGTAGTTGTCGAGGTTGCCGAAGCGCGACTCGCACGTGGCCGTGCTGTGATCGCAGCCAACCGTCAGCAGCACCTCGGTGTCGACTTCAATGGCCACCGGATAGAGCAACTCGACGCCACCACCGTAGTCATTGACGATCATGTGGCGCGCACCTTCCGGGGTTTGCAGCCAGCCACCGGCCAAGCCACCACTGACGCTGCCGGGCGTGCCACCATCGAGATCGACGTTGCGGCCATTGCTGTTGCTCACCAAGGCACTGGCGGAAATGGGTGAGGCACCACAGGCAGCCGAATACAGTACGTGGGAACACTTGCGGCTGTAGAGCCGCCGCAACCCGATACGCTTGAGACTGACTTGCGCCGACTCGCAGCGAACGCGAGCGACATCGTCAGCAACTTCGACGCCCAGCACCCGGCCCATCCAGCGCGTGCCGGAGATCCACCAGTAGTCGCCCCAGGTATCGCGCCGTCCGATGCGCAGGGTGATCGAGGTGGTGTCGCCGGTCAGCGAGTTGGCGAGCAGATGGCGCACCAGATCGCAGTTCGGCGGCAGTTTCAGATCCAGCGCCGATTTGGCTGCTTCGGCACCCAGTGCCAGTTCGTTGCGCTCGATGGGCAGGCTGGCGTACAGATTGCCGTCGAGATCGACATCGAATTCGTGCGGCGTCAGGTAGAACTGCGCGCTGTTGCTGACGAAGGCGTAGAGCTCGACTTCCAGCAATGGGTTCTGGCTCATCGTGCTTACTCTCCCTCGTAGGTTTGACGGTCATTGCCGCGCGGTTCGGGCAACTGGCGCGCGGTCAAGGTGATCTCCAGCAGCGTCGGGCTGTGCCAGTACAGATCGACTGCGTCGTGGTCGAGGCGGCAGCGCACGAGGCGAATGACACGGCTGCCTGCAGGCACCCAGTCGTCGAGACCTGAGCGCAGCACCAGCACACCGCCTTGATCCAGATGGCAGGTCGCCGTCAGGGCGTACTGCCGATAGCCGTCTGGGTGCACGATCAAGCAGGCGGCGGGGCGATGCCAAAAATCCGAGATTCGCGCGGAGATGTCTTTGCCATCCACGCGCAGGAAGCCATCTTCGGGATCGGCTTCGACGGTCACCCACAGGATCGGAGCCAAGCCATCGGGCAGCCAGAAGGCTTCCAGACGGCCTTGGGTGCGCCACAACCGCGCCCGCCAGATCTCGATTTCATCGAGTGAGCTGGCCAGATAGCGCCGCTGCAAAGTCGTCGTCGCCCAGGGATCGTCACGGCGCACCCACGGATCTGCAGGCGAGAAGTCTTGGCGGGTGATCGTGGCTTGCGCGGCGGCCGTTGGATCGTCACGCCAGTTGCCATCGGGCCAGACCGGAATCTCGTCGAGCCACGGGTCGTCGAGCACGTCCAAGTCCGGCGTTTGCGCGGGCGTGACAGTCGTGGTGACGCTGCCGCCGACCATCCCCGGCACCCACTGGGTCAAGTCCGCCGGATCGACAGCGCGTCCCCACACCAAGGGCATCACGCTGCTACCGGCTCCGGCAGCACGCGCCAAGGGTTCGGCCAGCCACAGCAGATCGGTTTCCACGTCGCTGAGTTGGGCGACTTGCCAGCCCTCGGGCGCAATGATCAGCACCCAGCGTTCGTCGCTGTCCCAGCCCTGTACGCCGTCATAGGTCAGACGCAGCGCGGCAGCCGGTGGGCCAAAGCGCCGCCAGTCCGCATCCGACACCTCAAGCGCCAGCGCGCCACACTCAGCTGATTGTGTGAGGTGAACGGCATACTGCGGCAGCGGCCACAGCGCCATTTGACCGAGATGATCGGCCAGCCAGTCGGCCACCAGGGCATCGGTCTGCCGGGCGTTGCCGACCTTGTAGGTCAGTGAGCGCCGAGGAATGCGGCGGCGTGCCTGACGGGATTCGTTGCCACTGGCCAGCCGTGTGACGCTGGTCTGCCACTCCAGCCGTTCCACAAGGGGCTCCATCCAATCATGACGGAAGGAAAACACGCCGCGTTGCGCATCCGGCCAAGGCTGGTCGCCGAAGGCATCCATACCGGTGGCGACGATGGCGCTTGAGGCCGTATCCCGGCGCAACACTTCGACCAGAAAGATCGGTGCATCGATGGGTGGCCAGGGGCCCGTCAAGGATTCCGCCAGCAGGCTGGCCGCCAGATTGGGCGGCAGCGGAGCGACAGCTGTTTCCGGCGTGAAGCTGGCTGCGCTCGCCCCGAAGGTGGCGCGCGAGAGCACTTCACTCTGGAAGGCGGGCAGTTCGCTTCCCGGCGTCGGCTTGCTGGAAACCTCAGCGATGTCTTGAACGACGACGCGATCCGTCATGCCGACTCCACGCCGAACTCAGCGGCATTGAAGGCGGCCTCCGTCCACTGCACGTTGCCGTTCGGATTACGCTCGAACAGCGTGCTCTGCCAGGCCAGTTGCTCCTGCAGAATGATGTCGGTGCTGACGGCGCTTTGCGCACCACTGACCACGAGACCTTTGACCTTGCCCAGACCGGCGTCGGTCTTGCGGGCCAGCATCGTGAGCTGGACGCCATAGATGGCGGGCGTGGCCATCACAGGCAACGGCTCGACATCGAAGGACTGGCGCAACCCCACGTTCGGTGCATTGATCGCCGTAGATTCGTCCTCGTCGCTCACGGCTTCCCAGGCAGCGTTACCGACCGGGCTAGCCGTCCACTGGTTCAGGCTGCCATCGGCCTGTGCCTGCAAGGCATCGACGCGCACATCACCGAGAAAGGTGTTGTTGATCGTGCCGCTGGTGTCGGCGATGTAGAAGTCGTCGACGTCGATGGTGAGCGGGCACGACTGGCCCGGAACCGCACCGACAAATGCTGTCAGCAGTTGGCCACCACCTTGAATGGTGTTCTGCGCCGTCATCTGGATGGCCAGGATGCCGTTGATGCGCACTGACAGAATGCCGTTGCTGGTGCCCTGCGTGACCTGCAACTCGATGTAGTGCCAGCCGCGCGCCGGAGCGCTGGCGACTGAGACAGAGATCAACTGGTCATAGCCGTATTGCCAGCGGTAGAGCTTGAGCCGACCGTCCTCGCCGATTTTCACGAGATGTGCGACCTGCGAGTTGGCATCGCGCACGCCCAGGAGCAGTGGCTCGGTGTAGGTGTTTGGGTACGGCACCACGCGAATGGCTGCCCCGACGATCAGGCTGGTCTTGGTGGCGTCGAGGTTCTTGACGTAGCCACCGCCCGAACCTTCCGGCAGACGCAGGGCGTAGGAGGACGGGCGACGACCATTGATGCGTGTGGCCTGCGGTGACAGATACGCCGCCTTGCCTCGTGCCAGCCACGGATCGCCAAAGCTGTCCACGGCCTGTGGGTCGTAGTGATCGAAACCGTCGATGAACAGAAGTGCCATTGGACTTTCCCCTGAAAATTCAGCCTTGCAGCGCCGCACGGATGGCCCGTGCATTGCGCCCGATGATGTTGACGATGACTTTCTCTCCGGCAGGCGACTGCAGGTGGTCGTGGGTCACGCCCGGATCGACCGCGTTGACGATGCGCACCGCCTGATTCATCTGCGGCTGCGCGGGCGGCACTTTCAACTCTGGTACGAGCCCGCCCGCTGCGAAGGCCAATTCGCCGCCCTTGAAACGTGGGCCTGCCGACAAGCCGTTGAGCGAATCGAGGAAGGCCACACCGACCTGGCGCACGGCGGCCGCCCGCACCACGTACTCGCCTGCGGACAGACGCGCCGGGATCGAATCCGAGGTGGCGCTGCCCGGCCCGGAGACCAGACCGCCGCCCGCAAACTTCTTGATGCCACCCAAGAGCGCCATCACAGCGGCGACCATGGCTACCATCGCGGCCACCGCGAGTGCCGGGCCAACGTAGGGAATGGAAGCCTGCGACGCCGCCGCCCCGGCTCCCGCCTTGGCCGCATCCATCGACACCACGGCAGTGGTTTCGGTGGTCTTTTGGGCGACCTTGGCGGCGCTGGCCGCCGCATCGACGGTCTGCTCCTGCTGGATGAAGCCGAGCTTGAGCGCCAGCATCCGCGCCTGCATGGCGATCCACTGCTGGAACGGCTGGATCACGATCTGCTGCAGGAAGGCGTCGGCCACCTGCTGGAAGATGCTCGCCAAGGCACTGCGCCAGGTCTGCGCGCCGGTGATCATCCCGTTGAGCGCACCACCAAAGCTCTCGCCGATGCGATTCCACAGCGGGGCCATTTCATCGACCGTAAGCTTTGTGCGATCCAGCTCGTTGCGCCACGCCTGCACGCGAATCACCGCATCCGGCCCGATGGCCTGCGCGGCTTGCTGCATGGTCGGCAACAAACGCTCCATCTCGGTGGCCGATTGCTGTTGCAGGGCCACGATCTGCTGACGCGCCTGTGCTTCGGTGAGCAGCCCGGCCTGCTGCTGGGTCTGAATGGCCTCCTGCGCATTGCGCAGACGCTCGGTGACCTGCCGCCATTGGGCTTCCAGCGCCGCCAGATTGGCCTGCGCCGCCTTCACGTTGATCAGCCGATCAACGAGCGACACACCTTCGGTATCGCTTTCTGCCGCCAGTCGTGCCCGCAGATCGCGGTAGCTGCGCTCGATGGCGGCTTGCCGGTCGGCATCGGTAGCCGTGCCGGTGATCTGTGCCAGTTCCTCACGTGCCTGCGCCAAGGCGTCGGCCAATTCGCGCTCGGCTTGTACGGCCTTGCGGGAATTGGCCTGCTCGATGTCCGTGCGCCGGTTGTTGAGCGTGATCAGGTCGGCTTCCGCCTTGGCGACATCGGCCTTGGCTTTCAGTCGGTCGTTTTCCGATTTGCCGGTGGTGGCGACCTGCTGACTGCGAGCCAGCTCCTGCTGCTTGCGCGCGATCTCGGCATCAATCTCGCGCTGTTCGATGGCTGTTTTCTGCGTGTAGTAGTCGCGCACCGAGACCAGACGATCTTCGAGTGCAGCATCCAGCGCAGTTTGTTGCCGGGTCAGACCGTCCTTGAGCAGCGCGAACTCGGCGTCCAGCTGCGCTTTCATCAGCGTGGTCTTCGCGCCGGTCGTGTCCTGCGCTGGCTTGACGGCCTTGGGTTTGGTCAGGCGTTGAAGCAATTCCGGATCGGCCTGGATCTTGGGTGCCTTGACCTCGATGGGCTTGGGGTCGAACAGGCTGTCACGAAAGGACGCCAGTTCATCCAGCCGTTTGACCAGATTGCCCTTGAGGTCGGCAATGATGGCCTTGGCCCCATCGGTGTTGCCCTTGAGCGCCTCGACCGCCGCCGCCACACCGGCCCCAATGGCTTCGCCCAAGGCGACGAAGGCCTTGCCGACGGTGGCGGCACCGAGGGCCAGGGTCTTGAGCACCAACACCGCGCCATCCAGGATCACGCGCAGCGTGCCGCCTTGCTTGGCCGACTCGACCATGCCACCGGCCATATCGTTCAGGGCGGGCAGCAAGGACGCGATGATCTGGTTGCCGATGCTGGTGGTGGCCAGTTTCAGCTTGTCGAGCGCATCGTTAAAGTTGCCCGCCTGCGCCGCAGTCTCACTACTCATCTGCACGCCGAGCGCCTGCATCTCGGCGGCGAGCTCATTGATGCCGTCGCGCCCCTGATTCAGGAACGGGATCAGCTCGGCTCCCGACTTGCCGAACAGTTGCACGGCCAGCGCGGTTTTTTCCGCGCCATCGGGCATGGCCTTGAAGCGCTCGGCCAGATCGAGCAGCACCTGATCGGTGGCGCGCAGGGTGCCGTCCTGGTTCTTGAACTCGACACCTACGGCGGAGAATCCGCGCGCGGCATCTTCCGATCCGGTCGCGGCTTCCAGCATCGTGGTGGACAGCTTGCGCAGCCCCTTCTCGAACGATTCGCCGGACACACCGGACTGCTCGGCTGCCGGTTTCCATACCGACAGGGTCTCGACGCTGACACCGACACGCTGCGACATCTCGTCCAGCGCATCACCAGTGTCGATGGCCGATTTGACCATCGCGGTCAGACCGGCCACGGAGACAGCCACCCCGAGGTTGGCCAGCACGCCGTTGACGCTCTTGGCCGTATCGGTGAGGCCGCCCAGCCCGCGCTTGATCGAGTCGAAAGCGGTCTTGGTCTGGTCGACGGCACTGATCAGGATTTGGGCACGGTTGCTTGCCATCAGACTTTGTCCAGTTCTTGTTGAATCGCCCGAGCCAGTGCAGGCAAGGCGCGTTGCACGCCACCCGCCAGATTCAGT
Organism: Chitinivorax sp. PXF-14; assembly: GCF_040812015.1. Lineage (NCBI taxonomy): Bacteria > Pseudomonadati > Pseudomonadota > Betaproteobacteria > Chitinivorax > Chitinivorax sp. PXF-14. Next base: position 76,929 of record NZ_JBFNXJ010000001.1, on the reverse strand, counting down.
CGTCGTTTGAGATCGACGCGCTTGACCAGCACGGCGATGGGAATCTCCTGGCCACGCTTGATCTGCTTGGCCCCGGTACGACCACGCTCGGCACGCTTGAAGCGGCCAAGCTGCCCGGCGTTCTCTTTGATGTTCTCGGCCACCAGCAGCACGCGACCGTTCTTCTCGATAAAGAAGGCATTGCCCGAGCGCATCAGGCCGTCAATGACCGCCTTGAAGCGCTTGGGGCCGATGCGCCCGGGCAGCAGCGGTATCAGCAAATTGCCGCTCACCGTGCCGCCTTTTTCATGCAGACCGAGCCAAGGAATCTTGCTGCCCACCAGCAGGGCGGGCAGCAGTTCGGGCTTCTTGTCGAACACCTTCACGCCCATCGAGGAGATGAAGCTGTTGCGCTTGACGGTGAAGGCGCTGCGCATCTCGGATCGCGCCGCATCACGCACTTCACGCCCGCCCGATTGCATGCCCTTGGCGACAGCGGTGTGGATGGCGCGACGCCGCTCGGTGCTCCATGCCGCCAACTGGCGCGGGTCCAGCAAGCCGGTGGTGGTCAGAGACAGGCGCACGTTTTAGTCCTTCAGGAGATCGCGTTGCAGTTGTTCGATGCCACGCTTCTCGCCCTGTGCTGCCACGGCATGAATGCCGAGCAGCTGGGCAAGTTGCTGCCGTTCGATCTGTCCGTCGGCATCCAGAAAGGCTTGCGCCTGAGCGAGCGTATAGGCCATCACGTCGCCAAGCCGGTGCCCGGCGCGGATCAGGCGGGCGACGGCACTGTCCCAGCCGAAATCGTCAGCGAGCGCAGCGTCGGCGCGAGTCGCTGGGCCGCGCCCTGAACTGCCGGGACGACGTGCGCCACGAAAAAATCCGCGTTCACCTCGAACACGGCGGCGGCCAAGTGCACGGCGTCCTCCAGCGACAGGTCGTTGATCCACGCGCGTTCACGCCGGGTGGTGATCGCCAGCAAATCCAGCACGGCATCGCCGTGCCGTCCCAGCAGCGCCATCCAGTCCGGATCACTGGTGATCTCCTCGGCCAGCGGGCGCACCACGGCCAGCAGCCGTGGCAACTCGCCCAGCCGGATCGGCGTCAGTTCCAGCGCGGTACCGGACAGCGTCACGACGACAGGCTCAGGGGGGAAGGTATTGAAGCCGTCCATCACAGCAGCACCAGACGTCCGAACTGACCGAGATCACCACCGGCTGGCTTGGTCAGATCCGCCAGTACCTGGCCCGACAGCTCAAACTTCAGCAGTTCGTCCGTGATGATCGAGAGCTCCTTGGCCGGGTTGATGGCCACGCGGTACAGGTCGATCACCACCTCGCGATTGCCGTCGGCGGTGTTGAGCCCCTCGAAGCGAATCCAGCGCTCGGGTAGTGGCTGGGTGAACATCGCCGTGCTCTGCGCCGCGCCATAGGCGTAATCGACGGTGAACGGCTCGGTGTACGGGCCGCCCGACGTGGCATCGAGCACCACCAGCGAGCCGTGCTTGGCATTGACGCTGTACTGGCTGGCCGGAAGCGTCTTGGGCGTGGCATCCAAGTCCTGGATCTGCACGGCGGACACGTTTTGCATGGTCAACGGATACAGACTGCCCGGCGTGACAGGGTTGGGCAGCAGCTCGCCAGTCACCGTGCCGGGGGTGATCGTGGTCGTGGTGCCATAGAGCGCGAGTGCCAAGTTGGTGGCGATCAGCTCTTCCAGCGTGCAGGCGAACTCGCCTTTCTTGGTCTTGATGAGTTGCAGGTCGGTCAGGCGCTGACCCGACTGAGCTTCCTGGTGCTCGATGGTGTCCACCGACAGCGACACCTTCAGCTCGGGCACGTTACCGACGAAGGTCAGCCCAGCAGGGTTGCCGAGTTCATCACGTGCGCCGATGTAGACGCGGCCTTGTCCAGAAAAGTAAGCCATGTTCAGTCTCCTTGAGTGGCTGCAGTTGTGGAAACACCGGACGTGGCATCACGGCGGGCGGGTTTGGAATCAGTGGCGGGGGTGGCCGCTTTGGCCGTGCCTTGTGCGATCAGCCAACGGGCGCTGGCGTCATTCAGATCAAGGCGATCACCTACGAAGAGGCGCTTGCCTGCGTGGGTATGGGGTTTCAGTAGTTCGATGTGCATGGGTTCATCCTGTTTGGGTAAGGTCGATGGCGTGGGTGCGGTAGCGGATTTCGTAGCGGGCGGGCAGCGCGACGGCCCCGGCGTCGGCGTCGTCGAACTCCCATTCGCAGTCGATCTCGCGCACGGCGATGACCAGACCGCCCAGATTCGGGTCGGCGAGCATTGCCGCGTGGGCCGCGACCAGCGCCTGGTCGGCGACATCGAAGGCATCCGCACCGCGTGCCACCACGGCAAGCCGGACCATCAGCAACCGGTCGACAAGGTGGTTGGCGTGGGCGGTGATGCTGTCGCCATCGACGAACAGCAGCAGCGCCGGACTGGCCTCGCGGGTGACCGGCACAGCAGGCATGCGCAGCACCGGTGTCGGGGCAATCGCAGATGCCAGGCGCGTGACGATCTCCCGCAAGAGGCGCTCGCGGACGGAGTTCATGGGGTGTTCCTCAGAGTTGGGAGAGCGAGGCGCGACGCTCGGTGCCGTCGCCGATGGCGCGCACGTCGCGCACCTGATAGGTGTTGCCTGCCACCTCGACCGTGTCCCCTGCAGCCAGCGTCAGCCAGGACGCCGGGTAGTCGATCTGGTAGTCCCGCGATAGCGCAAAACCATCCAGCACGGTTTCGTCCGGGGCACGGAAGGCACAGTGGACTGTGGTGCCCGCCACCGTGACGGCGGTCAGCAGTCCTGCACTGCGTGCCGCCTCGTACAACGTCGCGACATCCATCAGGCAGCAACGAGCTTGATCAGCACGCCTGGGCGATGGCACATCGGAAGCGGGTTGCTCTGCGTGTGAAGATCGGTACCCCGGTCGAACTTGCGTGGCTCCTGCTTGGCATACAGCGGCTGGCCGATGGTGTTCACGGTCTCGTTGAAGTCCGCTGGCGCGAAGTAGGTCGCGAAGGTATCCACCGTGCCGACCGGGAAGGCATGGGCTTCCCCTGCGGCAATGAAGCGGCGCGACCCCAGCGTGCCGTCGGCTTGCACAAAGGAAGCCTGGCCCCGGTATTCCTCAAAGGTGATGCCGCTGTAGCTGAAGCCCGAGCGCATATCGTTGATCAGCACTGCGCCCTGCTGCCAGTTCTGGTAGGCGGTCTTGACCTCTTTGTGGGTCGTCAGCGCCCGGAAGAACTCGGTCGAGCAAAGCACATGCACGCCGGTCGAGAACTCGCCGGTGAGTCCATCTTCCATGAGGCCCAGCAACTCCAGGCAGGCAGTCTTGATTTGCCCGTTGTCGGCCGCCGTCGAAAACTCGAAGGACACCGATTGCGCAGTGATGTCGAACTCGTCGAACAGATCGACGAGCTCACTGCCATCAGCGTCGAGGATCTTGCCTTTGAGCGCACCCATGCGCAGATGCTCCAGGGTGATCGCGTGCTTGTTGCGCATGGTCTCCAGATGGCGGGCCATGACACCGCCGATGGCTTCCATTTCGGTTTCGGAACCGAAGGCGCGCAGTCCTTGCACTTCCTCGGGCAGCACCACGTCGTCGTGGGGGATGTGCGGGATCACGAAGGAACGCAGGTTGCGCTTGCCACGCTCACCCACCGTGCCGGGCGAACCGGGCGCCCGGGTGGGCAGCAGATTCAGACGACCGGCGTACTCCTCGACGATGATCTGCCGGGTGCGCACCGGCTTGGCCGGGAACAGGTTGAGTTGCTCCAGCCGCCCATAGCGGTTGGGGATGAGGTTGATGGCGGCCGTCAGGCTGGCCATCGAGAAGCCGGGGTTTTCAAAAGGGTTCTGCATTTGGGATCTCCAGAAATGACGAAACCCGCCAGCGGCGGGTTTTGGGGGGAGTGAAACGGAGCGTTGGAAGTGGGTCAGGCGCGGGTTTTAGGCACTCTCGCGGGCAAGGACTCCACGTTCTGCGAGTTGCTTGATGGCAGCCACTTTGTGCGCAGTGCTGATGCCGGTCGGCCAGACCAGTGCGCCGCGTGCGACGATGGCGTGGCGGGCGATCAGGATCGCGTCCTCACGGTCGATCAGCGTCGCATCGACGTCACTGCCGAGCACGCCAACGGCGGTTTCCGTGCCGTCCGAGGCGCTCGGGTCGAGGGCCTTGAGCTTGGCGGTAGCCGTTTCGCGGCCCACCACGGTGCCCAGCGACAGGTTCTGCGCGGCCGCGACGGTGTCCTGGTCACGCGAGTAGAGATTCGGCGCTTCGTACTTCAACAGGTCGCCGAGATTTTTGGGTTGAGAGACAGTGGGCATGGCTTACTCCTTGGCGGTGAGTTTCTTGACGGCAGCGACCACCGGACTGTTTTCCGGGTGCTGGCTGGTTCCTGCATCGGCGGTGATACGCGAGGCGATTTCGGGTTGGTCGGCACGGGCGTCGAGCAAGGCGCGGCGCACCTGCGCTTCCGAGAAGCCTGCTGCGAGGAATTCCGCCGTGCGTTGGGACTGGCCCGCGATCAGGCACATCTCTGCAATGGCCTGTGCTTGGCCGCGCCCGCTGGCGAACGACTGCGACAGTGCGGCTTGGGCAACAGGCGTCGGTTGCGGATCGCTGTCGGTCTGCGGCTGGTCGCCCTGTGGGGCGGTGTCGGCCGGATCGCTCGGGTTTTCGTGGTCATCTTTCGGGTCGGTCATGGTGTTCTCCAGGGTGAAAGGTTTGCTTCGGGGCGGGTTTGAAATGGCTTGCGCGGGCAGGCTTCGCGGCGAGGCGCGGGCCACACCGGGCTGCGCCAGCCGCTGCTTGGCCGCCAACGCGTCGGTGAACTCGGTCATCACCGCATCAAACGGCATCACTGCGTCGGCGAGGCCTGCTGCCACCGCCTGCTCGCCATAGAACAGCCCCGCCTCGGTGGCGCGCACGGCATCCGGATCGATGCCGCGCATCTGTCCGACCTGATTCACGAAGATGTCGTAGAGGCGATCCACCTCGGTCTGCAACGCGGTGGTGGCCTGGGGGGTGAGTGGCTCGTGCGGGGAGAAATCGTTCTTGTGGCTGCCCGCGAAGACAGCCGTGTAGTTCAGGCCGTCCTTGGCGTCCTTCACCGACTGGTCGACGTGTAGCGCGATCACGCCAATAGACCCGACGCCAGCGGTCTGCGACAGAGTCAGGCGCTGGCAGGCTGCCGCGATGGCAAAAGCCGCCGAGTACGCGGCATCGTTGGCGTGCGCCCAGATCGGCTTGATGGTGCTGGCGGCGCGGATGCGCTCGGCCAGTTCGAACACACCCGAGGCCTCGCCGCCGGGCGAATCCAGATCGAGCAGGATGCCCGCCACCTGCGGGTCGGCCAGCGCGGCGTCCAGTCGGGCTTCGATCTCGCCGTAGGACATCAGGCCAGAGGCGGCTTCGATACCCATCGAACGTCTGACCAGCGTGCCGACCACCGGGATGACGGCAATGCCAGCCTGACCCGATGTGGCGCTTTGGCGCGGCATGGGCAGCGGCATTGCCATGTCCAGATCAGGCAAGCCGATGCGGGAACCCAGCACGGAGAGGATCACGTCGAGTTTGGGACGCGCAATGAGGAGCGGCGTCCCGTAGAGGCGGGACGCCAGATGAACGAGTTGCATGTCAGTTGTCCTGTTGGTCTTGCGGCACGGTCACCGTGGCGGCCGCATTCATGGGAGCGCCCAATGCCGATGGTTGGGGCGCTTTGTCGTGGCGCGGGTCGGAGTCGAAAACCAGACCGAGCGCATCGGCGCGCTGGTTGTCGGCGGCGATCTCGCGGTCGATATCCTCGGCGTCGTAGCCGAAGGCCGAGATGGCTTCCGATCGAGACAGCAGCCCGGCGCGAATGGCGGTCAGCATCGCGTCGAATTCCTTCTTGGGATCGACCCACTGCCAACCCTGTGGAATCCATTTGGCCGCGAAGTAGTCACGCTTCTTCTCGGTGAACTGCGGCAGCGCCAGCGCGCCTTCAAGTAGCGCCTGCTCCATCCAGGCACGCCAGATCGGACGGCACAGCTGGTGGACGATCACGCCGTGCTGGATGGCCTCACAGCGGCGGCGAAATTCCAGCAGCCCGGCCCGGATCGACGAGTAGTTCACTTGCGTCAGGTCGCCGGTCAGCATCTCGTAGGTGATGCCCATCGCCGCTGCCACCGCCCGGAACTGCATGCGCAGGAATTCGGCGTAGCTCGCACCCACGTCGGCAGGCTGACTGAACTTCACGTCCTCGCCGGGCTCCAGGATCTGCATCGTGCCCGGCTCCAGCCCGGCCAATGCTGCACCACTGGCATCCGGTAGTCCTTCACCCATCAGGTTGTCTTCAGGTGACAGGCGCGTGATGAAGCCCGCGAACATCGCGGCGGTTTTCTTGCGCACGAGCTCGGCGTCGTCGTACTGGTCGAGTTCGTTGAGCTTGACCAGTGCGCGCGCCAGCCACGGTTCGCCCCGGATCTGTCCGGGCCGCAAGGGACGAAACAGGTGAATGATTTCGCTGGCCGGGACACGCACTGTGTCGAGACCCCCCACCACGCCACCAGTGCCCGACATCGGAGCCAGTGAGCCATCACCCGGGTGTGAGCGATACAGGTGGTAAGCCACCCGCCGTCCGAGCTTGTCGAACTCGATGCCCGCACGGATGACGTTTCCGGAAGCCAATTCCTGATTCAGCGTGGCTGGCAGGTGTTCGGGTTCGAGCAACTGCAATTGCAGGCCCACCGGCAGGCCATCCTCCGGGCGGCGATAGCGCAGCCGCACCAGACATTCCCCGCCTTCGAGCATGGCGCGACAGGCCAATGCCTGCAGGCCGTAGAAATCGGTCAGTCCAGCGGCATCGGCTTCCTCGCACCAGTCCCACCACAGGCTGTGGATCGCTTCGCGCAAGGACTGATCAGCCAGCATGCTCTGCGGCTTGATGCCAGTACCGATGGCGTTCGAGACAAAGGCTTCAACGCCTGCCGCTGCCCAGGCATTGCGGCGTACCAGATCGCGGCTCTTGGCGCGCAATTCGTTCTGGGTGAACGCCAGCGCTGCGACTGCACCGGGATTACTGACCTGCCACGCCAAGGCGCGACGGCCGCCGCCGATGCCGTCATAGAACGGGGTGCCGCCAAGCAGACTCATGCCGACGCCTTTTCGTATCCGATCACGCATTCGGTCAAACCATTGCATGTTCAGAACCCTTTGCCGGTGGTGACCCGGATCTGGCGTGGCGCGCCAGGCCACAGTCCGGTGTCCACAGCCTGCTCGAAGAGGTCGCGCTTGACAGCCGAAATGGCGGCCTGGAGTTCATCGACGCTGCGGTACTCGACGGTCTTGTCGCCAAAGGTCACGCGCTTTTCGCCCTTGACCAGCGCCGCTTCCAGTGCGTCGAGGTGTGCTTGTGTGTAAGCCATCAGCGGTACACCGTGAGGTTGATTTCGGAGGAGTCGTCGAACGATGCAGACGTGGTGGCGCAACTGATGTCGACGTACTGAGCGGTCTTCTGGTCGATACTGGATCGCACGATGGCAATGCGCTGCGTGCCGCTGTTGGTGCTGCTGCGGGCAAGCGCCGTCCAGCAATAGTTGGCGTCGGGCATGGCAACGGCGAAGGTCACGCGGTAGCGACCCGCCGCCGTCCTGGTCACGCTGGCCACGTTGTGCGACGACCGCACGACGATCTGGTTGCCGACGTAGCCGAAGCACACCCACGCCCGGGCCAAACCGGGGTGGGTTGCGTCGATCTTGGTCTTGACCTCGAGTCCGACACGACTGGCCAACGCACTGATGCGCGATGCGAGGCTCATCAGACCAGCGCACCCACAAAGACCGCGACGAAATCAGTGTCGGTGTTGCCGACATCACTGGCCGCGACGGCACCGATGTTGCTGCGTGCCTGAAGTTGCTCGGCCACGGTCAGCGACTGCGCCGCATCGAAGCGCACACGGTTGTTGACGGCGGCGAGCAGCGCATCCAGGCCACTGGTGCCGTTCTGCAGCAGTTGCTGGATTTCCACCAGCGTGTCGTAGGCAGCATCGGCACCGCCCAAGATCTCGGTCTTGAGTGCATCGAGCAGCGAGACGATCTTGTTGGACGAGTACGTGGTCGTGGCCGCGACGTGCGCATCGTCGATCACCGCCGACGACACCACGGCGGCTTTCAGTTCGTTGATGGCTGCGACCAGATTCGACTTGTCGGTGGTGGTGAGGTTGGCCAGGTTGCCCGCCTTGGCGCGGACGTCGTTGAACTCCTGCGCGACGCGGATGACCAGACTTTCGATACGGGTAGCAAGACTCATGTTTTCTCCTTTGGGTGTCAGGACAGCCAGCGGCTTTTGATCACGCGCCGACCGGTGTTACGGTTGCCAGAAACAGCGAGGCCACCGCGTTGGGTGGCCTCGTTGATCGATTCAGTAGGTGTTTCAAGGGCTGGCGGACCGGCCAGCCCCAGTTGTCGCTCCAGTTCCCGCCAGTGACGTTCCTCGAAGCGATCCAGACCCGCCGCCGATGCAGCCGCGCGGGCGTAGACGTAGCAGTCGAGCGCCTCATTGCGCTCGCGCATCTTTTGCCACTCGCGCACCGGGAAGCCGTTGCGGTCGCGGCGGGTGATCAGTTGTTCCGCGCAGAGTTGCTGGATGAACTCAGCGTCGATCTTGGGCAGATGGACGAACCCGGCCGGGAACACCGTGGTCAATCCGTCCTCGCCAACATCTGCGCTCTTGCGCAGGTTGTTGTAGAACTCGAGCTTGGCGATGCTGACCGCCACCTTGTACACCTTGATGCCCCGGCGCAGCTTCTTGCCACCCTGCGAGACATCGATGGCGGTCGGCGTGCCGATCAAGGCTGCACCGCGAGGCACCCCCTTGACCGCCATCACACGCGAATCGCGGCAAGCCCGCACAAAGGCGTAGGCCTCCTGCGTCGCAAAGCCGGTATCCAAGGCAAAACGCACCAGCGGCATCGCCGCGCCGGAGGCGTGTGTCCAGGTTTCGGCCAGCATTTCAGCAAGGCGCTTCCATACCGCGTCGCGGGCGGTGTCACCCATCAGCACGCGGTGCTCAACCAGCCAGGACTCCTTGCCGCGCCCAAAGGCCCAGACCGACGCTTCGATGCGATCTTTCTGCACGTCGGCCGCGCCGACCAAGAGCAGACCGCCTTGCGGCACGCTGCCGACACGGTAGTCTTCTCGGCGCTCGACCAGTCTTTGCCAGTCCGGTGCTTCGCCTTCCTCGACCCACGTTTCGCCAAGCTCGGTGTTCTTGAAGGTCTTGATGGCAGCGGCCGATCCCGACTCCTTACTGACGGCGGCTTCCCACGCAGCGGCGATTTCACGCCACGAACGCCAGCCCACCGGGCTGTACAGTGACGACAGGTGGAAGCCTGCCGTCTTGCCCGTGCCATCGGTGATCATCACGCGCCACTCGCCGTGCTCCAGCATCCACGTCTTGTGGTGCTCGGCAATCGCGGTGTCACATGACTCGCAGATGTAGGCAGCCGTCTCCGGTTGCCCTTTGTCCCAACGCAGCTGCTCGAAACGCAGCCACTGCCGATGCGAGCAATGCGGACAAGGCACGAAGTAGCGACGTTGGTCACTGGCCTCGTACTCGCGTTCGATAGCCGACGCCCCTGAGATCGTCGGCGTCGAGACGATGAAGATCTTGCGCCGCGCGAAGGTGCGGGTGCGCGCCTCGGCCAGCGAGATCGCATCGCCTTCACCCTCGACGTCCAACGGATAGCCATCGACCTCGTCGAGAAACAGATACCGCACCGGCATTGAGCGCAGTCCGACCGCGCTGTTGGCCCCGGTCATCACCAGCACGCCACCCCGGAACTCCTTGGCCAGGATGGTGTTGCCGGAATCCCGGCTGCGCGCCGGTGCAATCAGTTCAGCCAGTGCGGACGACTCCTCGATCAGCGAATCGATCCGCTGCTTGGAGTTGCGCTTGGCCATCTCCACTGTCGGCCACACCGCCATCATTGGCCCGGGTGCGTGATGGATCACATAGCCGATCCAGTTCGATCCCATCTCGGTCGCGCCAAGCTGCGCGGCTTTCATGAACACCACACGTTCGACCGGCGAGGTCGGCGACAGGCAATCCATGATCGCTTTCAGGTACGGCGTGCGGCTGGTACGCCAGCGCCCAGGCTCTGCAGACGCCTTGCTGGAGAGCATCCGGTGGCGATCCGACCATTCGGACACGGTGAGCAGCGGGTCGGGCGTCAGTCCTTCGCGCCACGCGCGTTCAATCTCGGCAGCGCCTTCATAGTCCATGTCCATCAATCCACCCTCGGGCGCATCTCGCCCAGTTCCTGCAGGTGCTCACGCACCGCCGCCTCCAAGGCGATGTGCATCGTGTGGGGATCGACGCCGAGCTTGGCTGCCATCTGTGCCGAGATGCGTGCGGGCCAGTTCAGCCACGCATCGCGTTCAGAGCGCGCCAGTTTGAAAACGTGGGCGATGGCCTGCGGCCGATCTACCAGCTCGCCCTTGAGGCGGGCCAGACGCACCTTGTTGGTTTGCGCCTTGACCACTTCGTTGACCGTGCGCGCCTGAAGCAAGGACGTGCCACCTGCTGGCAACGCTGTAGGCCCGTCACCCGTGGTGCCGCTGGTCTCCGGTACGGCGACCTTGACGGCGCGGGTGGCAGTTCCATTGCGAGGCGCATCGGAGTTGCGTGCCCATTCGCGGTCGACGCGCTCGGCATCAATCGTTCCGTCTGCCTCCGGCGTGATCCGCCCAGCAGCGATGGCCTTGCGCACCGCTGCATCGGACACCCCTCGGTGGCGTGCGTAGGCACGAATCGAAATACCCATATTTCCCCTTCGGGGCACCTTCAATCATTTGTTCGCTCATTTGCCAAATTCGCCTGCGGATTGAGCTTGGCTTCCATCTGGAACAGCGCGTTCATACGTTCGTCATCAACACCATGAAAGGACACGGACATGAGCAAGCTCGAACAACTCCTGACCCAGATCGCGCAAAACAAGCTGGGCATCGAAACCCTGGAAACCCGCCGCTCTGACAGCCTCGATTTCCACGATGTAGCGGTCTGGTGCCTACGCGATGCGCTTGAAGCCGCCTTCAACGCGGGTCTTGAGCAGGGGCGCAATGCCAACCCGTCAGACAAGGCCAACACCTGATTGCGAAGCGAAGAGGCCAAGCAGAAAGCGCTTGGCTTCACTTGAGAACAGCGCGTTCATCACATCACCGTCCACTACATCGAAGGAGCAAAACATGACCACCACCCAACTGACCCCGGCACAGCACGCGATCCTGGACCACGCGGTTGAACACACCAGCGGCAAGATCGACTGGTTCCCCGACAACATCAAAGGCGGCGCACGCAAAAAGGTGCTCGACGGACTTTTCAACCGCGCACTGATCACCACCGACGGCACCGACTGGTTTGTCGCTGCGGAGGGCTACGACGCCCTGGGCATTCCGCGTCCCGACGTGAACAGGAAGGGCATCGGCCAGTTCGAAGCCAATCTCGACCGGATCATCGCCAACGCTGAAGGCGCGCCTGCGGCCGCGAGCGATCCCGAACTGGAAGCCGCCGTCACCGCCGCCGAAGCAACGTGGGTACAAGAGCCGACGCAGGCCAAGCCGCGCACCCGCGACAACAGCAAGCAGGCCGAAGTGATCCGGATGCTGCAACGCCCCGAGGGCGCAACCATCGGCCAAATCTACACCGCCACCGGTTGGCAGGCGCACACGGTGCGCGGCACCTTCGCTGGAGCCTTCAAGAAGAAGCTCGGCCTGAACATCGTCTCGGACAAGCCGCAGGGTGGCGAGCGGATCTACCGCATCGCCCGAAAACGAGCACAGTGAGTTTCGGCAAAGCCAAAAAAACGGCGAGAGGAGCCATGAATAGCTTGGCTTCTCTCCCCACCAGCGCGTTCATACAGGTGTCGTGATTGACGACGCCATACCAGGAAAACCGCCATGAGCACCATGACCATCACCATCGAACGCACCCCACGCACCCTGCAGTTCGCAGGCCAAAGCCTCCAGGTCGAAGAGTTGAGTATCCGCCTGCCGTTTGCACGCAAACCTGCCGACCTCGGCGAACTGGGCGGTCGCGACCAGCACAAGGTCTACATCACCGAGACCAAGGAGCTCACCCCTGCCGAATTCGACGCCTTTGGGCGCAGCCTGCTGGTGTCACGCGACTGGCTGCATGGCAAGGGTGGGGGCACTGGCGACGGCTACATCTGCGTCGAGGTCACTGCTCCCGGACGCCCTTACCTCTACGTCAATCCCGAGGGCGGTGATTACGCCCGCTACGTAGCCCGTCTCGGGTGATCGCGATTGATCGAGAAAGAAGCCAGGAACAGCTTGGCTTCTCAATCGAACAGCGCGTTACTACAGGTGTCGCAACGATCAACCCGGAGAAGACACCATGACCACCAACCAGATACCCGCCACCCAAAACGAAGCCTGGGGTTTTTGGGGCACGATGAACGAACACGCCAGCGCCGCATGGCCCCTGGCCATGAACGCCATTTCGGATGCCACCCACCAGCCCCGCGAATCGGTGCAGACCTTCCTCGACAGTCGCCACGGACGCCACTTTGCCGACGACGTCCAGAACGGCTTGCACCAAGGCCAAGCCTTGCAGGATGCGATCAAGGCCACCACCCAACGTTGGATGGGCTGGACGATTGGCCGCCAGACCAGCAAGCAGTACGGCATCCCGCGCGGCCTGCCTTACCTGACAGGCTTTGTGATCCACTGCGAAATCTGCGAAGAGATGGCTGCCTGATGACAACGCTCGCCACCGAACGCGAGCAGGCGCTGCGTTGGCTGATTGCCAACCGGCGTCCAGACGTCTCCATCGAGCAGGCCGTGCGCGTCATGTGCATGGCTCTACCGCGCGATCTCACCACTCTGCGAATCCTGCGGCGCATCGCCGAGGAAGAAGAGGCCACGCAGCCTGGCCAGCCATTCAACTGGCGCACACTTCCTGGTCTGCTGCCTCGCGGATGGCCGTCTGGCCGGTGAAGTCCTCCCACCGGCGCACGATCACATCCACGTACTTCGGATCGAGTTCGATCAGTCGCGCGACGCGATCTGATTTTTCGGCCGCAATCAACGTTGTTCCGGAACCACCGAACGGATCGAGCACCACGTTACCCGGGCGGCTCGAATTGCGGATGGCTCGCTCGACCAGCTCCACCGGCTTCATCGTCGGATGCAGATCGTTCTTCTGCGGCTTCTTGATAGCCCACACATCGCCCTGATCGCGGTCACCACACCAGTGGCGTTGCGCACCCTCAGGCCATCCGTACAAGATAGGTTCGTACTGGCGCTGGTAGTCGGCACGGCCCAGCGTGAAGGTGTTCTTGGCCCAGATGATGAACGTCGACCACTTGCCACCGGCGGCGCGAAAGGCGGCCTGCAGCACATCCAGCTCGCTGGATGACATCGCCACATAGATGCCGCCCTGGCAGTTCGCCACAGTGGGCGTCAATGCTGCCAACAGGAAGTCGTAGAAGCCATCGCCCAAGTTGTCGTTCAGGATCGCGCGATCCTTGCCGCGCATCTTGTCCTTGGCGCTGTTGGCGTAGTTCACGTTGTACGGCGGGTCGGTGAAGACCATGTCTGCCACGTCGCCCTGCATCAGCCGGGCATAGCTCTCTGCCACAGTCGAGTCGCCGCACAGCAGGCGGTGCTGGCCCATGATCCAGACATCGCCCGGGCGCGAGATGGGTGTCTCGCCAACCTCCGGTACCGCGTCCTCATCTGTCTGGCCCTCATTGTCCGGCTCGTCGCCCGCGATCAGTTCGGCCAGCGCGTCGGCGTCAAAACCGGTGATGTCCAGATCGAAACCTTCCAGCTGCAAGTCCTCCAGCTCGATCCGCAACATCGCGTCATCCCAGCCAGCGTTCTCCGCGATGCGGTTGTCGGCGATGACCAAGGCGCGGCGCTGGGTCGGGCTCAGGTGATCAAGGACGACTACGGGCACGATCTCCAGCCCAAGTTTCTGCGCAGCGGCCAAGCGCCCGTGCCCAGCGACGATGATGCCGTCACTGCCTGCAAGGATCGGGTTGGTGAAGCCAAACTCGGCAATCGATGCGGCTATCTGCGCCACCTGATCATCCGAGTGCGTCCGCGCATTTCGGGCATAGGGCAGCAGTTTGGCTGTCGGCCACTGCTCGATCTTGTCTGCCAACCAGTTCATGCCAGCACCTCATCATCAACGGTGGTGGCGCGCTCGGCGGCAACCTGTTCGAACGATTGACCTGTTGCCAGCAGCGTGACCGGCACGCCAGGGTGGTTCTGCTGAAAGCGCTTGATGGCCACGTCCACGTACTCCGGCGCGATCTCCATGCTGCGGCAGAGGCGGCCAGTGCGCTGCGCGGCCAGCATCGTGGTACCGCTTCCACCGAAGGGCTCGAACACAATGTCTCGGGCTTCGGTGTAAGCCTCGATGGCAAACTCCGGCAACGCCACCGGGAACACAGCCGGGTGATCAATGTCCTGCCCGATCTTGCCCTTGTGGCGCATCACGCGGATCACCGAGTCGGGGATGCGGGTGTCCTGCGTCGGCTGACCCTTGTGAGTCCAGCCGCCGACCTCGCCATCCTTACCGCGCATCGCCGTGGAAGACCCGTCAGCGCGCAGGTGCGATTCCTGGCCTGCGTGCTTGCAAGGCACGATCTTGTTGGGCTTGCGGCTGCTGCGATTGAAGTGGAAAACAAACTCGAAGCTGGGAGCCAGTCGGCCCTGCCAGTCGCCAGGCATGCCTGGCCCCTGATCCCAGACGTACCACGCGAAGCGCCGCCACCCATGCTGACGCATCCAGGACAGCCAGCCGTCCCAATAGGGGATGACTTCGTTGTCGCGGTGGATCAACCCAAGGTTGACCAGCACCTGACCGTCGCCCGCCATTGGCAGATGCGCGAACACACCGCGCATCAGTGCATCCCAATCGGCGATGCCGCCGGAGGTGTAGTCGCGTTGATTGCCGTAAGGCGGCGAGGTGAAGCACAGCTGCGCGGTGTCACCCTGCATCAGCGTGGCGACAACGGCCGGGTCGGTGGCGTCGCCACAGATCAATCGGTGCGAGCCGATGGCCCAGACATCGCCTTCGCGCGACACTGCGACCACTGGCGCAGCAGGAACATCGTCTGCTGCATCGGGTTCGTCGGCGTCTGCTGCATCCTGCACCACCGGTTCTGCTTCAGTGGAGGTGGCATCAGCCAGCAGCGCGTCGATCTCGATGTTCTCGAAGCCGGTCAGCGACAACTCGTAACCTGCTTCGGAAAGCTCCGCCAGTTCGAGCGCCAACATCTCCGCATCCCAGCCAGCGTCAAGCGCCAGCCGGTTGTCGGCGATGACCAACGCACGTTTCTGCGCGGTGCTGAGGTGAGCCAGTTCGATCACCGGCACTTGATCCAGCCCGAGCTTGCGAGCAGCAGCCAGACGACCGTGGCCCGCGATGATGCCGTTGTCGCCATCAACCAGAACCGGGTTTGTCCAGCCGTATTCGACGATGCTGGCGGCGATCTTTGCGACTTGTGCCTCGGAATGCGTGCGCGGATTGCGGGCGTAGGGAATCAGCGCCTCGACCTTGCGGTACTCGACGTTGAGCGTGTTCAAAGATGATGTCCTGAAAATAGAAAACCCGCCGACGAAGCCGTGGGCGGGTTTTGGGGTTAGTGCGAACTGGCGGGGTGCGAACTGCGAACCGTGCGAACCTTGGTTCGCACCCTGACGCTAAAAAAGCGCCGCGCTCGCGCCCCCCGCATTGGTTTTTGGCCAGGAAGGACCCGTTGATTTCCGGGCTGCTTCCTCTGCCGTCACCTCTGTCCAGACGATAGATGAATACTACGCAAGATCAGGTCGTTTTGTTGCAGGGGTAAAAACCGCTGATTGCCGCTTGATGGCGCACATCCCCGACCATACGCGCCAAATCACGCCAAAACTCTACGCGACCACCACACCATTGAGTTGATCTGCGACCGTCTGCAATGCCCGCTGCCAATGCCGCCATGCCGTTGTGCGGTCGCAGGCAAAGCGGATCGTGATGTCCCGCCAGCCATAGCGCTTCGCGCGCATCCATACGAGATGACGTTGCTCAACTGTGAGCCACTGCACCCAGCGCATGACTTCCAGCATTCGTTCAATCGCGTCTGGACTCGGCGGAAAGGATCGATAAACCCTCTCATCAGCAGCAAAGGTCTCCCACTCATTTCGGACAATGGCAGGCCAGCAGTTGAAGTAGCCCTGCACTCGAACAGGAGGCAACCGCCGACTGGTGCTTGCCGCCTCTTCAAACCGAGCAGCAACGTCCTCGATAGTCCACTTAGTCATTGCGTCGCCCTCCGTAGAGCCGGTCACCGATGCGTCGCACGATCTCGCGCTCGATGAAGTCCAGACGTTCGTCGGATGCGTTGACCACCAGGATGTGTTGGTCACGCCAGCCACGTTCCTTGATCGCATCCAGATCCGTGGCCTGAGGCTGCAGACGACCGAGGGGGCAGCGGTATTGGGGTGTCGGCACCTTCATGTCACACCTCCTGCGTCTCGACAGCCCAGTGCAGCAAGGCCAGTGCATCGGCTTCGTTGTCGTCGACTGGGGTGTGGCCACGCAGGCGGACGGACGCGGTCATGTCGTCCTTGCCCGCATTGCCCTTGCCGGTCGCGTGCTTCTTGATCGTGCCGACAGGAACACCCTGGTAAGGGATGTTGTGATGCTCACACCACGCGGTCAGGTGTCCCATGAAGCCACCGTAAGCGTGCGCAGCATCAACGCCAGCGTGCCGTCGAACTTCCTCGAAGAAAACCGCGTTGATGTGGTTGCTGGCCGAGAGCAGTTCATTGAGCCAGCGCTTGAAACGGAGGAAACGCATGCCGCCTCCCTCAAATCGCTGCGGCTTGAAGTGCTCCGTGCCGCTGGTGATCGTGCCGTCCAGGTGCAGCAATGCCCACCCAGTGTTTGTGCCCAGATCAAGGGCCAAGATCGTCGTGTTCATCGTTGTGCTCCAGTTCAAGGGGGAGTGACGGATGCGACGGGTTCTTTGAAGAACATCCCTTACGTGCGCGCACGCGTAGCGCGTCAATCAGGAAACCCGTCAAATCCGTCACTCGCCCGGATTGCTCAGTCATCTCGGTAGGGGTAGCCGTGGCTGTACGGCTTGGGTCTGAGGGCGATGCCCGTGATGCCACGTGCGCCCCCAGTCAGCCGACACTTCTCGAACTTGCGGGCCGCCATCAGTTCGGAAAAGCGCTTGACCGAGCCCACGTACTCACCCGCGCGCTCAGCCCATTCACGCCAGTCGGCGAACAATTCGGAAACGCCTTCGCGGTGGGTCTTGGCCAGCAGGCAACGCTCTTCGATCCACTGCCCGAGCGCGTCTTCGGCCTCGAAATACTCCTCGGTCGCCGACACCACACTGGCGGGCGGCTTCAGTCCTTGGCGTTGCCAAAGGCTGCAGCCCTCGACTGCCCACGCCAGAATGCCGTCCCGCTCCTTGAGCAGCTTTTCGGTCAGCCTGCCGTCACGCCGTTCGGGCGGGATCGTCACCGTGAACGGGATCAGGTGCAGTCGCCGCTTCATCGCCTCATCCACGTTGCGGATTGATGGCTTGTGGTTGCCCGCGATCACCAACTTGAACTGCGGCACGTACTCGAAGAAGTCCTGACGCATGAATCGCGCGGACACTTTGTCGCCACCGGTGATGGCCTTGACCTTGGATTCGTTCCACCGCCGACCCTGTTCAGTTTCGATGGATGACACAAAGCGTGAGCCGCGCAGGCCTGCCAGATCGGTCGGATGCCGGTCGGTGCGCGCCTCCATGAACGTGTCCATCGGCGCGTTGGCCGCGTAGTCGCCCAAGATGGTGGTCAGGACGTTGACGAACACCGACTTGCCGTTCGCGCCCGTCCCGTACAGGAAGAACAGCGCGTGCTCGCTGGTTACGCCCGTCAGGCAGTAGCCGACCATCAATTGCAGGTAGGCAATCAGTTCAGCGTCGCCGCCCGTGACGTCGGCCAGGAATGCGCGCCACGTCGGACTGTCGCCCTGCGGTGTGGCCGTGGTCACCTTGGTCATCCGATCATCGCGCCGGTGCGGTCGCATCCGGCCCGTGCGCAGATCAACCACGCCGCCTGGTGTGTTGAGCGCCCAAACGTCCGCATCCCACTCCTCGGCGGTGGACGCGTGCTTGGGATCGGAACGTGCGATTTTCTCGACGGACGAGATCGTGGCGGAGCTGGCCAGCTTGCCTTTGAGCCGAGGAGTGTCCGCCTTGAGCGACGCCATCCGGCAGATGCCACGCGCCAGGTGAGATACATAGAGGATCTGATCGGAATTCCAGCGCACCCCAGTCCAGACCAGCCACTTGCCCCACAGCGCGCAGTAGCGCCAGTCCTCGCCATAGCGGCGTGTGAAAGCCGAGGACAAGCCATCCTCCGTAGTCCAGTCGACGCCGGTCAGCAGATCCGGTGGTGGCGTCTCCTCGACCGAGCGCATCACCGGCATACGCTCGCCGACCGCAAGGAAGCCCCTCACATCGAAGCCTTCCGGAATGGCGTCGGCTGCATCCCAGCCATCCGGTTTGTCATCGGGTGGCACCAGGATGGCGACCGTGGTCGCGCCCGCGTTCAGAATTGCTTGCGATGCACGGTCGGCGTAATCCCAGCCCGGCGCGTCCCGGTCAGGCCAGATCAGCACGGATTTGCCCGCCAGCGGCGACCAGTCGGTCTTGTCGACGGGAGCATTCGCGCCATGCATGGCCGTGGTTGCCACCACGCCGATGGCGATCAGTGCCTGCGCACATTTCTCGCCTTCGACCAGCACAACGTGACCATCGGCAGCCAGCCCCGGCTGGTTGTACAGCGGGCGCGGATCGGGCGGAGTCATCTTGCGCCGCTTGGCATCCCACGGCCGGAATTCCTTCTTGCTTCCGGGCGGGTCGTAGCGGTACACGACCGCGATCAGTTTGCCGGTGGCATCGAAGTAGTCCCACTTGGCCGTGGCCGGGCCAAGTTCATCAAACGGCGCTTCCTTCTTGGCGCGGCGCACCGGCACTGATCGCGAACGACCGAGCAGATCGGCGGCCTCGTTGAGCACCCGAGGAAAGTCGGTGTGGACGTTGGCCCCGAGGTAGGCGGCGATCAAGGCAAAGATGTCACCACCATCACCCGTGGCACGATCCGTCCAGAGACCAGCCTTCTCGCCTTCGAGTACCACCTCGAGGCTGTCGCCCGGGCTGCCCATGATGTCCCCGATCAAAAACTTGCCCCGACGCTTCTTTCCCGCCGGAAACATCGTGGTCAGGACTGATTCCATGCGTGCGATCAGTTCAGTGCGAATCTCGTCCCGCTCGCTGTCATTGACGTTGCGCCGGCCCGTTTCTCCCGGTGGTGATGTGTCATTGAAATCAAGCATCGGCACCACCCTCGTGTGACATCTGCTGCGCAGCGATCCAGGCTTCCAGCTCGTTGGGTTTGAAGCGAACCAGTTTGCCGACGCGGTAATGCGGAATGCGACGCTCCTGTCGCTCCTTGGCTTGTGAGAGCCAATACGACGGCAGGTTGAACATCAGTGCAGCCTGGCGTACGTCGATCAGCTGCTCGCCAAGTACGTGATTCAAATTCGAGGTATTCATGCTTGTGTCCTCCAGCAGCGGTCTTGCCACGCGCACATCCGGCATTCGAAATGGGTCGGGTCATTGAAGGCTCGCGGCAGGAGATCCCCTGCATCGGTGGCCGTAATGACCTTCACCGCCCGATCCGACATGCGCTGGGCCAGGGCTGCATCAAAGGGCACGGCCTCGGTGTAGATCTCCATCGTGTCGGCGTTGAGTGCCGTGAAGATCGCCGGGTGCTCGTGCAGTTCGAGATAGGCTTGGTAGATCGCCACTTGCGCGGCGTAGACCGGCTTGGCGACAGCGAGGCGGTTTTTCTCCAGCTCGCGCCAGGACTTGTTGCCCAGACACTTGTTTTCCCAGAGCGCGGGATAAGCAAAACCATCCGGCCCGCCGACGATGACGCCGTCGATGTGGCCCTGCAGGCGTCCGTCAGCCACCGAGAAGCCGAACTGCTCGCCGTCGGCCTTGCGGGTGCGCAGGTCAAAGCCAGCATCCCGGAGCCACGCGACCATGCAGTCCTCCATGACATGGCCACGCTCGAAGATGCGCAGCATCCGGCCCGGGACATCACGCCCGTGGTCGATGGGCGCCTTGGCATACTCGAACTGCAGCGCACGCTCGCAGGCCACGCCGAGACGCGAAGCTCCGAGGTACTGGCGCTCGGACTGCTGGGCTCGGGCCCGCTGCATCCCGGCATCGACCAGCGCGGTGATCTGGCCCGAGATGCTCGAAGTGGAGTTGAAGTCCATCATGGCTTCTTCCCCTTCGGTTCTTCCCAAGGCAGGTCGTCCTCCAGATCGGCGAACGGATTGGCTGTACTCGGCGTCATGGGATCAGGCGTCGGCGGCATGCCACGCACAGGCGGGAACTTGCTCGCCTCGTGGTGTTCGACCATCGCCTCGGTGTAGCAAGTGACGATGGCGTCGATCACCTGCAGCGCCTCGGCTTCGGAGTAGTTGCCCAGCGGTTTGGTGAAGCCGATCTCGCCCGCTGCCTCGCCGAAGGACTTGAGGCACTTGCGCATCGCGGCAAGCTCGATATCAGAGGGATCGATCATGGCGACCCCCTTGATGTCGGTGCGACCATCCTTGGCGCGCAGCCAGTTGCCGTACAACGCGTGAAACGCGTTTTGGCAGCGTTGCGAGCAGAACACCCAATCGATGGGGTAGCGCCGGGGATTGCCGACACCGTGACGGTTGTCGGTGTGGCCGAATCCCCGGGCCTGTCGTTTGCAGACCCAGCATTTCATCGGCCTCCCTCACTGGGCCCAAGACGGCTTACCCGTCACGGGTGCGCGTTGCGGAGCCGGTGCCTGATACGCAGGCGCAGCGGCCTGCGCCGGAGCGCTGGAATTTGCACTGCCCGAAGCCTTGGACGGCACGCCCATCAGCTTTGCGTAGTCGGGGTGATCGGGCTCGACCGCGATCTTGACCACGTTGCGGTCTTGACCCTTGCTGTCTTTTTCGATGTCCACTCGGGCCAGAAACTCCAGGCCATCCAGTTCATGAAAGCCCTGGATGCGACGCGCAGCGGCGGCCTGCGGACTGTTGTCCTGCGGGTGAACATTGCGGGCGCTGTTAAGCGCAGCGCGGATGAAGCTGCGCCCCATCTGGCCCCAGGTCGGGCCCTTCTTGGAGTGCAGACCGATGTTCGACCACATCTTGCGCTTGGCGTGATCACCAGCCGTGACCACGAATTCGGCGGCGAGATAGATGGAGCCGGTCTCGAAAGACTCGGTGGCGTAGCCGCCGCCCCAGCCTTGCTCCGGGTCGTCATGGCCACCGGGCTTGATGGTCATGCGCACTGGCACGACCGCACCCTTGGGGATCAGGTCAAAGCCCGACTGTTGGGGATCGGCATCTTGGAAATCAAAATAGTTGGACGACATGGCGATTACTCCTTGGATTCGGTGGTGTTTGCTGTAGTGGGGGTGCCGGTGCTGCCGGGCATGGGCAATGGCGACTGGCCTGCGCACTTGTCGATCAGCGCGCCCAGATGCGGCGGCTCCAGCAGGTCGAGGCGACCGCTGCGGTCTTTGGCCGGGAAGCCATAGGGATTGACGGTGTGGGTGACGAAGGCGCGGTAGGTGCTGCCGTCCTCGGCCTTGATCTCGGCCAGCGTCACGACCTCGTCGACGATGCCGGGCAGCTCCAGGCTGGTTTTGCTGCCTTCGATCTGTGGCACGAACACCTTGCGGTTGTAGTCATCAAGACGTTCGTCGAGGATGGCAACGAACACCACGTTCTTGCCGCGTGCGTGCTGCAGATGGGTCAGTGCGCCGATCATCTCCTGGCCAAGCAGACCATATGCGGCGCGCAGATCTGGCTTGCCGGAACGGTCGCTGGTGGCACCGGGTTGCGTCTTGCACCACGCGAAGCACTGCCGGGACAACTGCGTGATCGAGTCGAGGAAGAAGGTCTGGTAGCGGTCGAGCTGCGTCGGGTTACCAAACTTCTCGATGACGTGGTCGTAATGCGCCTGCGAAAAAGCGCTCTCCGGCGGCAGTGACTTGTCCGGTCCCGCGAGGAACACGAAAAAGTCACGACTTTCCGGCCACGATGCCGGACGGATGGTGTCGCCCGGCCAGTCGGCCACGGCGAGATCGCCCGCCTCGATATCGAGGAACAAGGTGGTGGCAGGGTCGAGGTCTTTGAGCCGAGTGGTCTTGCCGATGCCGGATTTGCCCAGCATCAGCAACTTCACACCCTTGCGCTCGGCCAAGCGCTGCTGCGCGGAAATGATCGGGAGGGACATCACGCCACCTCCTTTAGTTGTTCCGCGACCGCCGGATTCCAGAGGATCTGGTAGCCGCTGTGACCGTTACGCGAGTACGGCATGGCTTCGGCCCATGCTTCACCGGCCTCGGTCAGCTCCCACTCGTCCCGGTCGTTGCGGAACTGAAGGCCGCCAGATGCCAGCAACTGATTGGTGGCCTTGGCTGAGCGACTCAGCAATTTGCCGAGCTGGGTGGCGTTGAGCGAGCAGATCGGCTCATTGGCGGCAGGCAAAGCGCGGCGCAGCACTTCCGTGGTCAGACCGGTGTTTTCCTGAATGCAGGTCAACGTGGCAGCCATCGCAATGCCGGTCTTGACGCCCGGCACCTTGGCGACCGCTTCGCCGATCAACAGGATGGCAGTGACCCGGTCGTGGGTCGGCGCGGGCAAGACGGCCATCGTGGAGGTAGCCGAATACGCGCCTGTCTTGCGGATCGCAGGCAGCACTTCACCGGTGACCCAGCGCTTGAAACGCTTGGCGGCGTCCTTGGTGCTACCGAGGATCAGGGCGTAAAGGCCCGATTCATTGACGTGGTTTTGGCGTTGACGGCCACCCGCCGTAAGGGTCTCCAATTTCTGGAGGTCCTCGGGATCGACGTGGGACTTGATCGCCTGAGACGGATTGCCCATCTCCAGGGCATCGCAAACATCGGTGGCGTTGAACCACGGCTGCCCGAGTTCATCCACCTGGACGCGCACGGCGTGCGCTTCGAACTGGAAGGGAATGATCGCGCTCATGATCAGCCCTCCCACGACACGTCGGCGATACGGTCGGCTCCACGCGCGGCACGCTTGCGCACCTCGGTGTGGAGCTCTTCCAGCGCGGTGCGACGGCGACCGAGCGCCAGTGATTCCGCATTGGCCGTCTGGATAGCGAAGGCCAGCTCGTCCACCGTGGCGGCATCAAGGGGGACAACGACGTCCTGGCCGTCGGCGCGGCGATACCGGATTTCGTCGGGAAGGTGTTCGCCGTAGATGGACGGCAGTTGCTTGCGCAGTGAAGCGATGAGATTGGTGCTCATAGTGATTACTCCGAATCGATGGAAAGGGTGAAAGACGGCTTGCCGGAATCCACAGTGCGAGCGGCGGCGAACTGCTGTTGCAAGGCAGGCGGCCAGTTCGTGAAACGGGATTCGGAGACGGACAACTTGATGTCGAGGTACCCCTCGACCTTCTCGCCTGAGGTGACGATGCGTTCGGCGATTTCGGCCAGTTGCTTCTGATCCCAGCTGACCTTCTTGGGCAACTCGAACTTCAGATGCAGCGGGCCATCGCTGATGTGTGCGGTGCCGAAGTCACGGCCGGATTCGCGCAGCGCGGTGCGTGCCTGCTCGCCGTAGCATTGATCCAGTGCCGCGTCGAACTTGGTGCGCGCCTTCTTGAGCCAGTCGATTGCCGCGTCGAGGTTTTTGTCGATCTCGTGTTTCTGCGCGGGCGGCAATGCGGCTAGCTGGCTGACGGACATCTCTGCAATGTCGGCGGGGAAGATGGTGATGTCGTTCATCGCATCTCTCCTCAAACCGCCGCACGTTCGGATGTCGAGTCGTGCAGCGCTTCGCGCTCAAACTCGAGGATCGCGTCGACCGGGTAGCCGACACGCTTGGACAGCTTCAGGTAGCGTGGACCGCGACCCTCACTGCGCCAGCGCTGCAAAGTCTTGGGGCTAACGCCCCAGCGTTGCGCGAGCTCGTTCTCGTTGAGCACGCGGCGATCACCGGGTGACATGGTGTTGATCGCCTGCTGTGGCGACTGGGGGATACTGCTGACTGGTGTCTGCATGGAATGCTCCTGTGACGTTGTTGAGTAACAGGTGTCATTCCAAACTTCGGGTGGCGAACCTTTAAGGGACGCAATGGCGAACCACGGCGAAACTCCCGGTTCGCCAAAGGGCCAGGGCAGAAAAGCAAACGGCGAGCACATGGCTCGCCGTCATCGGGTGTGTCTGGAAGCAGATCAGGCGTCGGAGAAACCGAGCAATCGGCGTTGCGCCGACCAATCGCGCGGCAGTTGCTCTTGGCGGCCGCGCAAGGTGTGTAGATTCAGGTGGCGTGGCTGACTGCCTTCGAATATCGCCTCCACGATATCGGGGGCCAGCATGGTCATGCGCAGAACCTCGGCAGCCCATCCAGGCTCGACTTTCATGGCGTGCGCCAGATCCGTGGTGGTGGGATAGATGCCTTCATCGATCAAGCGCTTCCAGTAGAAAGCCTTGCCCAGCGTTTTGATCATCGGCACATCAAAGCCACCGATCCGGTCCACGATCTCGGGGGATGGCGGTATCAGCAGTTTCCGGTTCTGGCGGCGCTTGATCGTCAGAGGCACCAGGGTGACCCGCTGCCCCTCGCTGACATAACTGCGCGCCTCGGCTCCGATCTCGATGCGGACGGCGCGCTGGCGCTGGTGAGTCGTGGCATTCATGCCCAAACCTCCTCGACACGTTCTTGGGACTCTTCGATCAAGGGATGCGTGCTGATATCCGCACCGAATCCGATCCAACCGTCCTCCCGCCAAACGATATCCAGGCCGTGCCCGTGTAGTTGCACGCGTTCGATTAACAGCCGTGTGATCCGTTGCTGCTCGGCAGGGAACAGTTGCGACCACACATCACCGATGCGCTGCATGGCAACCACCACCTGTGCTTCGTCCAACGCCGCACCGACTGGATGCTGCTGGCAGGACCGCCATACAGCGATCAGCATTTGGGGCGATGAAAGCGCCGCATGGATTTGTGCCAGCACCGCTTCTTCGATCTCAGCGGCTGGCAGGTGGCCCACGTCCGGGGTATGCGGAGCCAGGCTGGCACCTGCGTTGCGCCGCTTGTGCAGGTAAGGCACGTAGTAGCGGTACTGCCGACCGTTTTTCTTTTTCACGAAAGAGTGCAGCATGCGTTGGCCATCCGGTGCGAACAGCAGCCCCGCCAGCAATGCCGGATGCTTGGCACGGTCTTCGCGCGGTGCCTGCTTTCGTCTCTCGATGAAGGCGTGCGCCCCGTTCCACAGCTCTTGAGAAATGATGGGGTCGTGCTGGGCCGAGTACCACGTGTCGTGATTGCAAATTTCGCCAAGGTAGATGCGGTTTCGCAGCAAGGTAAAGAGGTACTGCTGATCGATGCTTCGCCCCAATCGCTCCCGGCCGAACTGGGTGACCCATGCCTTGGTGGTATGCCCTTCGATTTCCAATTCGCGGACGAGTCGCGCAGCCGAGCCGTGCTCGGCGTAGCGGCGGAAGATGTCACGCACCAGCGCGGCTTCACGTTCGTTGACGACGAGCTTTCGTTCGACCACGTCGTATCCGAGAGGTGGGACTCCGCCCATCCACATGCCCTTGGCCTTGCTGGCGGCGATCTTGTCACGGATGCGCTCGCCGGTGACCTCGCGTTCGAACTGCGCAAATGACAAAAGGATGTTGAGCGTCAATCGCCCCATCGATGTTGTGGTGTTGAACTGCTGCGTGACTGAGACGAAGGAGACGCCGTTGCGGTCGAACACGTCGACCAGCTTGGCGAAGTCCGGCAGGCTGCGTGTCAAGCGGTCGATTTTGTAGACGACCACGGTATCGATCTTCCCCGCTTCGATGTCGATCATCAGACGGCGCAACCCGGGCCGTTCCATGTTGCCGCCCGAGTAGCCGCCGTCGTCGTATCCGTCGTCGACGGCAATCCAGCCCTCATGCCGTTGGCTGGCAATAAAGGCCAAGCCCGCATCACGCTGTGCTTCGAGGCTGTTGTATTCCTGGTCGAGCCCTTCATCAGTGGACTTGCGGGTGTAGACGGCGCAGCGCTTCTTTGGCGTGACTGCGGGAGTTTGGTTTCGACGCACTGAGCTCATACCGCCCCCTTCTTGGAGGCAGGTGCCTTCAAGCCAAAGAACACCGGGCCTGACCAGTGGCTGCCCGTGATGCGTTTGGCTACAGCGGACAGGCTTTTGAAGCGTTGCCCCTGGTACTCGAAATCATTCGATCCACGCACCAGCACACGATGCTCAATGTCGTCGTAAATGCGTGTGAGAACGGAGCCGGGCAGTAGACGCTGACTATCGCCGCGCAGTTGCTTGGGCAAGATGCCAGTTTCACCAACCTCCTCGAGCTTCTTGCGCAGTGACGGTTTAAAGCCGCCAAACGCGCGCTCCTGTATCCGGTAGGCCAGGCGACTTTCCAACCAGACACGATGGTGGTGATTTGGCCGCTCTTCGAAATGGTCGTCCCAGAGTGCCCAAAGATCGTCCATCGAAAGATGGGGAATAGCCGCGACGCGGGCGGCGACTGAGGCGGGCGTGGGTGAGATTGCGTGTGCTGTCATTGGCGAACTCCGTTGTTGTGATCGGGGTTCGCATTCACGCGCTGTTGGCCGGGGAAGCCAAGGCAAACATGCTCGCTGTTTTTGGCCGTGTCGTGCGATTGGCGGGCACGAAGGCGCAGCAGCGCGGCAGCCAACAGGTCAGCGATTTCTAGATGCCCGTGCCGTGGCCGGTCAGGTGATGTGCAAATGGAGATAGGTTGGATTTCTGTCATGGCAAGCATTCCGATGGAAAACGCTGCTCATGCTAGAAACCAAGGGCACTTCGCGTAACGTGATTTAGCGGGAGTGCGCGGCTTTGGCGCTATGTTTTTTTGGGCCGGTACCAAGCCGCGCGCTGGCCATTCACTTCCCGATACCGAAGCTCGAAAAGGCCGGATTCGTGTACGACCTGCCGCCAACTGCTGCACCCATACTTGGCCGGTAATTGATCGGGATGCCGTTCTGCAATCCAACGTCCAGCGCTGGCGACCGGCGTCCACTCTTCGACAGCCAACTCATCTGCTGCCTCACGCAATGCGCGAACAATTCCGGCAGCAGGCCAATCCACCGAGCCATCCGGCGCTATACCGTTGATCACCAGATCACGGAAGGCATCGGACTGGGCAAAGTCAGCCGCCAGGCGACGGGCCTGATCCATGTGCTCCGCCCAGCCTCGCAGTTGCTCAAAGTGTTGATCGATGCGACTGTAGGCCGCCACCAAGGACTCTTGCGCACCACGGCATCCGTCCAGATTCCAAAGGTCGTGCTGGTCGATGAAGTGGTGCACCAGGTTGTTTCGCAGCAGTACCAGATCTTTCAGATCATTCTGCGTCCTATCGAAATCCTCGGCAGACATCTGCAAGCTCATCTTCATCTTGAACGAGATGATGTTGTCGGGCGCATCTGGTTCTGCGACCTCTTCTTGCTCGCCGTTGGTGACATACGTTCCGAGCAGCGTGCCAACCAATGTACCCAGCGTCTTGTTTGCGGCATCCGCAATGCGCTCCGCCTGGTTCGATTCGAGGGGTGATCCTGACGCGGAGATTTCGTGGTGGGCCACGATGGCCTTCATCAGTTGTTCGTACTGCTGCAGACGCAAGAGACAACGGCCCAGCATTCGCTGCACCTCGCGTTGCAAGGTCTGCAGCTCTTCATCTATCGGTTGGATCGGCAAGTCTGTCATCGAGGGACTCACCGTACTGGCAATTGCCCGTTCGAGACGAACTGATCGAAGCTGTCAAAGCTCTCGCTGTCTTGCCAAGACCGATCCCATGACCGTGGTTCAGCACTTTCCAGCAGCAATAGGGTGAGGACGCGATCTCCTGTGGTGTAGCTGTGCTTGAACTCGCGTAACTTCATGTGTGGCGCCTCCTCCGGGCACCAGATCGCGGCAGACATCTCCGTGCCATCCCACTCCTGCTCAACGGTGGAATCAGCAGCCAGGGTGCCGGGTATTGGTTCCTGCGGATCGTCAGTGCGCCGAATGCGGGCGCGCGTCTTGACCGCGCTGCTGCTGCGCCATTCGTACTTCACGAAGCCGTTGTCCCAATAGACAAGGATTGCCCGCTGCGTCGTGAATTTGATGAATCGGATGCAAAGCGCCTCGAACGACACCTGGAATCGTTTGGCAAGCGCGCTCAGGACATGCAGGTCGATGCGCTGGTTCGAGATCCACTCGCGCAGCAAGTCGCCGGGCATCAGCAGGTTGCTGGCAAAGTCGTCTGCCTCACGTTCGATGACACGGATGGTGTCAGCGCCGGAGTACACGCTTTCCTTGTCGCAGTTGAAACTTTGCCGCTGATCTCGGTGCAGGATGAAGTGGCCCAGCTCGTGGGCGATGGTGAAGCGCTGGCGTTCTGGATTGGCCTTGCCGTTATAGAAAATACCCCACTCGGCCGTGTCCTTTGGGTTGCGCACGAGCATGCCTTCGCAGGCATTGACGTCCAGCACCATCGGGGCTTTGATCTCCCGCACCCCTTTGCCGTAAGGCGTCTCCGGAAGCATCTGACGGACGACTTCCAGATCCACAGCATCCGGCATGCCGTCGGCGTGCCAGGCCCGCAACCATTTCAAGACTGTGCTGGCTGCGATGGAACCGGTTAGGGGCTGGGATGCGCTCAATTGTCGGACCGCCTTAACTCTTGTCAGGGAACATGATTTTGAGTGCCTGACGGTAGCGATCCTTCTCCTCGTCCGTCATTCCGGCGTACTCACGGAAGAAGGCCACATCTTCTGGGCTGGCCTGAGGTACCTGTTCGATGGGCTCGCCCATGATGTCCTCCATCGTCACGCCCAGCACCCTGGCCAGGGCCTGGACCCGCTCAGCGGAGGGACGCTGGCCGTCCTTCATCTCCAGTTCCCATATGTACGCCTTGGTACAGCCGACTTCGTCGGCGACCTGTTGCAAGGTCAATTTCTTCGCCTCGCGTAAGCGTCGCAGGCGTGCTCCGAACGCTGAAGCCATAGCGATGCTCCTGTAGGGGAAAACAGTCAGTTAACAAAAACAAGACCGCCAGTATAGCCGTGAGATACAAATGAGGTCTAGATGTGCCGAGTTGATTGACAAGCGGAAATCCGAGGTTCAGAATCGCGCTTGTATCTCGCTACTTTACTTGTGCGAAGTTCGTGTTCAGTAAACCAGTCGCTGGCCAGTGCAGTCCGTACATCGGTCGCAGACCTTCGACGCCGATCCAGAAAGGACGATCAAGATGAAGAAGACCTTTGTCGACGTGATGCTCGAGCTGCCGGTGGATGCCACGCTGCGCGACTTCTTGACTACCCACAGCCTGCCTGTGCCCGATGGCTTTGCCTGGGATGACACACCGGAGACCAGCCAGTTTCTGGTCGAAGCGGTCAAAGTCTGGCCAGACATTGCAGCCCGCGACCGGATGACGGCCAATCTCATGGCCAGCGTTCAGTTGGGCGATGTGGCAGGCAAGCAGGCGATGTTTGAGGCGGCGGTGACCGACGGTGCCGCTTTGGCGGGTTTGACGCTTTGCGCAAGTGACATCCACCGTTCCTTCTGGCTCTACGTCCACCACCCGGCGCTGTTTGAGCGCGCCTATGACTTCAGCTTTTGGGAGCAGCATGGGCAGCAGACGCAGCAATACGATCTCGGCTTGAAGCGCCAGCCGAACGGTTCGGATGCCAATCTGTCCGCGTTGCGTCATGCCATCTCTGCCTTCTACAAGCGTGAACTGCAATGTGGTGACGGCAGCGTGGCGCACTTGGTCGAGCGCAGCCCAGGGGTGTTTCTGTTGTCAGTCCATGTCAAGGATATGGCGATGCTGCGCTTGGAGTTCGAGGGCGCAACCCTGAAGCGCAGGGTCGGCAACCCCAACATTCACATGGTGCTGGAGTACGCCAAGTCCACCGGTGTCGTGCGCACGCTGGTGCGCGGCGGCGCGAAGTACCAGCAGATGCTGGTCGAGGCCTTCGCGGAGCATGTGCTGGGCGTGAAAGCGAGCGCTCACAAGATCAAGTCGCCGACGCTGGATTTGTCGATGCTGCGCACCGGGTTCGATGTGCCGGAGGTCTTTGAGGACGGTTTTTCGATGGTGCAACTCAAGGCACTCACCCTGCTCAGCCCCGACACGGCGCTCAAGATCGAATGCACGGCGATGCAGTCCAGCCAGCAGCGCTCGGTGCACGATCTGCTGAAGGAGAAGCTGCCTGGCCCGCTGGAAGGTCAGTGGGCAGTGACGGCGGCGCAGGTCAATCTCTACTACCCGCCCGAGCCGGGCAGAACTCGCCCAAAGGTGGTCACCATCGAAGTGACTAGCAAAGGGCGACTGAACCTGCACAAGTTCGACGCCACGATGCAGGCACAGCTGGAAGGCTACCTGGTTGCGGTGGGCATCTTGCAGAAGGGCCAGACCCTCAGTGCCCAGGAAGTGCCGCCGGAGTCCGACGCAGTCAATACCTCATCGGCCTTCGAGGACTGACCAATGGCAACGCACGATACCTGGGCCCTGGTTTGCCGCCTGTTCGCGGGCGGCACGCCGGTGCTGCGTTCCACGCTGTCGCCACGCGAGGTAACGGCTTTGCCTGTGCTCGGCAAAGCGGTGAGGCCAACAGTGGTGGATCAGTCTTTTGTGCTCTGCCCCCACTGCCAGCAGCACCGGGCGCAGGTCTGGAGTGATGGTCGGGGCGGCCGGATCTGTCGGTGCCCGGATTGTGGCCAGGTGCCCGTCGAAGCAATCGACGGTGCGGCGTTGGCCCTGGATGAAGACTGGCTGCGGCAGAAAATGCGCCTCGCCCTCGACATCGAGAGCCGCGACGACATCGATGACTTGGGCGACGGAGCCTGGCGAATCGGTGACGCCCGCCGTTCTCCAGTGTTGCTGGCCCGAGATCTGACACGAGTGCTGCATGAGCCGAACTTGCTGGATCGTGTGCGCGTGGCGGGCAGCAGCATCCGGGTCATCACTCCCAGGCCGCGCATGACTCGCGGATCGCCCTTCGGCTCAGGCGTGGAATGGCTGGCGCTGGAAGAACGATTCACGTTCTATGGCGGCGGGATCTCGTTCATCCCTTCGGCACCGTCTGCAGCGCCAGCAGTGGCCAATCCGGCCGCGCCTGTGAACGGGCCATTCTCGGCGGACTTCAAGTGGGCAACGCTGCCGGATGTGCAGTCCACACCAATCCGATTCACCCAAGGTCAGGCCAAGGTGTTCGAAGCGCTTTGGTCATTCAAGGGTGCCGAGGTGGACGGCGAAAGGGTCATGCAGCGCGCCGGCCAGAAGAGCGACAAGCCAATTGACCTGTTTAAGATCAAGTCGAAGGACAAGGGCAAGCCGGAGCACGAGGCGAGGCTGGCGGCCTACGGAGCACTCGTCGTCACGCAGCAACGCGCAGGCTTGTACTCCATGCCTTGCGCGGCGGCTGTGTTGGCGTGATGGATTGCTGCTCCAAGTTCACCCGACAACGAATGGCAATGGCACGCGCGCGAATCATGGTCGCAAAAGGCCATGTGCGTGTGCCACGGCGAAGAAGTTAGCGCCGATTTCGAGAGAAGAGAGGGCGGAACGGAGGGCAACCGGGGATGTTCCTGCCAGGCCACAGGACCCGGGTCGCACACGCAGAATGTGCGGGAACCCCGCGTGTCATGCGGGAAGCACAAATGAAAACGCCCAACTGAGAACAGTTGGGCGCTGAATTTTGGTGGCCAAGGGCGGAATCGAACCACCGACACGCGGATTTTCAATCCGCTGCTCTACCAACTGAGCTACTTGGCCGTCGAGAGGGCGCAATTAAACACTAGCGCGGTTTTGGCGTCAAGCACATTTTTTGCATGCATTGAAAAATCATGTCGCCGGTCTCGGTTCGCTGAGGGTGGGCGGCTTGCGTTTCTGCATTTCCAGCAGCATGCCGTGGAACTGCTCCGCGACCTCGTTCCTGACGAAGGCGAGTCCGAGCATGGGGGGCACCCACACGCCCGGCACCGAGGTCGAATGGAAGACGATGGTGGTGCCGCCGGCATCGTGGCTCAGCTGGGTGGTGCCCTCCATCTGCTTCACATTGCCGCCGACGGCGCGCGAGCGTATCTCGCTGATCGGCTTGAGCTCGATATCGCGCAACGATTCGAACGAGAAGGACAGCACACCGTAGCGTGCAACGCCCTTCTGCTGTACGCGCAGCTGTTCGCCATGGCGTTCGAGCACGTGGCTTTCGTGCACATTGGGGACGAAGCGCACCATGTGTTCGAAATCGGTCAGCACGGCCCAGGCGGCATCCTGTGAGACGTCGGTGTGCATCACGCAGTCGACGATGATGACGTCGCCATCCTGGCGCACCTTGATGTCGACGCCAGGGAAGCCGGACGGCTCGGCCTGCGCCGGGTTGAGCACCAACGCGGCAAGCAATGATGAGATGATCAGCCGCATGCCCGGCCCTCCTGCTGAAAGGCGCATTCTAACAAGCGATGCAATATCTCATAGCTCCTGCGGATCGACGTCGAGCGACCAGCGTACCTGGCGATCGGCCAGGCTGGCGAGTTGTGGCATCCACAAGCGCAGGAATTGCTGCAGCACCGGGCGCGAGCCGTGCTGCAGCAGCAATTGCGCGCGCTCGCGCCCGGCCAGGCGCGCCATGGTAGCGGGCACCGGGTCGAACAGTTCGACCGGCGCCGCCAGCGCCTGGGCCACGCGCCTTGCCTGAAACAGGAAGGCGAGTGCGGCGTCGATGCTGGCCGCCTCGGCGCGCAGCAGTGCCTGAAAGGTGAACGGCGGAAACCCGGCATCGCGGCGCTCACTCAATTGTTGCTCGGCATAGCGATCGAAGTCGTGGGCGGCCAGCGCGGTGTACATCGGGTGATCAGGGAACTGGGTCTGGATCAGCACCTCGCCGGGCACACCGGCGCGGCCGGCACGGCCGGCGACCTGCATCAGCAGCGCGAACAGGCGCTCGCCGGCACGAAAATCCGCGCTGTAGAGCCCGCCGTCGGCGTTGAGCACGCAGACCAGCGAGAGGTTGGGGAAATCGTGCCCCTTGGCCAGCATCTGGGTGCCTACGAGGATCTGCGCGCGACCGCTGTGCACCTCGTCAAAGATGTGATGCCAGGCATCCTTGCGCCGCGTGGCATCGCGGTCGATGCGCAGCACATTGGCCTGCGGAAAGTGCTGCGCGAGCGTGGTCTCGACGCGCTGCGTGCCCTGCCCCAGCGGGCGTACGTCCTGATTGCCGCACTCGGGGCAGGCCACCGGCACGGCCTCTTCCCAGCCGCAGTGGTGGCAGCGCAGCCTGCGCTCGCGCAGGTGCAGCACCAGCCTGGCGCTGCAACGGCGGCAGCCGGCGAGCCAGCCGCATTCGCCACAGAACAGCACGGGGGCGTAGCCACGACGGTTGATGAACACCAGGCTCTGTTCACCGCGCGCGAGCCGGGCGCCGAGCGCTTCGAGCACCAGTGGCGCAAAGCCCTCCAGCAGCAGGCTGCGGCGGGTGTCGATGGTGCGCACGCTGGGCAGCGCCGCAGCGGCAACGGCGCGCTGTGTCAGCTGCAGCAACTGAAAGCGCCCTGCCCGCGCGTTGTGCCAGGTCTCGAGCGACGGCGTGGCCGAGCCGAGCACGATGGGCACGTTGCGCATCCGCGCGCGGTAGATGGCGACGTCACGGGCCGAATAGCGCAGGCCCTCCTGCTGCTTGAACGAACCGTCATGTTCCTCGTCGACCACGATCATGCCGAGCCGCGGCAGCGGCGTGAAGACGGCCAGCCGGGTGCCGATGACGATATCGGCCTCGCCACGCTGCGCCGCCAGCCAATTGTGCGTGCGTTCACCGTCCGACAGCGCGCTGTGGAGCGTGGCGATGCGCCGGCCCGGAAAGCGTGCATTAAAGCGCTGCATCAGCTGTGGCGTCAGGTTGATCTCGGGCACCAGCACCAGCACCTGCCGCCCCTGCAGCAGCCGCTCGCTGATCAGCCGCAGGTAGACCTCGGTCTTGCCGCTGCCCGTCACACCGTGCAGCAGATGGGCGGCAAAGCCGGCCGTCGCGTCGATGGCGTCGAGCGCGGCCTGCTGCTCGGCATTGAGCGCCGGGCCGGGCGGCATCGCCAGCGCAGCGGAGGCCGGTGGCCAGCAACGCTCGACCCAGCCGCGCTGTTGCCAGTCCTTGAGCGTGGCGGAGGCAGTGGCGGCCAGCTCGCGCAGCAGGCTGTCTTCGCAATAGCCGTCCTGCAGCACCACCCACAGCCGCTGGCGGGCATGGGCACGCGGGCTCAGCGCACCGGGGATGGCTGCGCGGCCCGATTCGGTGAGATGCCAATAGCTGGGCGCATCGGGCACGAAAATGGCTGTCTGGCGCAGGCGCACGGGCAGCCCGGTAAAAACGGTCTGCCCCAGCGGGTACTGGTAGTAGTCGCTGCAGAAGCGCCACAGCGCGAGCACATCGGCCGAGATGGCGGGCATGTCGTCGATCACCGCGCCGATTGGCTTCAGCCGGGCCGGCTCGTAGTCCGACGTGCCAGCCAGCTCGAACACGATGCCGGCCATGCGCCGTCGGCCGAACGACACCACCACGCGCCGGCCGACATCGGTTTCGGTCAGGCCTGGCGCGAGATAGTCGAACAAGCCTGGAAGCGGCACATCGAGTGCCACGCGAGCAATCAGCACAGCCTCTCGCTAGCGCGATATTTCATTGTCATCTTCTCGTAACTTCTCACCAAACAGCGCTAGTGCAATGAGCCGAAAGCACTTTTTAGAAAATCCACAAATTATGTGGATAACTTTGTGGATTAACCGGGATAAATTGCCCAAGCTCCCGGTGAATAAGGCATTTTGTTAGTTTGCGCAAAAAATCGGCAACAATATTTAAATTTTAAATTCAAATACTTGCATAGCAATAGCAGGTGCGTAGGTCATGCCGGCATTCCGATGTGTGATGGGCTACCGACATGTGCACAACCCTGTCATTGTCAAGCCGATTCGCTCAACTTTTTCGGTTGACAAGCGCATCCTCGACCACCTCGCGCAGCAAGGGGATACCCTCATCGATCTGCGCCGGCGTCGCCAGACTGAAGTTTAACCGTAGCGCACCCGAGGCCTCCATCGGCGTCGCGAAGAACGGCTCGCCCGGCATGAAGGCGACGTCGCGTTTGAGCGCCGCTTCGAGCAGAGCGCGGGTATTCAGCTTGTCTCGCAGCTTGAGCCACAGGAAAAGCCCGCCCGGCGGCACCTGCCAGCTCGCCACCTCGCCCAGATGACGGGCCAGCGCATCGGCCATGTAGTCGCGCTGCTGGCGGTAGTAGCTGCGCGCCTCGCGGATGTGGGCATGGTAGGCCGGTGTTTCGAAATGTTCGGCCAGATACCACTGCCCCACGCGGTTGGTGTGCAGGTCCACCGCCTGCTTGAGGCGCGTGAGATAGGGCATCAGCGACTTGCTCGCCACCAGGAAACCCACGCGCAGGCCCGGCATCATGGTCTTCGAGAAGCTGCCGAGGTAGATCCACGGCGCACGGGTCAGGCGCGCGCAGAGCGGCGTGCGGTCCACCTCGTCGTACATCAGCTCGCGATAGGGTTCGTCCTCGATCAGGGGGATGTCGAGCTCGTCGAGCGTCTCGGCCACCGCCATACGCGTCTCGGCCGAGTAGCAATAGCCGGAGGGGTTCTGGAAGGTCGGGATCAGGTAACAGCAGGCCGGCTTGTGCTGCCTCGCCTTGGCGGCCAGCTCATCGGCATCGATGCCGTGCGGATTCAACGTCAGCTCGTCGAACGTGGCACCGAATAGCTTGAAGTTCTGCAATGCCGCCAGATAGGTCGGCGCCTCGACCATCACGCGCGTACCGACGTCGATGAACAGCTTGGAGGCGAGGTCGAGCCCCTGCTGCGAGCCGGAAAGGATCAATACCTGATCGGGGCCGGCATCGATGCCGAGCTCACGCACATGAGCCGATACCTTCTCGCGCAGGGCCATCTCGCCCTCGCTCGCACCGTACTGGCGCAGCTCCGGCGGCAGGCCGGCAAAGTCGAAGGGGGGCATGATGTGCGATGCCGGCAGGCCGCCCGCAAACGAAATCACGCCGGGGCGCTGCGTCAGCGCGAGAATTTCTCGAATCAGGGAACCGGACAACCGGTCGATACGCTCGGAAAACATAACCTGCTCCAGGGTAGGGTCATGCTAGCAAGTGTACCGTCGCCGGGACGGGCATTACAGCAACAATTCTCGTGGACGCTGGCACAAAACTGTACCGCCACGCAGATTGCCCTGCGAATGCGGCCGGATTCCCCCGCAGCCGGCCCTGGGCGCGGCCGACAGGCGCGCGTCAGTTGCCGCCGAAGACATCTTGCAGCACGTCGGCCACGATGCCGGTCGTCGCCGAGATCAGCACCAGGTCGGTGCCGACCACCTGCCAGGTATAGCCGTCATGCACCGGCAGACGCACCTTCAGGCGATTGGGCACAGCTTTCTTGCCGATGTCCGGCGGCAGCGGCTTGCCGCGCACGAGGCTCTTGCGGATGCCGGGTGGCAGCGCGGCATAGCCGCTGCGGTCGATCTGCAGCTCGCGCACATAGCCACGCGCCGTCTCCGCGCTGATGTCGGCACGGGCCAGGTTGAGCTCGACGGCATCTTCGTTACCAACCTCGTGCCAATCCTTTTTCTGCGCCTTACCGGCGTGGGTAAGCTTACCCTTGCTGTCGGGCGAGCTGGCGTAGGACGGTGGGAGGACGAGCGTGCTCGATAACGACAGCAGCAACATGGCACGGCAGACGGATTTGGTACAGCGCATGGCAAGCCCTTTTGCGGAGATGACACGGCAAGCATAGCCTGCCTTGGCCTTCACGGCGCGCGGCTTGAGCATAGCAGGCAGCAGCACGCCCCGTGGGGCTGCTACTCCCACTGCCTTTCACGCAGCCGGAGGGCAATGTCGGCAATCCCGTCGAACCGCCCCAGCACCTCCTTCAGATTAATGAATCTCGCCCCTTGTATGCCGCCTGGCGAGGTCTTTTCAAAATGCGTGGCCGCCATGTCGCCACAGAAGAAGCGATGGCCGTCCGCGATGTCGTAATCGCATTCCACCCTGGCGTCGTCGATGATCGCGCGGATAGCGGCATCAAAGCGATCGGTCGGCTCGCCATCGACCAGCGTTTTTATCAGCAGGCCGCCCGCCAGGGTGACGTCGAACACGCTCTTGGTGGCCAGCACGGCTCTCACCGCTTTCTGGCTGTAGACGCCGACGTAGGCATGTGGCGTGTAGCCACGGTCGGATGGCTGGAAGTAGATGCCATGTTGCTGGTTGATGCCAATGCTCTGCCCGCACGGCACGACCCGCATCAGATCTCGGGACTGATCGAACAGGCCGGTATCGTTGCAGTATTCGATGTAGTCCTCGACCAGCTCGATGATCGAGTCTTCATGCGGCTTGAACAGTGCCCCGACCGCATTGCAGATGTCCTCGAAGGTGATGTACTTGATGACGACGCCGGGAAAGCGCGCCCTGACCTGCTCCACGGCCGCCTGCTCGGCGCTGCCGAGCGGGGTCTTGGTCAGCAGCAGCAAGATCCGCTGCGCCTCGGCACCAAAGCCCGCGGCGTGGCGCGCCAGCTGGTCGGCATCAACCGGCGCATCGACCTTGGCCTCGATGGCGATCTTGAAGCTCCGCTGCAGCAGCGTGCCATCGGGCACCGAGCTGCCTGCGCGCTGCTGCTGCGCGATTTCGAGCCCGATGTAAATCGCCTCGCCGGTCAGCTCGGACAGCAGGCGCGAGGCGGAACGGGCGGAATATTCATAGATGCGAGCCAGCAGTTGCAGCGTGTTGTTGGTGACCGTGTTCTCGATCGACGAATAGCGCTGGAAATAGTGGATGCGCGACATATCGCCCTAACTGCCTCACTCAAGCCGCCGGCGTTTCACCGTGGTACTGCCGGCTGCCCTCACGTACTGCCTCCACCAGCGCCGTCACATGCTCGGGATTGGTGAACTGCGAGATGCCGTGGCCGAGGTTGAACACGTGGCCGTTGCCGTGGCCGTAGCTGGCCAGCAGCACGTCGACCTCCTGCTTGATCGCATCCGCCGAGGCGAACAGCGCGTTCGGGTCAAAGTTGCCCTGCAGCGCGACCTGGTCACCGACACGGGCGCGGGCCTGGCCCAGGTCGACGGTCCAGTCGAGGCCGACCGCGTCGCAGCCGGTGGCGGCGATGCTTTCGAGCCACAGGCCGCCACCCTTGGTGAACACGATCACCGGCACCTTGCGCCCTTGGGATTCGCGCTTGAGGCCGCTGATGATCTGCTCGATATAGCGCAGCGAGAATTCGTGATAGGCGTTGTGGCTCAGCGCACCGCCCCAGGTATCGAAGATCTGCACCGCCTGGGCGCCCGCCTCGATCTGCGCGTTGAGGTAGGCGGTGACAGCGCGGGCGTTGACGTCGAGCACGTGGTGCAAGAGCTCGGGGCGGTTATAGAGCATGGTCTTGACGTGCATCCAGTCGCGCGAGCCGCTGCCTTCAATCATGTAGCAGGCGAGCGTGAACGGGCTGCCGGAGAAGCCGATCAGCGGCACACTACCGTCGAGCGCACGGCGGATCTGGCTGACCGCGTCGAGTACGTAGCGCAGCTTGTCGGTCGGATCAGGCACGGTCAGGTTACGGATTTCCCATTCGTCGCGCAGCGGGCGCTCGAACTTGGGGCCCTCGCCCTCGGCGAAATACAGGCCGAGGCCCATCGCATCGGGCACGGTAAGGATGTCGGAGAACAGGATGGCGGCATCGAGCCGGTAGCGCGCGAGTGGCTGCAGCGTCACTTCCGTCGCCAAGTCAGGGCTCATGCATAGCTGCATGAAGCTACCGGCGCGGCGGCGCGTCTCGCAGTATTCGGGCAGGTAGCGGCCAGCCTGGCGCATGAGCCAGATCGGTGTGTACTCGGTAGGTTGGCGCAGCAGTGCGCGCAGGAAGGTGTCGTTCTTAAGTTGAGTCATGATCAGTTTCCGTCTGCCGTTGACCGGCTCAAAGCGATTTCATGAAATCCTGGATACCCTTGAGCAGCATCTCGACCGCAATGGCGGTGAGGATGAGCCCCATCAGGCGTTCGAAGGCGGTGACAACGCGCTCACCCACCCACTTCTGAATTTGTCCCGCAAAGCTGAGCACCACCGCACACAGCAGCATGGCGATGGTCAGCGCCCCCATCCACTCCATGATCTTGCCGGGCTGGCGCGAGGCCAGCAGCATCACCGTCGCCAGCGCGGACGGCCCGGCCAGCAGCGGGATGGCAAGCGGCACGATGAAGGGTTCGTGCTCATCATCGGTGCCGAACACGCCGTCCGGATGCGGAAAGATCATGCGCAGCGCGATCAGGAACAGGATGACCCCGCCGGCGATGCCGAGCGAGGTATCGGACAGGTGCATCAGGTCGAGAAAGCGGTCCCCGAAAAACAGGAACAGCATCAGGATCACGTAGGCAATGAATACCTCGCGCACCACCACCAGCCTGCGGCGCTGCTTGTCGACACTCTTGAGCGCGCTGATGAAGATGGGAATATTGCCCAGCGGGTCGGTCACGAGGATCAGCAGGATCGTGGCCGAGGCGAATGTGTAGTCCATGGCGCAAGGCGGTTAGCAAGCAATCCCGCATTTTAGCAGGCCGCCCGCCTTGGGGCGAAAATCGAAAAAGAGGGTGACGTCATCCGCCCCCCAATCCGCTCAGGTTCCGCTTTCGCACAGGGCCCCTGACGCGCAAGCATCGCGCCATTTGATCAGCCCGAGTTGTTTTTTCCGCGTCAGCGCATCGTAGAAGTCGCCCTGGTGGACGATCTTGCCGCCCTTGCCCGGATCAGCGACAGCCCCTTGAGCTCGATCGGCTTGCCGGTGGGCTTGTCACCCTCGAATGGGATGCCGGTATTGGTGCCGCTGAACACCCACCGAAAGGCGACAGTATCCCGGGTCACCAACGGCTCGCCGACCATCTTCCATCTGATATCCGGCAGGGCCTGGATGAAGAACTTGATCACGCTGTCGCGCGCCGGTAGCGGTCGAGCAGATAAGGCAGGAGGTAGCCCGTCATCATCGCAGTAGCACCCACGTTGAGCCGGCCTGTCATGGTGTCCGGGCAGGCGGACAGCGCCTGTTGTGTGTTGCGTACCGAGGCCAGAATCTGGTGGGCGTGCGCAGGAACTGGAGCCCGGCTGGCGGGTGAGTACCTAAGCCGTCACGGCAGGCAATACCTTAATTTGGCAGGCGTAAGGTCGCGCTTGCCGGCACGAGGCCAGCCATCGTCAGCGGGAGCGGTTGTGCGGCATGGACGCAGACCCCAGCCACGTCCGTCACCAGCCCGGCGCCGAGCGTTGCCTTCCACGACAGCGACAGGGTATGTCTGACAACGGCAGGTGCCGTCGCCGAGATTTGCATTGCTGGCGCAGGCATGCGATGCCGGGCGGCGCGTTCACGGCCAGCATGCCCGGCGGTCGGCACCGCGTCAGAGGGGCTGGCAGCTGCGCTTGCAGTCATGGAGTCATTGCGGGCATCGGTCATCGTCGTTCTCAGCAGAAACAGAAGGGGCCCAATACAGGTAATGGGAAAACGCAGTCACCCGATCAAGCCATCCATACGATTTAAAGCAAATGTCATACCCGAACGGCATTTTCTTTTTAAGCTTTAGCTTTCCCCATAAAAATCAGTCCCCTGGAAAAGCCCGGGGCAGAACGGATATGGAGCATCATATACGAGTGTAAAAATATATGACAAATGCACGTGCTTTGAAACAAAAACACCCCGGCGCGTCCGGGGTGTTTTTATTGACGCCAGAGTGAAGCCGGGTGCTTACCAGACCTTCATGTACTCGAGCATGCCTTCCGCGGCCTGACGGCCTTCGAATACCGCACGCACCACGAGATCCGCACCTCGCACCTGGTCGCCACCGGCAAAAACCTTCGGGTTGCTGGTCTGGTGCTTGTAGGCTTGGCGGGCCGGCGCTACCGTGCGGCCGCGCTCATCCACCTTGATGCCCTGTGCATCGAACCAGCTTTCGGCTTCAACCTGGAAACCGAATGCAACGATGACGTGATCACATTCGATCACCTCTTCGGAGCCCGGCACCACTTCCGGAGCACGGCGGCCCTTGGCATCCGGCGCACCGAGCTGGGTCGTCACAAGCTTGACACCGAGGCTGCCGTTGGCGAGCTTCAGCATCTCGACCGGCTGGCGATTCCACAGGAAGCTAACTCCTTCTTCCTTGGCATTGTCCACTTCGCGCTTGGAGCCCGGCATATTGGCTTCGTCGCGGCGGTAGGCACAAATCACGCTCTTGGCTTGCTGGCGGATCGAGGTGCGGTTGCAGTCCATCGCGGTATCGCCACCGCCGAGTACCACGACCCGCTTGCCTTCCATCGACACGAACGCCTCGCCTTCCGGCAGGGTGTTCATCTTGTTGCGTACGTTGTTGATGAGGAACGGCAGCGCTTCCAGCACACCCGGCAGGTCTTCGCCCGGGAAGCCGCCCTTCATGTACTTGTACGCCCCCATGCCCATGAATACGGCATCGTAGTCATTGAGCAATTCGTCGATGGTGACGTCGGTGCCGACATTGGTGCTCAGACGGAACTCGACACCCATTTCTTCCATGATGGAACGGCGGCGCTGGATGACTTCCTTCTCCAGCTTGAACTCCGGAATACCGAAGGTCAGCAGGCCGCCGATTTCCTCGTAGCGGTCGAACACGACGGGCTTCACGCCATTGCGGACCAGAATGTCGGCACACGCCAGACCGGCCGGGCCGGCACCGATCACGGCAACCTTCTTGTCGGTCCACACTACGCCGGACATATCCGGACGCCAGCCCTGCTTGTAAGCCTCATCGGTGATGTACTTCTCGATCGAGCCGATGGTCACCGCGCCGAAACCACCCTGGTTCAGCGTGCATGCGCCTTCGCACAAGCGATCCTGCGGGCACACACGGCCGCAGATCTCGGGCAGCGAGTTGGTCTTGTGGCTCAACTCGGCCGCCTCGAACAGCTTGCCCTCGTTGACGAGCTTGAGCCAGTTCGGGATGTAGTTGTGTACCGGGCACTCCCACTCGCAGTAGGGGTTGCCACAGGACAGGCAACGGCCGGCCTGCTCCTCGGCGTCGATCTTGACGAGCGGCCTGTAGATCTCGCGGAACTCGATCTTGCGCGCTTCCGCCGGCTTCTTGTCGCCGGGGTTGCGCTGGACAGTCATGAATTGAAATACGTCTGCCATGGGTCGTTACCTATTAATCCTTGAGCAAGCTATCGAGCTTTGCGGCCTTCGGCTTCACGAGCCAGAAGTACGGCATCTGTTCTTCGAAATGATCGAGCAGCCACTGGCCACGTTCCGAACCGGTGTTCTTGACATGCTCCTCGATCTTCTCGCGCAGGAAGGCACGGTACTGGCCGGTCGCTTCGTTGTTGATCAGATGGATGTCGATCAGCTCGTTGTTGTAGCGATAGGCGAAACGCTCGTTCGGGTCGTAGACGAAGCCGAAGCCACCGGTCATACCCGCACCGAAGTTCACGCCCGTCTCGCCGAGCACGATGACGCAGCCGCCGGTCATGTATTCGCAGCCGTGGTCACCCACGCCCTCGACAATCGCCAATGCCCCGGAGTTACGCACGGCGAAACGCTCGCCGGCCGTACCAGCGGCAAACAGCTTGCCGCCGGTTGCACCGTACAGGCAGGTATTGCCGATGATGGCCGCCTCATGCGCCTTGAAGCCAGAGCCCTTGGGCGGGCGCAGTGCGATCTGGCCGCCGTTCATGCCCTTGCCGACGTAGTCGTTGGCATCGCCTTCGACGCTGATGCTCAGACCCTTGGCATTCCAGACACCGAGCGATTGGCCGGCGGAACCCTTGAGGTTCAGCGTCAGACTATCTTCAGGCAGGCCGTCGGCGCCATGCAGCTTGGCGATGACGCCGGACAGGCGTGCACCGATCGAGCGGTTGACGTTGCGCACTTCGTATTCGAGCGTGATCGGTGTCTTGCTCTCGATCGCGTCGAGTGCGTCCTGCACCATCTGCTCGGCCAGCTCGCCCTTGTCGAAGGACGGGTTGCGGTCCTGCACGCAGAAGCGCGGCTCGCTCTCCGGGATGCGGCCTTCAGAGATCAGGGAACCGAGTTGCAGGCGCTTCTGGCGCTCGCTCTCACCTTCGAGCAGTTCGAGCAGATCGAAGCGGCCGATCAGCTCTTCCATCTTCGACACACCGAGCGCCGCCATCCATTCGCGGGTTTCCTGTGCGATGAACTGGAAGTAGTTCATCACCATCTCGGGCAGGCCGATGAAGTACTTGGTGCGCAGCTTGAGCTCCTGCGTTGCGATACCGGTCGCGCAGTTGTTCAGGTGGCAGATACGCAGATACTTACAGCCAAGCGCCACCATCGGGCCGGTGCCGAAGCCGAAGCTCTCGGCGCCGAGAATCGCGGCCTTGATCACGTCGAGGCCGGTCTTCAAACCACCATCCGTCTGCATCCGCACGCGGCCGCGCAGACCGTTGGCACGCAGCACCTGCTGTGCCTCGGTGAGGCCGAGCTCCCACGGCGTACCGGCATACTTCACCGACGAGAGCGGGCTCGCACCGGTGCCGCCGTCGTAACCGGAAATCGTGATCAGGTCGGCGTAGGCCTTGGCGACACCCGCCGCAATCGTGCCCACGCCGGGCTCGGCCACGAGCTTCACCGACACCAGCGCCTGCGGGTTGACCTGCTTCAAGTCGAAGATCAGCTGGGCCAAGTCTTCGATCGAATAGATATCGTGGTGAGGCGGCGGCGAAATCAGCGAAATGCCGGGCTTGGAGTGACGCAGCTTGGCAATGGTCGCACTGACCTTGTCGCCAGGCAGCTGACCACCTTCACCAGGCTTGGCACCTTGCGCCACCTTGATCTGCAGCACCTCGGCGTTGACCAGGTAGTGCGGCGTGACGCCGAAACGACCAGAGGCCACCTGCTTGATCTTGGACATCTTGATCGTGCCGTAGCGCGCCTGATCCTCACCGCCTTCACCGGAGTTGGAGCGTGCGCCCAAGCGGTTCATCGCCTCGGCTAGCGCCTCGTGAGCCTCGGGGCTCAAGGCGCCGAGCGACATGCCGGCGGAGTCGAAGCGCTTGACGATCTCGGTCACCGGCTCGACGTCATCGACCGAAATGCTGTCCGCCGCGTTGACCTTGACCTGGAACAGATCGCGGAACATCGCCACCGGGCGCTTGTTCACGAGGTCGGCGTAGCGCTTGTATTCCTTGTAGTCGCCATTCTGCACAGCCTTTTGCAGCTGCATCACGACGTCTGGATTGTAGGCGTGGTATTCCTCGCCGAACACATACTTGAGCAGACCGCCTTGCGAGAT
This sequence comes from Chitinivorax sp. PXF-14, assembly GCF_040812015.1. Classification (NCBI taxonomy): domain Bacteria; kingdom Pseudomonadati; phylum Pseudomonadota; class Betaproteobacteria; genus Chitinivorax; species Chitinivorax sp. PXF-14. Next base: position 32,518 of record NZ_JBFNXJ010000001.1, on the reverse strand, counting down.
CGGGCGCATGGTGTTGAATGCGCTGCGGGCCAGCTTCTGCTGGTCCTCTTCGAAATCACTGAAGGTGCTGCCCGAGATGCGCGAGGTTGTACCCGGAAGGCACAGGTCGACCACGTCATCGTGTACACCGACGGCTTCGAACAGCTGGGCGCCACGGTAGCTGGCGATGGTGGAGATACCCATCTTCGACAGCACCTTGAGCAGGCCCTTGTTGATGCCCTTGCGGTAGTTGCTCATTGCCGTTGCCGGCGTGGCGTCGACGTCGCCAGTCGCGATCAGCTCGTAGATGGTCTGGTAGGCGAGGTACGGGTAGATCGCCGTTGCGCCATAGCCGATCAGGCAGGCGAACTGGTGCGGATCGCGCACCGTCGCGGTTTCGACCACGATATTGCAGTTGCAGCGCAGGCCGGCATTGATCAGTGCATGGTGCACGGCGCCGGTTGCGAACAGCGCGTGGATCGGCAGCTTGTCCTTGCCGATCTTCTTGTCGGACAACACGAGGATGACCGCGCCGCCATTGACAGCCTCGATCACCTGGCGGGTCAGCAGCTCGATCGCACCCTTGAGGTCGTATTCCTTCGGGTCGTAGCACAGATCGAAGAACGCCGCGCGGTAGTGCAGGTCACCAATCGAGGTGATGCGCACGAACTTCTCGAACGACAGCACGGGCGAGCGGACCTCGAGGCGTTTGGCGTGATCGGCAGTCTCTTCGAACACATTCTTCTCGGAGCCGAAGATGGTGTTCAGCGACATCACGATCGCTTCGCGGATCGGGTCGATCGGCGGGTTGGTCACCTGCGCGAACTGCTGGCGCAGGTAGTCGAACGGCGAGCGGACCTTCTGGCTCAACACGGCCATCGGCGTGTCGTCACCCATCGAGCCGACTGCCTCCTGGCCGTCATCGGCCAGCACGCGGATGATCTGGTCGCGCTCTTCGAACGAGACGTTGTACATCTTCTGGTACTGCAGCAGCGTGCCGCGATCCATCTCGGGCAGCGACGAATCCTCGTCGAGGCCCAGCTCGAGATAGCGTGCATGTTGCTTGACCCAGTCACGGTAGGGGTGCTCGGTCTTGAGAATGGTGTCGATGTCGTCGGGCAGCAGCAGCTTGCCAGTCGACAGGTCGGCGGCGACGATCTGACCAGGCTTGACGCGCCCCTTCCTGACCACATCCTCGGGCTTGTACGGCCATACGCCGACTTCGGAGGCGATGGTCAGGTGGCGATCTTTGGTGATCACGTAGCGCGCCGGACGCAGGCCGTTGCGGTCCAGCATACAGGCTGCATAGCGGCCATCGGTCAGCACGATGCCGGCGGGGCCGTCCCACGGCTCCATGTGCATGGAGTTGTATTCGTAGAAGGCCTTGAGGTCGTGATCGGTGGTATCGACGTTCTGCCAGGCAGGCGGCACCAGGAGGCGCAACGCGCGGAACAGCGAGATGCCGCCCATCAGCAGACCTTCGAGCATATTGTCGAGGCTCATCGAGTCGGAGCCGTCGGTCTGCACGATCGGGCGCACGTCGTCCATGTTCGGGATCAGCGGCGAGGACATGATCGCTTCGCGCGCCTTGGCCCAGTAGCGGTTGCCCTGAACGGTGTTGATCTCGCCATTGTGCGCAAGGAAGCGGAACGGCTGTGCCAGCTTCCACTGCGGCCAGGTATTGGTCGAGAAGCGCTGGTGGTACACCGCCAGGCTCGACTCGAAACGCGGGTCACGCAGATCGGGGAAGAACAGCGCCAGGTTGGCAGGCGTCACCAGCCCCTTGTAGGAGATGGTGTAAGGTGACAGCGTTGGTGTGTAGAAGGCCTTGTCGGCTTCCTTGTTGGCCTTTTCGGCGAGGCGACGGCCAATATAGAGCTTGCGCTGGAAAGTGGCGACGTCCATGCCTTGCGGGCAGTTGACGAATACCTGCTGGATCTCCGGCAGCGTTTCGAGTGCGTACTCGCCACAGGCCTCGATGTTGACCGGCACCTTGCGGAAGCCGGCAACGGTCAGCCCTTGCTGCTCGAGGAACATGCGCAGCTTGGAGCGCGACGCCGCGCCGACTTGCGGATCGGTGCTATGGAACACCAGACCCGCCGCGTATTCCTTGGCGAGCTGAATGCCGGACTCGTTGGCCACGGCACGAAGGAAACCATCAGGCTTGCGGAACAACAAACCACAACCATCACCCGACTTGCCGTCAGCCGCAACCGCGCCGCGGTGCGTCAGGCATGCCAGCGAGTTCATCGCGGTCTCTACCAGCCAGTGACTGGGCTTGTCATCCATATTGGCGATCAAGCCAAAACCGCAACTATCCTGCTCAAAGTGCGGGCGATACAGCGTACCGTCTAACCAACTCTGTCTTTGCATTGCCGACTCTGCGTAAAATCAAGAGAAAAGGCTTTGATTTTATATGCAAAATTCAGTCATATCAACAGGATTTGTGCGACGCACTATGAAACAAAAGCCAACACAAACACCAGAAACACTAATTTTATTGCGCAAATCACGAGCAACGCATTGGCTTTGTTGCGGGTTTTTATTACAAAATCGCGACAGAATTTTTTAAAAACCCGTCAAAAAACAAACACTTCAAACCCAATCCCTGGCAATCAGGAATTTCCTGTACAGCCCATCCTCTGCCGACCCCGCCTCCGGCTGCCACTGGTATCGCCATTTGACGATCGGCGGCATCGACAACAAGATCGACTCCGTGCGCCCCCCCGATTGCAAACCGAATAGTGTGCCACGGTCGAACACCAGATTGAATTCGACGTAGCGCCCGCGACGATAGGCCTGAAAATCGCGTTCGCGTTCGCCATAGGCCAGCACCCGGCGTGCTTCGACGATCGGCAGATACGCCTTCAGGAAGTGGTCGCCCACGCTGCGCATCAGGCCAAAGCAGTGCCCGAAGCCCCCCTCGCTCAGATCGTCGAAAAAGATGCCACCGATCCCGCGCGGCTCCTGCCGGTGCTTGAGATAGAAATAGTCATCGCACCAACGCTTGTAGCGAGCATGGCAGTCGTCACCGAACGGCGCCAGCGCCGCACGGCAAGTCTGGTGAAAATGCCGGGCATCATCCTCGAAACCGTAATACGGCGTCAGGTCCATGCCGCCACCAAACCACCAGACGGGTTCGGCGCCATCCTGGCTGGCGATGAAAAAGCGCACGTTCATGTGCACGGTGGGAACATAGGGGTTGCGCGGGTGCAGCACCAGCGACACGCCCATTGCCTCCCAGCTACGGCCCGCCAGCTCAGGGCGGTGAGCACTTGCTGATGGCGGCAGGGTGGCGCCCCGCACATGGGAAAACAGCACGCCGGCCCGCTCGAAAACCGCACCATCCTCGATCAGGCGGGAGACACCCCCGCCACCTTCCACCCGCACCCATTCGTCCCGCAGGAAAGGGGCTCCCTCGATCTGCTCGAGGGCGGCCACGATCGACGCCTGGAGCGCCAGAAGATAGTCTTTGACCTGCGACACTTGGTCCATGGGGCATCACTCTAGAAGTGCCGGCCACGCCAGGCCGGCAACGGAAGAAAAAATCAATTAGTGGCGTTCGCGCTGGGCGATTTGTTCGGCGACGATCTGCTCGATCGTGCCGCGTAGATCCTGCTTGATGTCAGCCATGACGACACGCAGCGCATCGTCCAAGGTTTCTTTATACAGCGCGGCGAGCTTGATTGCGAACCGCTGACGCACCAGCGCTTCGACACGAGCCTCCAGCGTATCTTCGACGTCGAGCCAGATGGCGGCTGCCAGCGACTGTGCCTCACCTTCCAGCGAGGCGGTGGACTTGGGCTCGGCGACGATCTCGCCCCCGGCGCCCTCATCGAAGGCAGGCAGCGACACATCCAGCGGCATCAACCCCATGGCGTCGTATGGCACGCCGTACAGGTCAGCTGCGGCCTCGCCGGACACGGCAGGCGCTTCGATCGCAGCCAGCTCGATGGAGGTCATCGCTGCGGTCCCCTCGGCTGGCGCATCCGGTACCATGATAGGCGGGGATGCCTCTTGCACCACCTCGAGCAGTACGGGGATGTCGTCCACGAGTTCATCAACATGAATCTCGATGGCGCCACCCGCCACATCCATGAGCTCAACCACGGGGGAACGCTCGACTGGCAAGTCGAACTCGAGCACGATCTCGTCCGCAGCCTCACCGAGCAAGCCGGCCAGCGGGTCCGCATGGGGGACGGCAAAGGCGGTGACATCGGCCAGCGAATCGGGCAGCGCCTCCTCCAGCACCGGGATGTCGGCATCCTGGTCGACCTCGGGAAAGGCCGCCGCGGCAGTGTATTCAGGGGCCAGATCCTGCAGGACGGGAATATCGTCATCCTGCTCCACCACCACCTCGGTCAGTACCGGGATATCGGCATCACCGTCGCCAGCCAGCGGATGCGTGCGATGCCGGGAGAGCAATGCGTCGACGCGGTCAAATACGCCTGGTTCATCCGGTTTGTTGGGCTGGTCTGACATGACAGCTATCCGCCAAGGTGGCTCAAGTTATGGGATTGCACAGCATAGCCGCTGTCGCGGTAGTGGCGAAAACGGTTGCGGGCTGCGGCAGCGACGGTCGGGTCCGTGTCCACCACCTCGATCAATCGTTCAAAGCGGGCAAAGAACGGCGGCGGCTCCGCCTGCAGGTTGATCAGCACATCGAGATGCGGAAATTGCTTGATCTCATGATCGATGATGACCGGTGTCTCGCCAGCCAGTGCCGAGGCACTGCGGCAATGCGGGACGAAACTGAGCTGGGCGTAGGTCCACAGCCGTTCGTCCAACTCGGCCGTCTGGCCAGGGCCGGCGGTGAACACCACCACCTTCTGCCCCAGGCCATAGGCCTTGGCGACCAGCTGGCAGACGATGCCCAGCCGGTCGTTCACATGCGTATAAAAATCAATCCTCGTCATGCTGGGCGCTCTCGCCATCAGCCTCGGTCACGCGCTTGGGGCGGCCACGCATCGGCACCTTGCCTTCGAGCTGATCGGCACGACCGATCAGGAAGCGCGACAGCAAGGGCACCGGGCGGCCGGTGGCCCCCTTCTCCTTGCCGGATTTCCAGGCCGTGCCGGCGATATCGAGGTGAGCCCACTCATATGCCTTGGCGTAACGGGACAGGAAGCAGGCAGCAGTAATCGATCCGGCCGGGCGGCCGCCGATATTGGCCATGTCGGCGAAATTGCTCTTGAGCTGATCCTGATATTCGTCCCACAACGGCATGTGCCAAGCCTTGTCGCAGGCATCCTCGCCGGCGGAGCTGAGCTCGCGCGCCAGGCCATCATGATTGGCATAGAGGCCGGTGGCGACATGGCCAAGCGCAATGATGCAGGCGCCGGTCAAGGTGGCGACGTCGACGACGGTATCGGGCTCGAAGCGCTCGACATAGGTCAGCGCGTCGCACAGGATCAAGCGGCCTTCGGCATCAGTATTAAGGATTTCAATGGTCTGCCCCGACATCGAGGTGACGATGTCGCCCGGCTTGCTGGCATTGCCTGCCGGCATATTCTCGCAGGTGGGGACGACGGCATATACATTGAGCGGCAGCTTCATCTGCGCGGCAGACTGGATCGTGCCAAGCACGGTCGCAGCGCCACACATATCGTATTTCATCTCGTCCATGCCCTCGCCCGGCTTCAGCGAGATGCCGCCCGAATCGAAGGTGATCCCCTTGCCGACCAGCACAATGGGCTTCACCTTCTTGTCGGCCCCGTGATAGCGCAACACGATCAGCTTGGGCGGCTGAATACTACCCTTGGCAACGGACAGCAAGGAGCCCATGCCGAGCGCCTCCATGTCATTGGCCTCGAGCACCTCGAGTTCGAGGGAAAACCTGCCGGCAATCTCCTTGGCCGTTTCCGCCAGATAGGTCGGCGTACACACGTTGCCGGGCAGATTGCCCAGGTCCTTGGCCAGATCCATGCCTTCGGCGATCGCCTGGCCGCGGCGCAAGGCATCCTCGCCGATGGACAGCTCGCTGCGGCGCGAGACAGACAGCGTCAGCTTGCGCAACTGGCGGCGAGCGTCATCCTGCTTGCTCTTGAACCGGTCGAAGCGATACAGGCACTCGTACACCACCTGGGTTGCATGCTCGATGCGCCAGGCGATCTCACGCTTGCGCACGGGCACCTCAGTCAGATAGAACACCGCCTCCGGCGCGCCGGTCTCCATCAAGGCCTTGACCGCGGAGCGAATGGCGGTGTGGTATTCCGCATCCTTGAATTCGCGCTCACGCCCAAGGCCGACCAGCAACACGCGATCGCACAGGGTATGCGGCACGTTGTGCAAGAGCAGCGTGGAGCCAAGCTTGCCCTCGAGATCCCCGCGCCGCAGGATGTCGCTGATATAACCGTTGGAGATGCGATCGAGCAAATCCGCAGCCAAAGTCAGCTTGCGAGAATCAAAAATCCCGACCACGACGCATGCCGTGCGCTGCTTTTCCGGACTACCGCTTTTTATGCTAAATTCCACCGCTCGCTCCTCTAGAATATCAGTAGCGCTATCTGCTTACCCTGCCCGCTCTTCCTGTCGCCCGAATTCTACGTTTTGACGGAAATGGGCACTAAAACCAAATTATCCAGAATTCCGGCTGGAAATGTCAAAAAAGCATGATTTTTAAGCGAAGCTACCAACGCGAGCTGGCCGTACTGACTCTTGCGGTCTTTCTCGTGCTCATGGCCATCATCTCGACGACGCTCATCGTGCGCCTCCTGGGCCAGGCGGCGACCGGCCGGCTGGCGACCGATGCGGTGCTGATCACACTGGGTTTTGCCACCCTGCGCTACCTGCCGATACTGCTCTCGCTTTCGATGTTCATTGCCACCCTGATGGCACTGACCCGTGCCCATCGCGATCACGAGATGGAGGTCTGGCAGAGCTCCGGGCTCAGCGTGACGGACTGGATACGCCCCACGCTGGGCTTCGCCGCCCCCATCCTGGTGCTGGTGACCATACTGAGCTTCGGCCTCTCGCCATGGGCAGTCAGGAAGAGTGAGGACTATCGCCAGAAGCTCATGTCGCGCGACGAAACCGCGGCCATCGCCCCCGGCGTCTTCAAAGAATCCAAACAGGCAGACCGCGTGTTCTTCATCGAGAACTACAGCGGGGAACATGGGTCGGCCACCAATATTTTCGTGCAGTCCGAGAAAAACAACAAAACCCGGATAGTCAGCGCCAACCACGGATATTTGAACTCGGACAAGGACGGCAATCGCCAGCTCGTACTCCTGAACGGACGTCAGTACGAGGGCGAATCGGGCAGCCTGATCTATCGTATCGTCGAATTTGATCGCTACACCGTGGCCATCCCCCCCAAGGATGGCGGCATGACCACCACCCCCGTGCAGGGCATGACGACACCCGAGCTGTTACGCAACATGAACAACGACAAGCATGCAGAGCTGGCCTGGCGCCTCGCGGCACCAATCGGCGCGATCCTGATGCTGACCCTGGCCATCCCCTTGAGCTTCGTCAAACCACGGGCCGGCCGGTCACTCAACCTAGTGCTGGCCATCCTGATCTACATGGTTTACAGCAATTCGCTCTCCGTGGCCCAGGCCTGGATCGCCCAAGGCAAGCTGCACCCGGTCATCGGCCTGTGGCCCGTACACCTGACCATGCTGGCACTGGTGCTGATCCTGCTCAGCGCCCGCTCCGGCAGTTTCCGGCAATGGAGGAAGCGCGCATGAACACGCTCTCCCGCTACCTGTCGTCCGAGGTCGTCAAGGGCACCTTGCTGGTGTTTGCGGTGCTATTGGGCCTGTTTGCCTTTTTCGACGTCATCAATCAGCTGGATGACGTCGGCAAGGGCAACTACCGCATGCACTACGTCTTCATGTTCGTGGGCCTGAGCATCCCGGCCCATATCTACGAGCTGTTTCCCGTCGCTGCACTGATCGGCTCGCTGTTCTCGCTGTCGCAGCTGTCCGCCAATTCGGAATATGCGGTCATGCGCGCCAGCGGGCTATCGAACACCCGCATCGTCACCTATCTGCTGCCGGCCGGCCTGTTGTTCGCGCTGCTGACTTTCGCCTTTGGTGAGTACATCGCACCACCAGCCGAACGCGCAGCCAACCAGCTGCGTCTGCAGGCGACCAACTCGGTGGTTGCGCAGGAATTCCGCTCCGGCCTGTGGGTCAAGGATGACCGGCACTTCATCAACGTTCGCCAAGTGTTGCCGGACAACACTCTGCGCGATCTGCGCGTGTATTCGTTCGATGAGCGCTACAATCTGACCGGCATCACACGAGCCACCCATGGCAAACATCTGCGCGACGGGCTATGGCAGCTGAGCGGCATCACCGAAACACGGCTGTTCGCCAGCCAGCAAGTCAGCGTCGTCACACGTAGCGAGATGCAATGGCAATCGGTACTGACGCCCAGCGTGCTGTCGATACTGCTGGTCGTGCCCGAGCACATGCCGGTCGGCGATCTGTGGAGCTATATCGAGCACCTGAAGGACAACAAGCAGAAGACGTCGCGCTACGAGATCGCACTATGGAGCAAGCTGCTCTATCCCTTCGTGGCCGTCTGCATGATGTTCCTGGCCCTACCGTTCTCGCAGACCCAGCGCCGCAGCGGCAACGTTGGCCTAAAGCTGTTCATCGGCATCATGCTTGGCCTGACTTTCCACTTCGTCAACAGCCTGTTCAGGCACCTGGGCCTGCTCTACGAATGGAACCCGCTGTTCTCGGCCGCCTTGCCGTCAAGTATCGTGATTCTCCTGGGCATCATCATGCTGTGGCAGCAAGAACGCCGCTAGAACGGCTCAGCGCTTGGCGCCGCACGGGGGAAGCAAGGCCGTCCGGGTGGCCGTCAGCCGGTCATACAGGAAGCGACGATCGTCATCGAGCCAGGCCCAGGCCAGCACAACAAGCAAAAATACACAGCTGGCCGCAAAGTAGGGTAATACCGAGGGCTGGTGGCGATACCAGGCCCCGGTCAACACCGGCCCGCCAAAACACAGGGCAAGCAGGCATAGTCTGGTGGCCGCCTGGCGCCAGTCAAGCGGGCGATCCCCCTCCATGACCAGTCGCAGACGCCAGGCGCGCATTGCCAGAGTCTGGCCACCGCGCGTCCAGCTGCGGACAAAGTAGCCGGCCACGGCACCGAGCACCAACATCCAGATCAGCCGCCAGAACCACGGGCCCTGCACCACAGCAGTCAGACCCGCGCGCTGGGCCAGCGGCAACAGAGCCATCGGCAGCAACAGCCCCACCACGAACACCAGCGCGAACAGAATCACAAATTCGTAGAGCATACAAAGCAAACGCCGCCAGGGGCTGGCGGCGGGCAAGGCAGAGTGCATCATTTATCCTGAGGAGGTTGCGCAGGCACAGCGGGCGGCTCGGCAGGCAAAGGCGCGTGCCTTGGTGTTACCGTCTTTGATGCGCCGGGGCGCACCGTCGACTGCTTGATACGCTGCTTGACCTGCTGCCGCTTGTCATGCGGCAGGTCGTGCAACTGTTTGTAGTTCTTGCGCGCCAGCTTGCGCTGCTCTGGCGTCAGCGTCGCCCATTCGCGCAGGCGCGACTGGATGCGCTGCTGCTCGACCGGCGTCATCGTGGGATAGCGCTTGGCCACCTGCAGCAAGCGGCGGCGCTTGATATCGGGATAGGAGTTCCACTCCTTTTCGATGGGCGCGAGAACCTGTTGCTGCTGTGGTGTCAGCTGCGCCCAGGCCGGCATTGCCGGCTCGGCGGCATGCAGCAACCCGGCCAGCAGCAATCCAGCCGCGAGTACGATCACTCTCAACATACTACCGCTCAATCCACTGTTCGAAGCGGTTGTCCACATAGGCCTGCAACGGCAAGTCGTCTGCGAGCAGCACGGCGTCGATATCGTCGTCCGGCTGATCAAGGTTATACCAATAGAGGCCACCGGCCAGCCCCAACAACAGCACCAGGCCCGAGGTGAACACCGACAGGCTGCTCGGATGCCAGTCATGGCGCTCGAGCCAGCCATCGACCAGCGACAAGCCCGTGACGCGCCGCGCCACGGCATGCGGATAGCGCGCCAGCGCCGCCTGCCGAGCCTGCCCGAGGCGCGCCGCCAGCCGCGCATCCAACGCCGGCAGGCCTGCATCAAGCTGCCGCTTGATTTTTGTGGTATCCAATCCTTGTCTCATAATTCAACCCCCTTACTGCGCAACCAATCCGCCATGGCATGGGTGGCGCGCGAGCAGTGCGTCTTCACGCTTCCCTCGGAACACCCCATCGCCTGCGCCGTTTGCGACACATCCATCTCTTCCCAATAACGCAGCAGGAATGCCTCCCGTTGACGTGCAGGAAGTCTGTGCAAACCCTCCTCCACTACCGCTAGGACACGCTCGCGATTCAACTGTTCCTCGGGCGCGGCAAACGCCATCGAGGAGGATTCCGCCTCCAGCACCTCGAGCGGATCGCGCTCGTCCTGATCGTCGTCCTTGCTGGTGAACGCCGACAGCAGCGTCGTCCACATCGAGCGAACCTTCTGCCGCCGAAAATAGTCGCGGATCTGGTTTTGCAGAATGCGCTGGAACAACAGCGGCAACTCGGCCAGCGGCTTGTCTGAATATTTTTCGGCGAGCTTGAGCATCGCGTCCTGCACGATATCGAGTGCGGTGTCCTCATCCTGGACCGCGAACATGGCGTACTTGAAAGCACGCCTGTCGACATCGGCCAGAAATTTCGACAGTTCCTGATAGGTAGCCAGAACCCGGCCCTCTTGGCGATAGCGGGAGCCGACGAATGTTGCAGGCCCACTTTGGTTGATGAATTGCGCGGGGCGAATGCTAGCAAATCTCGCCGCCGAATCCCATAGCGATCAGCGGTTTGCCCCGCTGGTGCAATGCACCAAGGGGGTTGACCAGCCCCGCCCGCTTCGGGTAACGTTGACCCTCCCTTACCGGGTTCCCCGCGTCGCTTGCACGATTGGCACACAAAGCTGGTTGCGAGCGGCCAAAAGGCAGAACCGTGTTCTGACCTAGCGCGCACCTCCGAGAGGTTCGCACAACCACAGACAGCAAAGTTGACCACCAGCGACTGCGCCTGTTCCTGTCCCCAAGGCAAGCACCCTTCGGGACCGAAAACCCTTTCATATGAACAAACTTTCGGTTAACGAAAAAAGGACAGACATGGAACTCACAGGCGCGGAAATCGTCGTGCGTTGTCTGCAGGAAGAGGGCGTTGAATACGTCTTCGGCTATCCTGGCGGCGCGGTTCTCGAAATTTACGATGCAATCTTCAAGCAAGAGGCATTCAAGCACGTTCTGGTGCGCCACGAGCAGGCCGCGGTTCATGCCGCCGATGCCTACTCGCGCTCCAGCGACAAGGTCGGCGTTGCCCTGGTGACCTCGGGTCCGGGCGCAACCAATGCTATTACCGGCATCGCCACCGCTTACATGGATTCCATCCCGCTGGTCGTGATCTCCGGCCAGGTGCCGACGGCCGCGATCGGCCTCGATGCCTTCCAGGAAGTCGACATGGTCGGCTGCACACGCCCCTGCGTGAAGCACAACATCCTGGTCAAGGACATCAACGATCTCGCATCGGCCTTCAAGAAGGCGTTCTACATCGCCACCACCGGCCGTCCCGGCCCGGTCGTGATCGACGTCCCCAAGGACGTGACGCTCAAGAAGACCGAATTCAGCTACCCGTCAAGCGTATCGATGCGCTCCTATACGCCGATCGGTAAGGGACACCCGGGCCAGATCAAGAAGGCCGTGAACCTGCTGCTCGAAGCCAAGCGCCCGCTGGTGTACGTCGGCGGCGGCGCCGTGCTGGCCAATGCCTCCGAGCAGGTCAAGGAGCTGGTGCAGAGCCTCGGTGTGCCGTGTACCAACACGCTGATGGGCCTCGGCGCCTACCCGGGCACCGACAAGCAGAACCTCGGCATGCTCGGCATGCATGGCACTTATGAGTCCAACCTGGCCATGCAGTACTGCGATGTGCTGATCGCTATCGGCGCACGTTTCGACGACCGCGTGATCTCGGTGCCGAGCCATTTCCTCAGCTCGCCGAAGAAGATCGTTCACATCGACATCGACCCGAGCTCGATCGCCAAGCGCGTGAAAGTGGACATCCCCATCGTCGGCAACGTCAAGGACGTGCTCGACGAGATGCTCAGCATCCTGCGCCAGTCGCCTGAACGGCTCGATGCCAAGGCACTCGACGCGTGGTGGAAGCAGATCAACGAGTGGCGTGAGCCGAACTCGATGTTCTTCCAGAACTCGGACGTCGTCATCAAGCCGCAGTACGTGGTACAGAAGCTGCACGAACTGACCGGCGGCGATGCCATCGTCACCTCGGACGTCGGCCAGCACCAGATGTGGGCGGCGCAGTATTACAAGTTCGATCGCCCGCGCCAGTGGATCAATTCGGGCGGCCTCGGCACCATGGGTGTCGGCCTGCCGTACGCGATGGGCGCGCAGCTCGCCAACCCCGATGCGACCGTATGCTGCATCACCGGTGAAGCGTCGATCCAGATGAACATCCAGGAGCTCTCGACCGCCAAGCAGTACCATACGCCGGTCAAGATCATCAACCTGAACAACCGCTACCTGGGCATGGTTCGCCAGTGGCAGGAGTTCTTCTACGGCAACCGCTACTCCGAATCCTATATGGATGCCCTGCCCGACTTTGTGAAGCTGGCCGAGGCCTATGGCCACGTCGGCATGCGCATCGAGAAGCCGTCCGACGTCGAGGGCGCGCTCAGGGAGGCGCTGGCGCTGAAGGAACGCCTGGTGTTCATGGACTTCCTGACCGATCAGTCCGAAAACGTATTCCCGATGGTGCAAAACGGCAAGGGCCTGAACCAGATGGACCTGCCGGCCCACATGCGCAATCTGCAGCAAGTGGCCACCAGCAAAGAACGCGACTACGGCAACCTGAGCTAAGGGACGGACCCATGCGACACATTCTCTCCATTCTGATCGAGAACGAAGCTGGCGCGCTGTCCCGCGTAGCTGGCCTGTTTTCGGCACGCGCCTACAATATCGAATCGTTGAGCGTTGCGCCGACCGAAGATGCCACACTATCACGGATGACCATCGTGACCTCCGGCTCCGATGATGTCATCGAGCAGATCACCAAGCAGCTCAACAAGCTGATCGAAGTCGTCAAGGTGATCGACCTCAACGAATCGGATCACATCGAGCGCGAGCTGATGCTGATCAAGGTACGCGCGACCGGCAAGGACCGCGAGGAAATGAAGCGGATGGCGGACATCTTCCGCGGCCGCATCATCGACGTGACGGAAAAGACCTACACGATCGAGCTGACCGGCCCGGGTGAGAAGCTCAACGCCTTCATCGAGGCACTGGACCGCACCGCGATCCTCGAAACCGTGCGTACCGGTGCTTCCGGCATCGGCCGCGGCGAACGCATTCTGAAGATTTAAATTGAACAGGTGCGCTTGCGCACCGGCAACCGAGGCGGGGTCACCCGCCCGACCACCGAAAGGATTGAAGATGAAAGTTTATTACGACAAGGACGCCGACCTCTCCCTGATCAAGGGCAAGAAGGTCACCATCGTTGGCTACGGTTCGCAAGGCCACGCCCACGCACAAAACCTGACCGACTCCGGCGTCGACGTTACCGTCGGCCTGCGCAAGGGTGGTGCTTCGTGGGGCAAGGTTGAAGCCGCCGGCATCAAGGTTGCTGAAGTCAACGAAGCGGTCAAGGGCGCCGATCTCGTGATGATCCTGCTGCCGGACGAGAACATCCCCGAGGTCTACAAGAACAACGTCGAACCCAACATCAAGCAAGGCGCGACGCTGGCCTTCGCTCACGGCTTCAACGTGCACTACAACCAGGTCGTGCCGCGCGCCGACCTCGATGTGATCATGGTTGCGCCGAAGGGCCCAGGCCACACCGTCCGTTCCGAATACAAGCGTGGCGGCGGTGTTCCTTCGCTGATCGCGGTTTACCAGGACAAGTCCGGCAAGGCACGCGACATCGCCCTGTCCTATGCGGCGGCCAACGGCGGCACCAAGGGCGGCGTGATCGAGACCAACTTCCGTGAAGAAACCGAAACCGATCTGTTCGGCGAACAGGCCGTTCTGTGCGGTGGCGCGGTCGAGCTGGTGAAGATGGGCTTCGAAACCCTGACCGAAGCCGGCTACGCGCCGGAAATGGCTTACTTCGAGTGCTTGCACGAGCTGAAGCTGATCGTCGACCTGATGTACGAAGGCGGCATCGCCAACATGAACTACTCGATCTCGAACAACGCCGAATACGGCGAGTACGTGACCGGCACAGAAGTCATCAACGAGCAGTCGCGTGCCGCGATGCGCAATGCGCTGAAGCGCATCCAGACTGGCGAATACGCCAAAATGTTCATCCAGGAAGGCAAGACCAACTATCCTTCGATGACAGCGCGCCGCCGTCTGAACGCTGTTCACCCGATCGAAGTCGTCGGCGAACAGCTGCGCGACATGATGCCGTGGATCAAGGCAAACAAGCTGGTCGATCAAAGCAAGAACTGATCGCCGCTGCGATCCCCAGCAAAACGGCCGCTACATGCGGCCGTTTTTATTTTTACTCTTGTCGTCCGTGTATTATGATTGGTTAATATTCCACCTAGTTGCCGCCTTGCGCGTAAGCAAGGTGAGCCCCAGCCACCATGGTGTCACAGATGTCAGACTCGTTACCCGTCATATCGGTCGACCAGCTGGTCATTGGTCTATATGTCCACCTCGATCTGCGCTGGACCGACCATCCATTCACCTTCAACAACTTCAAGCTCAAGTCGCCGGATCAGATCGACACGATTCGCAGCCTCGGCCTGGAAAATGTCCGCTACGACCCGGCGAAAAGTGACGTACCGCCAGGCCCGGTGCCCACCACGCCGCAGCCCGTGCCACCTCCGCCACCACAGCAATCCCCACAACAGGCGGCCAAGCTCGCACGCATGGAGCGCCTGAGCAAGCAGCGTGAGGCGATCGCCGCGACCGAGCGGGAATTCATGTCCGCCGCCGGCAGCATCAAGAACATCACGCGCAACCTGTTCTCACGCCCGGCCGAGGCGATGGAGGAAGCCAACGCGCTGGTGACACAGATGGTCGAATCCCTGCTCACCGACCGCGACGTCGCCATCCACCTGATGAACGACAAGGTGGCTGGCGAAGAGGTGTACTACCATTCCCTCAACGTCGCCGTGCTTGCCATGATTCTCGGCAAGGAGAGCGGCCGGACACCGGACGAGATCAAGACCATCGGCGTCGGCTCGCTGTTCCACGACATCGGCAAGCTCGAAATCCCCGAGCGCATCCTGATGAAGACCGAGCCGCTGACCAAGGCAGAAGCCGACTTCATGCGCCAGCATTGCGCCTACGGCCTCACCATCACAAAGAAGCTCGGGCTGCCGACCGAGGTGCTGGCGGTGATCGCCCAGCATCATGAGGCGATGGACGGCAGCGGCTACCCAACGGGCTGCAAGGGCGACAAGATCACGCGCGCGGCCCAGGTGGTCGCCATCGTCAATGCCTACGACAACCTGTGCAATCCGATCAACCTCAACCAGGCGGTAACGCCCCACGAGGCGCTGTCGCTGCTGTTTGCCCAGCAACGCGCACGCTATGAATCGCATGCGCTGAACACCTTCATCCGCTGCCTGGGGGTGTTCCCGCCCGGCACGGTGGTGCGGCTGTCGAACGACATGCTGGGCATCGTGATGTCGGTCAATTCGAGCAAGCCGCTGAAGCCCGCGGTACTGGTCTATGATCCGGATATCCCCAAGAACGAGGCAATCATCGTCGACCTCGAAAATGAAAGCGACCTCAATATCGCCAAGGCGATCCGCCCAGGGCAGCTGCCGCGTCCGGTCTATGAATACCTGAGCCCACGCAAGCGCGTGACCTACTACTTCGACGCACCTGGCCAAGCCGGCAAGCCCGCCTGAGCATGATGATCTCCCCAAGCGACCTCTCGGTCATGATGCTGGCAGCCAGTGACGAGCTGCTGCTGGTGGTCGACCCCAGCAATCGGCACATCGTCGCCGCCAACCCGCGGGCCGCGACGATGCTGGGGCTGACGGTGGACGAGCTGATCGGCCGCCCGATCACCGACCTCGAGCGCTCGCTGCCGGACATGTTCTACTGGAACGAAGTCGCCAGCGGACATCACCAGGAGATCGCACTGGCCGAGGGGCTCTATGCCCGCACCGATGGCAGCCTGCTGGCAGTCGAGAAGTCCATTCGCGCCATCGAAAGCAATGGCCAGGACTGGCTGGTGATCCGTGCGCGCGACGCCCAGGCGCGGCAGAATGTCGAATCCGAGCTGGAACACGCGATGTCGATGCTGCGGGCGACACTCGAGTCGGTGGCGGAAGGCATTCTCGTCATCGACCTGCACGGCAACATCGGCAACTTCAATCACCGTTTTGCCGAGCTTTGGCAGCTGCCGTCCGAGCTGCTGCGCGAAGGCGACGATCAGGTGCTGTTCGACCGCATCTGGGGCCAGTGCAAGGACTCCGAGCAGGTCTGCGAGCGCTTCCTGGAATTACGCGAGGCGCGCGACAGCCTCAGTTTCGACACGCTGGAACTGCTCGACGGCCGCGTCTTCGAATGCCGCTCCTGCCCCCAGATGTGGCGTGACCAGGTGCTGGGCCGCGTGTTCAGCATCACCGACATCACCGAGCGCATGGCCGTACAGCACGAACTGGCCGATGCACGCGACAAGGCCTTGGCGGCCTCACGAGCCAAGTCGGATTTTCTGTCGCAGATGAGCCATGAGCTGCGCACCCCGCTGAACGCCATCATCGGCTTCGCCGAATTGCTGCAGGAGGAGCTGGGCCAGGAGCAGCAGGCTTCGCTGCAGGCGATCACCGGTGCCGGCTGGCACCTGCTGGACCTGATCAACGAAGTGCTCGATCTGGCCAAGGTCGAGGCCGGGCGCCTGACGGTGGAGAGCAAACCGGTCGAGCTGAGCGCGCTGCTGCACGATTGCCTGACGCTGGTGGCGCCGCTTGCGGAGCGCCGCGCCGTGCGGCTGGCACCACTGGCCGCCGGGCAGGCCTGCTGGGTGATGGGGGACGAGCGGCGCCTGCGTCAGGTCGCGTTCAACCTGTTGTCCAACGCCATCAAGTACAACCGCGAGCAGGGCGAGGTAAGCCTGCATCTCGAACGGCAAGCCAACACCATGACGCTCGCCGTGCGCGACACCGGCATCGGGGTCAGTGCCGAGGATCAAGCCAAGCTGTTCCAGCCTTTCTCGCGCGTCGGCAGCAAGCAGAAGACCGAGGAAGGCGCCGGCATCGGCCTGTCGTTCACCCGCCAGCTGCTGCAGCTGATGGGCGGCGACATCAGCCTGCAGAGCGAGCCGGGGCGCGGCAGCGTGTTTACCGTCAACATTCCCGCCGCCGAGCCGCCACGCGCGTCTCAGCCCACGGCAGCGGCGCCCATGGCGCCAGCACCGGGCACCGACGACATCACGGTGCTCTACATCGAGGATGATCCGGTCTCGCGCTTGCTGCTGACACGCGTCTTTGCCAAGCAGGCGACGATCAGGTTCTTCACGGCGGACTCGGGCGCCAGCGGCATCGCGCTGTGCGAGGAGATCCACCCTACCCTGGTGCTCAGCGACATGAACCTGGGCGACATGACGGGCGTGGAGATCCTGCAGGCCTTGCGCAACCGGCCGACCACCTGCCAGGTGCCGGTCTGGGCACTGTCGGCGAACGCCATGCCGAGCGACATCGCGGAGGGCCTGTCGGCCGGATTCGAACGTTACCTGACCAAGCCGGTGGACGTGGCCGCGCTGCTCAACGCCATCCGCAGCTGGGCCACATCTCAGCCGGGAACGGAATTCGACATTTAGACAGCCCCGGCCATCGGCGACCGCCGAGACCGCCCGCACACCAGCACCAGCCAGACGCCGGAGAGGCCCACCCCAAGCGCGTGGTGAGAACCCGCCCCGTGTTTTGCGTTAAAATGGCGCGGTTTGACCACACACAATATCGGCCAGGCCGCCTGCCACCCGCAGATTGCCGTCCCGCCAGGCTGGCGATACGCCGCCACGCCCTACCTAACCTGCTCCCGGAGGCCCATGCATCCGTTTAATCGACGTCGCGACGATCGCGACATGACGCTGCGCCAGCAAAGTATCTACCTGCTGCCCAACCTGTTTACCACGGCAGCCCTGTTCGGCGGCTTCTTCGCCATCGTGCAGGCCATGAATGGCCGCTTCATCCTCGCCTCGGTCGCCATTTTCGTGGCCATGGTGCTGGATGGCCTGGATGGCCGGGTCGCCCGCCTGACCCACACCCAGAGCGCCTTCGGTGCCGAGTACGACAGCCTGTCCGACATGGTCAGCTTCGGCATCGCCCCCGCGCTGGTGGCCTACGTCTGGATGCTCAAGAGCATGGGCAAGCTCGGCTGGACCGTGGCCTTCGTCTATGCCGTCGGTGCCGCGCTGCGTCTGGCGCGCTTCAACACCATGCTGGCGGTGCAGGACAAGCGCTGGTTCCAGGGCCTGCCCAGCCCGGCGGCCGCCGCGCTGGTGGCGGGCTTTGTGTGGATCTGCAACGAATACGAGATCGACGGCCCGGCGATCAAGTGGATGATGCTGGCGTTCACACTGTTCGCCGGCCTGACCATGGTCAGCAATGTGCCGTTCTACAGCTTCAAGGAGCTCAATGCGCGCAAGGCGGTGCCGTTCGTCGCGCTGCTCGCCGTCGTCGTGTTCATCGTGATGATCTCCGTCGAGCCGCCCATGGTGCTGTTTGGCCTGTTCGTCTGCTATGCGCTGTCAGGCTACCTGATTGCCCTGCTGCGCCTCAGACGCAACAAGCAGGACGATACGCAGGATACCGGCCCCCAGTAATTTTGACTTAATGTCTAAAAAAGCCGCATCACCAACTACCCATCTCTAAAAATGCGTCAAATTTAATTTGACGCATTGTCCAAATCTCACTATCCTGCTCATCAAGTTGATAGCAGGATAGTGCCATGTCGTTCGACATCGATCGTCTAATCGCCGACTTCGGCGGCCCCACCAAGCTCGCGGAAGACTTCAACCGCATCTTCCCCAACGAGCCCTTGTCGCGTGCAGCCATCTATAAGTGGCGCGAGCGTGGCAGCATTCCTGCCAGCTATATCGCCCGCATCTCCGAGGTGGCATCCTCGCTGGGCCGCCCATTCAACATTCACGCCTATTCCGTCAACACGATTTCGAACAACCCGTCGGGTGCGAACAGCCCGGCTTCCAGGAGCACCCCAGCCATGAGCGATCGTTTGTACATCTTCGACACCACCTTGCGCGACGGCGAGCAGAGCCCCGGCGCATCGATGACCAAGGAAGAAAAAATCCGCGTCGCCCGCCAGCTGGAAAAACTCGGCGTGGATGTCATCGAGGCCGGCTTTGCCGCTGCCAGCCCCGGTGACTTCGAGGCGATCAAGGCGATCGCCGAGATCGTCAGGGAATCGACCATCTGTTCGCTCGCCCGCGCCAACGAGAACGACGTACGCCGTGCCGGCGAGGCGATCAAGCCGGCCGCCCGGGGCCGCATCCACACCTTCATCGCGACCAGCCCGATCCACATGCAGAACAAGCTGCGCATGAGCGAGGATCAGGTCGTCGAGGCGGCGGTAAAGGCCGTCAAGATCGCCCGCGAGTACACCGACGATGTCGAATTCTCGGCCGAGGATGCCGTGCGTTCGGAGATGGATTTCCTCGTCCGCGTGTTCGACGCCGTGATCCAGGCTGGCGCGAAGACCATCAATGTGCCCGATACCGTCGGCTATTCGATTCCCGCGCAATGGGGCGAGCGCATGCGCCAGCTGATCGAGCGCGTGCCCAATTCGGACCAGGTGATCTGGTCCACCCACTGCCACAACGACCTGGGTATGGCCGTCGCCAACTCGCTCGCGGCAGTCGCCAACGGCGCGCGCCAGGTCGAATGCACGATCAACGGCCTTGGCGAGCGGGCTGGCAATGCCTCGCTCGAAGAAGTGGTGATGGCGGTGAAGACGCGCCGTGACCTGTTCAATGTCGAAACACGCATCGATACCACACAGATCGTGGCGTCGAGCAAGCTGGTATCGACCATCACCGGCTACCCGGTGCAGCCGAACAAGGCCATCGTCGGCGCCAACGCCTTTGCCCACGAATCGGGCATCCATCAGGATGGCGTGCTCAAGCACCGCGAGACCTACGAGATCATGCGCGCCGAAGATGTGGGCTGGCACGCCAACAAACTCACGCTGGGCAAGCTTTCCGGCCGCAACGCGTTCCGCACGCGGCTGAAGGAGCTCGGCATCGAACTGGAAAGCGAAGAGGCGCTGAACGCCGCCTTCGCCCGCTTCAAGGAGCTCGCCGACAAGAAGAGCGAGATCTTTGACGAAGACTTGCACGCGCTGGTCAGCGACGAGCTGATCACCCATGAGCAGGAGGACTACAAGTTCGTCTCGCTCGCGACCCACACGGAGACCGGAGAACAGCCGGCAGCCGAAATCGTGTTCGTTGATCACGGCCACGAGAAACGTAGCAAGGCCACGGGCTCCGGCCCGGTGGACGCCACCTTCAAGGCCATCGAAAGCGTTGTTGAGAGCCACGCCGAACTGCAGCTGTACTCGGTCAACGCGATCACCAGCGGTACCGATAGCCAGGGCGAAGTGACAGTACGGCTGGCGCGCGACGGCCGCATCGTCAACGGCCAGGGGGCGGATACGGACATCATCGCCGCCTCCGCCAAGGCCTACCTCTCGGCGCTGAACAAGCTGTCGAGCAAGGCAGAGAAGGTTCAGGCTCAGCCGCTGGTGTGAGGCATCGAGCCGGCAACACGAGAACGCGCCCGAGGGCGCGTTTTTCATTTCATGGCTGACAACGCCGCCAGCTGGCGGTCATGCAGCCGCGCCAGGCTCAGCTGCGCGGCAAGCGCGCCGATCATCGCGCAGAACATGTCCCACTGGGTGTCCCACACATCGCCCTGGGTGCCGAGGAAGGCATCGGCACCCTGCCCCAGCAGCACGGCGGCCAGCCATTCGACCAGCTCGTAAGCGGCGCTGATGCCGAGGCACATCAGCACGATGATGAAGAACAGCAGCTTACCCGGCTTGAGCGCGGTGTTGCGCAGCAGGATCTCGCGAATCGCGATGGCCGGCACGAAACCCTGCATCAGGTGGCCGACGCGGTCGTAATAGTTGCGCGCGAGGCCGAATTCGTCGCGCAGCCAGTTGAACGCCGGCACCTCGGCATAGGTGTAGTGGCCGCCCACCAGCAGCACCAGCGCATGCAACCAGACCAGCAGGTAGAGCAGGCTGGTGAGCGGAAAGCGGGCCCGCGTCAGCACCATCACGGCCAGCGCAATGCCGGCCGGCGCAACCTCCATGCCCCAGGTGCCGGCATCATGGGGCTGCCAGCCCGACCAGCATGAAGCGGCAAGAAAGCTGATCAGCAATACCCAGAGCAGGCGAGTCTGGCCGGTCTGCATGGTTATACTCCCGCTGCAAGGCGCTTCATGGCGCGCGCGTAATAGATCACGCAGACGAAGAACAGCATCGATAAGGCGACCTCGATCTGCGCCAGCATCTGCGACAGTCCGTGGTCCGACCAGCCGCGCACCACACCCTCGGTGAAATAGATCAGGATGAACATGCTCGACCACTGGTAGGTGTAGACCTTGCCGCGCAGGATGCCGAACAGCGGGAACAGCAGGAACACCACCTTGAGCACGAGCCACGATCCGCCCGGGCGGATCGGCGCGAGCCACAGCTCCCAGGCGAGGCAGAGAAAGATCAGCGCGGTCAGGCTTGCGACCGAGCCGAGATAGAGCAGACGATTCAGGTTCATTTGGCGAGTTTCAGTGCGGTCTCGGCGAGGCGGCGGCCCAGCGCGAGACACAGTTGTTTTTCATGTTCGGATACCGGCTGGTCGGACATCATGCCCGCCACGTGGCTGGCGCCGTAAGGGGTGCCGCCGGTCTGCGTCAGGTTGAGCGCAGGCTCGGTGAACGGCAGGCCGACCAGCACCATGCCGTGATGCAACAGCGGCAGCATCATGCTGATCAGCGTCGCCTCGTTGCCGCCGTGCATGGCGCCGCTGCTCGTGAACACGCAGGCGGGCTTGCCGGCGAGCGTGCCGCGCGTCCATTCGCTGGCCGTGCCATCCCAGAAATACTTCATCGGTGCGGCCATGTTGCCGAAGCGGGTCGGGCTGCCCAGCGCGACGGCGATGCACTCGTCGAGGTCCTGCCGCTCCACATAGGGCGCGCCGCTGTCGGGAATGGCGGGCTCGCTGGCTTCGCACACGGTCGAGACCTTGGGCACGGTGCGCAGGCGCGCGCGGCAGCCGGCGACACCCTCGACGCCGCGTGCAACGAGCTGGGCGAGCTGTTTCACGGCGCCGTGATGGCTGTAATAAAGAACCAGAATATCGTGCATGGGACGGGGGATGGAAAAACGGATGCGCTATTATATTGGGCAAAGACCAATCCCGCCGCCGATTTCCCCCGACACCATGCTGCTGACGCTGATCGACCGTGCCAAGCGCACGCCCCTGCACGCCCCCGCCGGCTTCCTGCGTTATGTCTTCACGCGCTTCCAGCAGGACCAGTGCCTGCAGACCGCCGGCAGCCTGACCTTCACCACGCTGCTGGCGCTGGTGCCCTTCCTGACCATCGTGCTGATGATCTTCTCGGCCTTCCCGGTGTTCGAGAGCTTCAGCAACCAGTTCAAGGTCTTCCTGCTGA
Source organism: Chitinivorax sp. PXF-14 (assembly GCF_040812015.1). Classification (NCBI taxonomy): domain Bacteria; kingdom Pseudomonadati; phylum Pseudomonadota; class Betaproteobacteria; genus Chitinivorax; species Chitinivorax sp. PXF-14. The sequence continues at coordinate 9,871 of NZ_JBFNXJ010000001.1, read as the reverse complement.
CCAACCTGGTGCCGACCTCGTCGGGCAAGATCATCACCGTGTACATGCGGCAGTTTTCCGATAACGCGGCGAAGCTCACCGCGGTCGGCATCATCACGCTGGGCGTCACCTCGCTGATGATGATCCTCACCATCGAGCGCGCCTTCAACGCCATCTGGCGCGTGACCACGCCACGCCCCATGTTCCGCCGCATCATCATGTACTGGGCGGCGCTGACGCTGGGCCCGATCATCATCGGCGCCAGCCTGAGCCTGACCTCATGGCTGCTCACGCAGTCGATGGATTACGCCAAGGAGGTGCCCTTCGGCGAGGCGGCGCTGGCCAGTAGCGTGCAGCTCTTGCTCGGCATGGCGACCTTCTCGCTGCTGTACTACGCCGTGCCGAACTGCGAGGTGCCGGTGAAGCATGCGCTGACGGCCGGCGCCGTGGCGGCGGTGGTGTTCGAGTTCGTGAAGCGGGGCTTTGCCGTCTACATCAAGGGCATGGGCAGCTACAAGCTGGTGTATGGCGCATTTTCGAGCTTCCCGATCTTCCTGCTGTGGCTGTATGTGATGTGGGCCACCATCCTGTTCGGCGCCGTGCTGTCGGCCAGCCTGTCGTACTGGGAAACCCAGGCCTGGCGCCGCAAGCCGCTCGTCGGGCGCAGCTTCTTCGACGCCATCCGCGTGCTGGTGCAGCTCTATCACGCCCAGCAGCGCGGCGAGGCACCCTCCGCCAGGCAGCTGCAGAAGAAGCTGCACTGCGGGCTCGACCAACTGTCGCAGCTGCTCGCGCGGCTGCACAAGGCCCAGCTGATCGACCGCAACGACGGAAACGGCTGGCTGCTGCGCCGCAGCGCCGAGCGCATCACCCTGGCCGAACTGTACCACCTGCTGGTCATGGTGCAGCTTCGCCCCGACCGCATGCACCCGCAGGAACAGGCACTGGCGGCCTTTCTGGCCGGGCCGCTGGGGCAGATCGAGGGCGCGCTGGCAATGGATCTGAAAGACCTGGCGGAGCGTGCCGGGCTCGACGGCTGACACCCACCACGGCCAGCACCCGTAGCCTAGGCCTGCTCCAGCATGTCGAGCGCGGCCGAAACGAACAGGCTGACTTCCTCGCCGTCGACCACATAGGGCGGCATGAAATATACCGTATTGCCCATCGGGCGGATCAGCACGCCGTGCTCCATCGCCAGGCAGAAGGCCCAGCTGGCAAAATCGGGCCGCGCGGTGTCGACCTCGAAGGCCCAGATCATGCCGAGGTGGCGGAAGTGCCGCACCTTGGCGTGGTGCATGATCGGCTCCATCAGCGCCGTGAACCAGGCGGCACGCACGCGATTGCTCTCGATCACCTCCTCATGTTCGAAGATGTCGAGCACCGCCAGCGCCGCACGGCAGGCCAACGCATTGCCGGTGTAGCTATGGCTGTGCAGGAAGCCGCGCGTGACATCGTCGTGGTAGAAGCCGGCATAGACCTCATCGGTCGTCAGCACGGCCGACAACGCCAGGTAGCCGCCGGTGATGCCCTTCGACAGGCAAAGGAAATCCGGCTTGATGCCGGCCTGCTGATGCGCCCACATCGTGCCGGTGCGGCCAAAGCCGACCGCGATCTCGTCGGCGATCAGATGCACCTGGTAGCGGTCGCACAGCTCGCGCGCGCGCCGCAGGTAGGCCGGGTGGTACATCGCCATGCCGGCCGCGCCCTGCACCAGCGGCTCGACGATCAGCGCGGCGGTGCTCGCGTGGTGCTGCGCCAGGAAGTCGGCCAGCGCATCGGCGCAGCGCAGCGCATAGGTCTCGTGGCTCTCGCCGGGTGCGGCCAGGCGCCAGTCGGGGCTCGGCACCTGGTGGCTGTGGCGCAGCAGCGGCGCATAGGTGTCGCGGAACAAGGCCACGTCGGTCACCGACAGCGCGCCCAGCGTCTCACCGTGATAGCTGTGCTGCAGGCTGACGAAGCCTACCTTGTCGCCACGCCCGGCGTTGCGCCAGTAGTGAAAGCTCATCTTGAGCGCGATCTCGGTCGCCGAGGCGCCATCCGAGCCGTAGAAGGCATGGCCCAGGCCGGTCAGCGCCGCCAGCCGCTCGGACAGCTCGACCACCGGCCGCTGGGTAAAGCCGGCCAGGATCACGTGTTCGAGCGTATCGAGCTGCGCCTTGATGGCATCGCCGATGAGCGGGTTGCAGTGGCCGAACAGGTTGACCCACCAGCTCGATACCCCGTCGAGATAGCGCTTGCCGTCGAAGTCGATCAGCCACGGCCCTTCACCGCGCTCGATCGGCACCAGCGGCAGCGTCTCGTGGCGCTTCATCTGCGTGCACGGGTGCCATACGGCCTGCCGGCTGCGCGCCAGCCAGTCTTGGTTGCTCATGCTGCTTCCTTGCAAAATGTCGATCGGTGCTGTGTTAGCATGCGCCGACCCGTTTCGTGTTGCCGACCATGTCCGAGCCCAAAAAAACCATCCGCTACGTCCCCTGCCCGAGCTGCGGCGCACAGGTCGCCTGGCTGTCTGAGAACGCGTTCCGGCCGTTCTGCTCCGAGCGCTGCAAGCTGATTGACCTCGGCCAGTGGGCCAACGAGCAATACCGCATTCCGACCAAGGACGACACGCCGCCGGACGACGACGTGCTCAGCTGAGCTGTACTTCGTTCTCCAGCGCCTCGCCACGCTCGAAGGCGCGCACATTAGCCAGCGTCGTGTGGGCGATATTGTCGAGCGCCTCGCGCGTCAGAAAGCCCTGGTGCGAGGTGATCAGCACGTTGGGGAAGGTCAGCAGGCGCGCCAGCTGGTCATCCTGCAACGGCGCCTCGGACAGATTCTCGAAGAACACCCCCTCCTCCAGCTCGTAGACGTCGAGCCCCACCCCGCCGAGGCGCCCCGACTTGAGCGCGGCGATCACCGCGTGCGTGTCGATCAGCGCGCCGCGGCTGGTGTTGACGATCAGCGCCCCGGGCTTCATGCGCGCAATCGCGTGGGTGTCGATCAGGTGACGGCTCTGCGGCGTCAACGGCAGGTGCAGCGACACTACGTCGGCCTGCGCCAGGACCTCGTCCATGCTTGCATACTCGAAGCCCAGCCGCTCGGCCAAGGCCGTGTCCCGTCCCAGATCATAGACCAGCGTACGGCAGCCGAAGCCGCGCGCGATGCCGATGGCCGCCTGGCCGATGCGCCCGGCGCCGACGATGCCTATCGTCTTGCCATGCAGATCGAAGCCAACCAGCCCGTCGAGCGAGAAATTGCCGTCGCGCACGCGGCCGTAGGCGCGGTGCGTCTTGCGCACCAGCGTCAGCAGCAGCGCGAAGGCGTGCTCGGCCACCGCATGCGGCGAGTAGGCCGGCACGCGCACCACGCGCAGGCCGAGACGGTTGGCCTCGGCAATGTCGACCGCGTTGAAGCCGGCCGCACGCAAGGCCACCAGCCGCACACCGGCCCGCGCCAGCACGCCGAGCGCGGCGGCGTCGAGCCTGTCGTTGACGAAGGGGCAGACCACGTCGAAGCCGCCGGCAAGCTCGGCCGTCTGCGCGTTCAGGCGCGGCTCGAAAAAGCACAGCTCATGGCCGAATGCGGCGTTGGCGTGCTCGAGCGCCTCGCGGTCGTAGCGGTGGGTATCGAAGACGGCAATGCGCATGGGGCCTCCGGGCCTGCCGGTCGAGGCAGGGATGGTTAATGGCTGGAAAACGGTACGGTGACGGCCTCGCCGTCCACGCTCAGCGTCATGAGCCAGTCGCGGCGTCCTTGCACGCAGACGGGCAGCATGACCTTGGCGGCCCAGTTTCCGTCATTTGCGGCGAGCAGGCGATACTGGTTACTCCCCATATCCATGCCGCGCATGGCAAAGCTGGCCTTGACCTCGCGCGCCTGCGCAACCTTCACGGCCACGTCGAACGGCGCCATCGCCGTGATGGGCTGGCCGAAGCGCAGGCTGACTTCGCGCTCGCCCACCTTGAAACGGCAGCCCGCCGCCGGGTCGGCACAGGTCACAGACGGCGGCGGCTGGTCCGGCCCGCTGCAGGCGGCCAGCAACACGAGCGGCGCGAGCCAGCGCCTCACCAGGCCTGCCTCAGCATCGCGATGCCGTGCGCGCCGTGGGCCTGTGCGGTAGCAAGGTCGCCCGGCGCAAGGCCGCCGAGCGCGTAGATCGGGAATGGCCAGCCATGCGCGTGCAGCGCGCGGAAGGCCTCCCAGCCCAGCGCCGGCTGGCCCGGGTGCGAGGCCGTCGGCTGCGCCGGGCCGAGCAAGGCATAGTCGAGGCCGAGCCGCGCCACCTGTTCGAGCTCGCGCAGATCGTGACAGGAGGCGCCGACCCAAGGCAGATCGGGGCGCTCGCCGGCCGCCAGCAGCGCACCGCTCGACAGGTGCACGCCATCCACCCCCGCCTCGTGGGCCAGCGTCACATCGCCGTTGATCAATACCTTGGCGCCAAAGGGCCGGGCGCGGGCCACGACTTCGCGGGCAAAGGCCAGCTGCTGCTCACGTGGCCAGCTCTTCTCGCGCACCTGGATCAGCCTGAGACCACGCTCCAGCGCGGCCTCCAGCCTTGCCAGCAGCGGCGCGGCGCCCCATTCCTGGGCATTGGTGATCGCATACAGCTCAGGCAGCGCCAGTGCGCGGAAGATCGGCGTATTGGCCGGCAGCACCGGCGACACGTCGAGCACGCCGGCACGCTGCCAGGCGAACTGCTGGCCCTCGTGCGGATGCGGCTCGCCGCGCCAGCGGTGGACGAGAAAGAAATTCAGGCACACCTTGGCGTGCGGATAGGTGAATACCTGCGTGAGCCACGGCGTGGCGTGCTCGACCTCGATGCCGAGCTCCTCGCGCAATTCGCGCGTCAGCGCATCGGCGCGTGCCTCGCCGGGCTCGACCTTGCCGCCGGGAAATTCCCAGTAGCCCGCGTAGACCTTGCCCTCGGGCCGGCTGGCGAGAAAGAAACTACCGTCGGGCTGGCGCAGCACCCCTGCGACGACATCGACGATCTTGTCCTCCACCGTGTCGCTCATGCGGCGCCATCCTGCAGGCGGCCGGCCCAGTCGCGGGCAAACTGCCAGGCCACGCGGCCCGAGCGCATGCCACGCGATAGCGACCACTGCAGCGCCTCGCGCGTCACCAGTTGGCCATCGACATCGGCCACGCCGAAGTGACCGAGCCAGTGGCGCACCGCGGCCAGGTATTCATCCTGGCCGAACGGGTAGAACGACACCCACAGGCCGAAGCGCTCGGACAGCGAGACCTTTTCCTCGACCGCCTCGGCCGGGTGGATTTCCTCGCCGACGTGGCGCGTACGCTCGTTCTCGTGGAAATACTCGGGCAGCAGGTGGCGGCGGTTTGACGTCGCGTAGATCAGCAGGTTGTCGGTGGCGGCCGCCACCGAGCCGTCGAGCGCCGACTTGAGTGCCTTGTAGCCGGCCTCGCCCTCGTCGAAGGACAGGTCATCGCAGAAGATCACATAGCGCTCGGGGCGCTCGGCGATCAGATCGACGATGTCGGGCAGATCGACCAGATCGGATTTGTCCACCTCGATCAGGCGCAGGCCATGGCCCGCGAACTCGTTGAGCACCGCCTTCACCAGCGAGGACTTGCCGGTGCCGCGCGCGCCGGTCAGCAGCACGTTGTTGGCGGGCTTGCCGTGCACGAACTGGCGCGTGTTCTGCTCGATCAGCCGCTTCTGCCGGTCGATATTGTGCAGGTCGGCCAGGCCGATCCTGTGCAGGTGATGCACGGCTTCGAGAAAGCCGCGCCCCTGGCGCTTGCGCCAGCGGTAGGCCACGGCATCCCAGGCCACGTCTGGCACGGCAGGCGGCAGGATCTGTTCGAGCCGGTCGATCAGCTGCTCGGCACGCGCAACGAGGTGTTCGAGGGGCAGGGTCATGGGGGGTCCAATACAGGGAGGGCGGCCATCAGGCGGGGCGGCGGGTGAGCCGCGGGCGCGATGCCCGCGGCACTTGGGACAGGGATCAGGTACGGTAGTCGGCGTTGATGCGCACGTAGTCGTAGGAGAAGTCGCAGGTCCACACCGTGGTCTCGGCCGGGCCGCGCTTGAGCAGCACGCGGATGGTGATCTCGGACTGCTTCATCACGCGCTGGCCGTCCTCTTCCTTGTAGTCGGGGTTGCGGCCGCCGTCCTTGGCGACCCACACACCGTCGAGGTAGAGGTCGATCAGGCTCACGTCGAGATCGCCGATGCCGGCATAGCCGACGGCCGCCAGGATGCGACCGAGGTTCGGGTCGGAGGCGAAGAACGCCGTCTTCACCAGCGGCGAATGGGCGATCGCATAGGCCACGGCCTTCACCTCATCCTCGTTCCTGCCGCCTTCAACCTTGACGCTGATGAACTTGGTCGCGCCTTCGCCATCGCGCACGATGGCCTGCGCCAGCCATTGCGACACCTCGGTCACGGCATCGCGCAGCGCGGCGAACTCGGCGCTGTCGGCATCGTTGAAGCCCGGCACCGCAACCTTGCCCGAGGCGATCAGGATGAAGGAGTCATTGGTCGAGGTATCGCCATCGATCGTGATGCGGTTGAACGAGCGATCCGCCGCGTGGCGCAGCAGTGCCTGCAGCAGCGCCTGCGGCACGGCCGCGTCGGTGGCGACGAAGCCGAGCATGGTCGCCATGTTCGGGCGGATCATGCCGGCGCCCTTGGAGATGCCCGTGATGGTGATGGTCTGGCCGCCGATGGTGACGCGCTTCGACGTCGCCTTGGGCTGGGTGTCGGTGGTCATGATCGCCTCGGCGGCGTTGGCCCAGTTGTCGGCCTTGAGGTCGGCCACCGCGTCGGGCAGGCCGGCGAAGATCTTGTCGACGGGCAGCGGCTCGAGAATCACGCCGGTGGAGAACGGCAGCACCTGCGACGACTTCACGCCGAGCTTGCTCGCCGCCGCCTCGCACACCGCGCGCGCGTCGAGCAGGCCCTTTTCGCCGGTGCCGGCATTGGCGTTGCCGGTGTTGATCACCAGCGCACGGATATTGCCGTGGCCCAGGTGATCCTTGGAAACCAGCACGGGCGCCGCGCAGAAGCGGTTCTGCGTGAACACGCCGGCCACCGAGGCACCTTCGGCCAGGCGCAGCACCAGCACGTCCTTGCGGTTGGGTTTCTTGATACCGGCGCAGGCATAGCCGAGCTCGACCCCGGCGACCGGGAACAATTGGGCGGGATCGATGGCGGGCAGGTTGACGGGCATGGCGATTCCTTAAGGGCAGGGGTTCGGACGCAAAACGCGTATTTTAAACGAGTTTGACTGCAAGTTTGACGGCGGCCACACACAAGCGCCGCCCGACCTCAAAACAGGCTGGCCTGCGGGTTCGACAGCAATTTGCGCAAAGGTTGCGGAATGCCGGCGGCGAGCGCCTGCTCGCGCGTGAACCAGTCCCAGTCCGGCTCAGCGGCAAGCGCCGTGCCGCGCGCCACCTGCAGCGCATGGGGGGTGATGGTGAGACGGAAATGCGTGAACACATGCTCGAAGTCCGCAGCGGCCTGGTCGGCCAGCAGCGTCAGGCCGTGCTGCGTGCAAAAAGTCTCGGCATCGAGCGTGGACGCCACCTCGGGCAGGCACCACAGGCCGCCCCAGATGCCGCTCGGCGGGCGCCGCGTGAGCAGCAGCCGGTCGCCGTCCCAGGCCAGCAGCATGACCGTGGCCCGGCTCGGGATGGCCTTTCTCGGCTTCGGTGCCGGCAGCACGGCGGTCAGGCCGTCGCGCAGGGCAACACAATCCGTGCTGACCGGGCAGGCATCGCAGCGCGGCTTGCCGCGCGTGCAGATGAGGCTGCCCAGGTCCATCTGCGCCTGCGTGTAGGCCTCGATGCCGATGGCCGGCAGCAAGGCCTCGGCCTCGGCCCACAGCCGGGTCTCGATCTTCTTGTCGCCGGGGTAGCCATCCACGCCAAGCCAGCGCGCGAGCACGCGCTTCACGTTGCCGTCGAGAATCGCCCGGCGCTGCCCGAACGAAAACGCACAGATCGCCGCCGCAGTGGAACGCCCAATACCCGGCAGCGCCTCGACCAGCGCGACATCGTCGGGAAACACGCCGCCATGCCCGGCCACAATCTGCTGAGCGGCCTTTTGCAGATTGCGCGCCCGGGTGTAGTAGCCGAGCCCGCTCCAGGCCGCCAGCACGTCGTCGAGCGGCGCCGCGGCCAGCGCGGCGATATCGGGAAAGCGTTCGAGAAAGGCCAGGTAGTAAGGGATCACCGTGGCGACCTGGGTCTGCTGCAGCATGATCTCGGACAACCAGACCCGGTAAGGGTCGCGCGAGTGCTGCCAGGGCAGATCGTGGCGCCCGTGGGCTTGCTGCCAGGCAATCAGGCGGCCTGCAAAATCGTTGCTGGATGGGGGCACGGTCAGGGAAAAAGCGGGAAATATCAGTGGGCTGCCATATTAGCAAAAGCCGCGTCGATGCTATAAGATACGGACGGCGTTTTGCATCGCGCCAGACGGTCCGACTGGCACCGATCTTGCCGGTTTGCCCGGCCCAAAACAATACCAATACCGTTTAAATCGGGTGGAGTCAGAATGAAAAAAAACCTGTTCCGCGCAAGCATGCTTGCCGTCAGCCTTGCCTTTGCCGCCAACGCGTTTGCCGCCGGCGGTGAAATCCGCGTAGGCCAGTCGGTGGCGCTGACCGGCCCGCTGTCTGATTCGGGCAAGGACTACTCGACCGGCATGAAGGCCTATTTCGACTCCATCAACGCCAAGGGCGGCGTGGGCGGCAAGAAGATCACGCTGATCGTGAAAGACGACGCCAGCCTGCCCCCCAAGACTTACCAGAACACCCAGGCACTGATCAACGATAACGTCGACGTGCTGGCCGGCTACACCGGCACCCCCAACATCGCGCTGATCGTGCGCACCAAGGCGCTGCAGAAAGCCAATATCGCGCTGGTCGGCCCGCTCACCGGCGCCGACTCGCTGCGCGCGCCCTACGGCACCGAGGAAAAGGCCGCCGGCCAGGGCAATTACAAGCTCGAGGCCGACTCGATCCAGGAAGGCTACATCCCGCAGCTGTTCCACGTCCGCGCGAGCTACGGCGACGAGGCGCGCAAGATCGTCAAGCAGGCGGTGAGCCTCGGCATGCAGAAGATCGGCGTACTGTATTCCGACGACGCCTTCGGCAAGACCGGCCTTGCCGCCGTGCAGGCCGCGCTGCGCGAGCACAATCTGGAGCTCGCCACCAAGGGCATCTACAACCTCAAGACCAATGCCGTCGGCGACGCAGTGAAGACCATCAACGCGGTGAAGCCACAGGCCATCGTGATGATCGCCAACTCCGACGCAGCCACCGCCTTCGTCAAGCAATACCGCGACCTCGACCCGGGCGCACAGCTGTTCGCGCTGTCCACCGTCGGCTACAAGTCGCTGACCAAGTCCGTGGGCGAAGACGCGCACGGCGTGGGTATCTCGCAGGTGGTGCCGATGCCGTGGAACTCGCTGACCCCCGTATCGAAGGAACACCTGCGGGTCATGAAGGAATTCGCCCCCGACCAGCCGGTCACCTACGCCACGATGGAAGGCCATATCGTCGCCAAGGTCATCGCCGAAGCGGTCAAACGCGGCGGGGTCTCACGCGAGAAGATGTCCGGCGCGCTCGAAAGCCTGAAGGGCTACGACGCGGGCGGCTACATCGTCAACTTCGGCCCGCAGGAACGCCGCGGATCGAAGTATGTCGACATCACCGTGATCAGCAAGGATGGTGAGCTGATGCGCTGATACGCCAGCCGGCAGATGCGCGCCACGCGAGGCGCGCGCCATAAAGCATGGTTGAAAATCGAGTGGCCCGGCCTGAATGACCGGGCCATTTTTCTGCCCGCAGGCAGGGGCGTGTTTTGTGGGCATCGACATGGCGGCGCTGGGTGCAGCCACACGCAAACCGGCGTATGGGTGAAATTGGCGGTGGTTATC